>RFHJ01000132.1 GCA_003696905.1 Gammaproteobacteria bacterium | reverse complement strand
GTGCTCACCACACCCTACGAAGTTGGAGGATGATGTAGGATGCGGTGAGGCACGAACCGCATCGATGACATTTTCCATGATCAGGGGTGTGGCCAAGGCGTCACGGGAGTTAGTCGAATTAAAGTTTCCCGTCCCGCTGCCGTTTATCGGTGCTGGCTCGACAATGTTTACGGTGTCCTGTGCTCGTCCTAGAAACGCGCTACACTTTCAAATCCAAGTCGTTGTGTGAAACCACTTTTTTGGATACTCGCATATGTTGAAGAGGCAATTTTCCCGCCTGCCGTTCGCGGGGCTGTTTCTGGTCTCGATATTGTGTGCCAACGCCTGGGCGCTCCCTCGTTGTTTCTTCGTCTCCTCCTATCATCAGGGCTACAGCTGGTCGGATGGTGTGCAGCGTGGGTTGGAAAAGGTACTCCAAGGCAAATGCGAGCTGCGTCAGTTCGACATGGACACCAAGCGTCACAAGAGTGACGCGGATAAACGAGCAGCGGCGTTGGCCGCGAAGCAATTGATCGAGAGCTGGAAGCCCGACGTGGTTATCACCGCGGACGACAACGCGGCGCGCTATCTGATCGTTCCCTATTACAAGGACGCTGCCTTGCCCTTCGTGTTCTGTGGTGTGAACTGGTCGGTGGAAGAATATGGCTTTCCCTTCGAGAATGTGACCGGAATGATCGAGGTGGCGCCAGTGCGTGCCATGCTCAAGGAAGCGCGGCGTCTCAGGGGTGATGCAAACCATTTCTTCTACCTGGGTGCTGATACCACCACCGAGCGCAAGAATCTGGCCCGTTTCCGCAAGGCTGCCGAGGATCTTGGGCTGACGATGGAAAGTGCCCTGGTGGATACTCCGGAGGCCTGGATCGAGGCCTTCGAGAAGGCACAGCGCTTCCCCTTTGTCGCAATCGGCAGCCATGCAGGCATCAATGGCTGGGATTTCGAGGCCGTTCGGGCAGCGATCCAGGACAAGGTCGCGACGCTGAGCGTGACCAACCACGAATGGATGATGCCGGTGACCATGTTGGGCTTTACCAAGATTCCGGAGGAACAGGGGGAGTGGGCAGGAGAGACCGCATTGGCGATTCTGGAAGGTGTGTCGCCGGGTGAAATCCCGATTGTCGCCAATCGCCGGTGGGATCTGTGGCTCAACGAGGGTTTGGTGAAGCTGGCCGGCATTCGACTCCCCGATAAACTGCGTGCCAAGGCGAAGCGATGGCAGAAGACGCAGTGAAGTCCTCCCCGATATTACTGCGTCAACCCCACTGGTGGCAGGTGCTGGCATTTCTGTTGCCGGTTTCCCTGGTGTTCTCTTTCCTGCTGGATCTGCGGGTCGAGGCGGAGCGCGAGGAATTCCTGCAGACGGTAAGCCAGGCGACTGAGGTCCTGGAACAGGCCGACCGCAATGCCTTGGCGATGCTCAATGCCCTGGCGGCGACTCAGCAGGGGATGAGCGATTTCGATCCATCGCGTCTGGCCGCCCTCGCTGCGTCGATCCGGCAGGCCAGCCCCGAGACCCATCTCATTGCCTACGCCAGCTGGGTTCCGGGTGACCGGGCGGCCCAATTCGTCGGCGAGATGGAGGAAGCCGGCTATCCCACCTTCCATATCCGGGGTAACGGCCCTCATGCCCTGGTCGATGGTCAACAGGGTTATTTGCCCATTCGCTTCCTTGAACCCAGCGACCCGCGCATCCTGGCCCTGCTGGGGGCGGACGTGATGCGTCAAGGGGACGATCTGCCCCTGCTGACCCGCCTGGTGTCTGCTGGCCGTCCAATGGTGCTCGACGATTGGAGCCCAGGGGCGCGTTTCGCCGGGGACATCTTCTATGGTGCCCCGACCTATCGCGGATTCCTCGTACCCGGTTCCCGCGGCCAGCGGCTGCGGCAGTTCGACGGTGTGTTCCTCCTCGGGCTTTCATCGGCCAGGCTGATGGCGAATCTCCAGGCGGACTTTCCCTTGGCCCACTTCACGGTGGTGGAGGGTGAGGAGGCCGGAAGAACACCCTCCAGCGAGCTGCGATGGCTACCCGGCGAGGGATACCTGGTGGAGTTGCTGGGAGGGCGGCCGGTGTTTTCGGGCAGTCGGACGTTGCGGGTGAGTCGGTCTCTCGATGCATCGGATCTGCTCGGCCCCTGGGTTTGGCTTCCGCCCCTCGGGCTGGGGCTGGCCATGATGTTCCTGGTCGCGGCGCTTCAGAATCGCGCCCAGGCCAGGCAGGAGAGCCTGCGCAAAGGGCGTGAGCTGGAACAGGAGCGCCGTCGTGCCGATGGCGCCATGCGCTCGATCTCCGATGCCGTGATCATGCTGGATGAGGGGTATCGGGTGCGTTATCTGAACCGGGTGGCGGAGGAGATGCTGGAGGGCGCTGCGGACGAGCTTCTGGGCAAGCCCGCCAACCGGGTGCTGGAGCTGATCGACGCCTTCGACGATAGGGCCTTGCCCGATGTCCATGCCTGGTTGGAACGGATGTGCGAGGGCGATGCCGGCCCCGACCTGCTCTTGAACAACCGTTCGCGGGGTCGCATTCCGGTGAGTATCCGGGTCTCCCGCCTGGAAGGGCACGAACATGGTGGTCTGGTGCTGGCCATTCGCGATACCAGCAGGGAACATGAGCTGACCAGTCGCCTCGCCTATCAGGCCTCGCACGACCACCTGACGGGTCTGCTGAACCGCGCCGCGTTCGAGCAGCGGGTGCGCGCCGTGCTCTCCCGGCAGGTGAGCGACGATGCAGTCCATGCCCTGGTGTTCATCGACCTCGACCGCTTCAAGTTGATCAATGATACCTACGGTCACGAGGCGGGAGATCAGCTGCTCAAGATGGTGACGGAGGTCCTCGAAAACGCCCTGCGCGACGATGACTGCATCGGCCGCATGGGCGGGGACGAATTCGCCATCCTGATGCGGGCGCCCGACATGACCATCGTGGGCGAGTTGGCGGACCGCCTGCGCAAGCGCCTGGAGTCGATGCGTTTCCTGTGGTCGGGACAGGTGATCGACGTGCATGCCAGCTTGGGCGTGGTGCCGGTGGATCCGGAGTTGGGCGGGTTCGAGGAGATCATGAAAAACGCTGACATGGCCTGCCACGCGGCGAAGGAGGCCGGCCGCAATACCGTGCATGTCTTCCAGCCCGATGACCGTGCAGTGGGTGAGCGGCGTCGCCAGGTTCAATGGTTGCCTCGCCTGCAGCAGGCGCTGGAGAACGATCAGTTCCTGCTCTATCGCCAGGCGATCTGGCCGGTGCGCAAAACCGAGGGGGAAGCGCCGGCCTTCTACGAGTTTCTGGTGCGCCTTCGCGATGCCGATGGCTCGGATATTGCGCCCGGGCTGTTTCTGCCGGCGGCCGAGCGTTTCGACATGATGCGCTGTATCGACCGGCGGGTGATCGCGCTGGCCATGGAGGCGATGGGCGATCCGGAGTGCATGCCGCCGGATTCGCGCTGCACCATCAATCTGTCCGGCCAGACGCTTACCGATGAAGGGCTGGTCGACTACATCGAGGAAGAGGCGAGACGCTGCAAGGTACCACCGGAGCGGGTCTGTTTCGAGATCACCGAGACAGCGGCCATCACCAATTTGGAGGTGGCACGCAAACTGGCCGGTCGGTTGCGTGCGATGGGATACCGTTTGATGCTCGACGACTTTGGTGCGGGCATGAGTTCGCTCGGCTATCTCCACAACCTTCAGGTGGACTACATCAAGATCGATGGGCAGTTCGTGCGCAATGCGGTCACCGATCCCCTGTCCGCCGTATCGGTGCGCATGATCTGTGAAATCGCTCAGGTGCTCGGCGTCGAGACCGTCGCCGAGATGATCGAAGACAGTGCCACGGTCATGAGCATGCGCAAGCAGGGGGTCGATTACCTCCAGGGCTATGGCCTTTCCCGCCCAGAGCCGGTGCCGCGCTCGCATCGGCTGCGTCTTGCCTACAGCAGCCAGTAGGGCGAGTCTGTCCGAATTCATTTCCATGGGCTGCGGCCGATTTGCGCTTGCTCGCCCCGAGGCAGGATAATGCGTCCCTCGGCAATTCCTTCCGGAGATACAGGCATGCCACGATATCGCTCCCATACCACGACCCATGGTCGCAACATGGCCGGCGCCCGCGCCCTCTGGCGCGCGACCGGAATGAAAGAGGGAGACTTCGACAAGCCCATCATCGCCATCGCCAACTCCTTCACCCAATTCGTGCCAGGGCATGTGCATCTCAAGGATCTGGGCCAACTGGTGGCGCGCGAGATCCAACAGGCCGGTGGGGTGGCCAAGGAATTCAACACCATCGCAGTGGACGACGGTATCGCCATGGGGCATGGCGGCATGCTCTATTCGCTCCCCTCGCGCGACCTGATCGCCGATTCGGTGGAATACATGGTCAATGCGCACTGTGCCGATGCCCTGGTGTGCATCTCCAATTGTGACAAGATCACCCCCGGCATGCTGATGGCGGCGCTGCGCCTGAACATTCCCACGGTCTTCGTCTCCGGCGGGCCGATGGAGGCAGGCAAGGTGCGCCTGGCCGACAAGGGCGAGGTGAAGCTGGACCTGGTGGATGCCATGGTTTCGGCCGCCGATCCCAACGAATCGGACGAAGAGGTGGAGCAGATCGAGCGCTCCGCCTGTCCCACCTGTGGCTCCTGTTCGGGCATGTTCACCGCCAACTCCATGAACTGCCTGACCGAGGCGCTGGGCCTCTCGTTGCCCGGCAATGGCTCCCTGGTGGCCACTCATGCCGAGCGCAAGGCGCTGTTCCTGGAGGCGGGGCGTCTGATCGTCGAGATCACCCGCCGCTACTACGAGCAGGACGACGAGACGGTATTGCCCCGCAGCATCGCCACCTTCGAGGCCTTCGAGAATGCCATGACGCTGGACATCGCCATGGGGGGGTCCACCAACACCGTGTTGCACCTGCTGGCGGCGGCCCACGAGGCGAAGGTGGATTTCACCATGAGCGACATCGATCGTCTCAGCCGCAAGGTGCCGAATCTGTGCAAGGTGGCACCCTCGACACCGCTCTATCACATGGAGGACGTCCATCGCGCCGGGGGCGTGATGGGCATTCTCGGTGAACTGGATCGGGCCGGCCTGCTGCATCGGGACGTCCCAGTGGTGCATGCCCCCAGCATGGCCGATGCCCTGGAGCACTGGGACGTCATGCGTAACCCCGGCGAGGAGGTGAAGCGACGCTATCTCGCAGGCCCGGGGGGAATCCCGACCCAGGTGGCCTTCAGTCAGGACAGTCAATGGCCCGATCTGGATCTGGATCGCGAGACGGGCTGTATCCGCGATCTGCAACATGCCTATAGCCGCGAGGGCGGCCTCGCGGTGCTCTATGGCAACCTGGCGGAGCAGGGTTGCATCGTCAAGACGGCCGGCGTGGACGAGTCGATCTGGACCTTCGCAGGTCCGGCACGCATCTTCGAGAGTCAGGACGCGGCGGTCGATGCCATTCTGGGTGACCGGATTCAGCCGGGTGATGTGGTGATCATCCGTTACGAAGGACCCAAGGGCGGGCCAGGGATGCAGGAGATGCTCTATCCCACCAGCTACCTGAAGTCCAAGGGGCTGGGCAAGTCCTGCGCCCTGATCACCGATGGCCGTTTCTCCGGCGGCACCTCGGGCCTGTCGATCGGCCACTGCTCGCCCGAGGCGGCGGAAGGCGGCACCATCGGCCTGGTGGAGGAGGGCGATCGGATCGAGATCGACATCCCCAACCGGCTCATCCGGGTGGCGGTGGACGACGAGGAGCTGGCCCGTCGCCGTGCGGCCATGGAGGCGCGGGGGGAGAAGGCGTGGCAGCCGGCGAATCGCGACCGTCGGGTCTCCGAGGCGTTGCAGGCCTATGCCGCGCTCACCACTTCGGCGGCGCGCGGCGCGGTCCGCGATCTCTCCCAGTTGAGACGCGGGGGCCAGTGAGGCGCTGAGTCGGCCGCATGGGGCTCGGTGCCGAACTCCTGGCCGGCGTCGTCGCGCTCTATCTGGGCGCGCTGTTCTTTGTGGCGCATCGCGGTGACGCCCAACCAGAGGGGCATGTCTCGCGCCACCAGCCACTGATCTTTACCCTCTCGCTGACGGTCTACTGCACGTCGTGGACCTTCTACGGGGCGGTAGGCAATGCGGCCCAGGGCGGACTTTCCTTCTTTGCCATCTACCTCGGCCCCATTCTGGTCTTTCTGCTGTTCCATTCCTTTCTGAAGAAGCTGCTCAGTGTGAGCAAGCGCCAGAAGTCGACCACCATCGCCGACTTCATCGCCGGCCGCTATGGCAAGAGCCATCAGGTGGCGGCGGTCGTCACCCTCATCGCACTGGTAGGGACGCTGCCCTACATCTCGCTGCAGATCAAGGCCATTGCCAATGCCTATGATGCCCTGGCACCGGCGGCCGCCGACCCGGGAAGCCTGCTGCACAACGTCGATACCGCCCTGGTGCTGACCCTGATACTGGCGGCCTTCGCGGTCCTGTTCGGTGCCCGCACCATCGATGCCTCGGTGCACCACCGTGGCATGATCCACGCCATATCGGTGGAGTCGATGGTCAAGCTGGTGGCCTTCCTCGCCATCGCGGGACTGGCGGTCCAGCTGTTGCGCCAGGCGGCGGCCGGCTCGTCCAGTCTGACGGCATTCTCGCTGATGCTGCTCCCCTTTCACGAATCGGACCTGGACGGTGGCTTCATCACCCGGACCCTGCTGGCGGCAGCCGCCATCCTGTGTCTGCCAAGGCAGTTCCACGTCTTCGCGGTGGAGGGACGCGGGAACGAGTTGCCCTTTGCCCGTTGGGGATTCCCGCTCTATCTGCTGTTGTTCAGCCTGGCAGTGGTGCCCATCACCGGCGCCGGCCTGCAGCGCTTCGCCTGGGGCGGAAATCCGGATCTGTATGTGCTCTTTCTGCCGCTGCAGAGCGGGCACGACTTGTTGACCCTGCTCGCCTATCTGGGCGGCTTCTCGGCAGCGACCGGGATGGTGATCGTCTCCACCCTGGCACTCAGCACCATGGTATCGAACGACCTCATCTTTCCGCTCATGGTGCGTTGGGGACGTCAGGCGGAGGGCCGCAGCCTGCATTGCCATCTGCTGTTGATCCGGCGCCTCACCATCCTGGGCCTGATGCTGCTGGCCTATGGCTACTATCTCCTGGCGGGCAGCGGCAAGTCGCTCTACAGCATCGGTCTGCTCTCCTTCGCGGCGGCGATCCAGTTTCTGCCGGCCCTGGTCGGGGGGCTCTACTGGCGCCGGGGGCATCGCCATGGCGTGGTGGCGGGGTTGATCGCCGGCTTCGCCCTCTGGTTGTATCTGTTGCTGCTGCCATCGCTGGGCAATGCGGCCTGGCTGCCATCCGGGTTCCTGACGGAGGGACCCTTTGGTCTGCAATGGCTGGCGCCTCGGGCCCTGTTCGGCTGGCATTTCGACGACTACCTGAGCCATGGGGTCTTCTGGAGCCTCGGCGCCAACCTGTTGCTGTATGTGCTGGTGTCGCTGCGTGCCGATCATTCCTTCGTCGACCGCCTGCAGGCGAGCAGCTATGTGGACCTGCACGAGGCGCAGCCAGAGGCACTGGACCACCGCCTGCGGGTGGGGGATCTCGCGGAGCTGTGCAGCCGCTTCACTGGCGAGGAACGCACCCGGCAGTTCTTCCTGGAGCACGGCTGTGACCCCGTCCGCGAGCAGCACCAGCGCGCCGGCGACCGCCTGCTGCGGCAGGCCCAGCACCTGTTGGCGGGCAGCATCGGCACCGCCAGTGCCGAACATCTGATCGACACCGCCCTGCGTGGCAGTCTCGACCGGGACGGCGAGCGCGATCTCTACCGGCTGCTGGATACCGCAGGGCAGGCCTTGCAGTTCAACCGTGAGATCCTGCAGGTCACCCTCGATCACATCGGCCAGGCGGTGAGCGTGGTCGACCCGGATCTGCGCCTGATGACCTGGAATCGGCTTTATAGTGAGCTGTTTGCCTTTCCCGCGGATTTTCTGCACGTGGGCATGCCGATCGAGGAGGTGATTCGATTCAACGTGCAGCGCGGCTTCGGGCCCGTGTTCACCGGTCCGCTGGATGCAGAGGTACGCAAGCGGCTTGATTATCTGCGCCACGGCCGTCCCTATACCTATGTCCGCGAATGGCGCGACGGCCGGATCATCCAGACCCAGGGCGCGCGCCTGCCCGATGGGGGCTTCATCACCACCTTCACCGACATCACGGCGATCAAGCAGGCAGAGCGCGAACTGGCGCGGGTCAACGAGCGCCTGGAGAGCCAGGTCGAGGCCCGCACCCGGCGGCTGTCGGAACTCAATGCGCGGCTGGAGGAGAGTACCCGCAGCAAGTCGCGCTTCCTGGCGGCGGCCAGCCACGACCTGACCCAGCCGTTGGGGGCATCCAAGCTGTACCTGGGCGCCCTCTACGAGGATCTGGCGGGGGACGAGCGCCAGTTGCTGGCGCGCAATGCCCTGGATGCCCTGGCGTCGGCCGAATCGCTGCTGCGGGCGCTGCTCGACATCTCGAAGCTGGATGCCGGAGCCATGCGGCCCGAGGTCACCGCCTTCCCCATCCAGCCGCTGTTCGACGCCCTGTACAACGAATTTTCGGTACTCGCCCGGCAGAAGGGGCTGAACCTGCGGATCCATGAGAGCCACTGCGGGACCCGCAGCGATCGCAATCTGTTGCGCAGCATCCTGCAGAACTTTCTCTCCAATGCCATTCGTTACACCGAGCAGGGTACGATCCTGGTGGTCTGCCGACGGGCCGGTCCGGATGCCATCCGCATCGAGGTACGTGATTCCGGACGCGGTATTCCTCCGGACAAGCTGGAGGCGATATTCCGCGAGTTCCAGCAGCTCGATCACAATGCCGAAGGTGTGGGCCTGGGGCTGGCGATCTGCGAACGCATGGCGGAATTGCTCGGCCACCGCCTGGAGGTCCGGTCGCGCGAGGGGGTGGGCAGCACCTTCAGTGTGGTGGTGCCGCGGGTACAGGTCCAGGCAGTGCGGCATTCCAGTGTCGATACCCGTCCTTTCAAGACCCGCTGGCTGGAGGGGCGACGCATCCTGTGCGTCGACGACGATCCCGAGATATTGCGCGCCACGCGCACCGTGCTCGAACGCTGGGGCGCCGAGGTGCTGTGCGAGAACAGTGCCGAGGGATATCTGCAGCGGGCGGATGCCACCGTCCCGTGCGACATCGTGCTCATGGACTACCGATTGCACGAAATGACCAACGGTCTGGATCTGCTGCACCACTACCGGGCGCGTCACGGGGAGCGCTTCCTCGGCGTGCTCATCACCGCCGAACAGGACGCGCGAGTGCGTGAATCGGCGCTGGCCGCGGGCTTTCAGTTTCTCGCCAAGCCGGTGGAGCCGGCCAAGCTGCGATCGATACTGCACACTGCCCTGACACAACAGGAGCAGGCCCGCGCGGCCGGCTGATACCGCCTATTCCGGCAGTCCCTGGGAAGGAAGGTCGAGATCCTGGGTCGCGAGCACCGCCTGGGTCCGGTTCTTGACCTTCAGTTTGCGAAAGATCTCGGTGAGATGGGCCTTGATGGTGGCCTCGGTGACCGACATGGCGGCCGCCATCTCCTTGCTGGGCATGCCGTCGCGCAGCAGGGAAAGGACGCGCAGCTGAGCCGGGGTGAGTGATTCGACCAACGCCTTGGTATCCAGCGGCGGTGCCTCGTCGGCCACCTCGAGCTCCGGAAACCACATCTCGCCCTCCAGCACGGACTGGATGGCCTCGGCCATGCGCTCCATCTCCAGGCGCTTGGGTACGAAGCCGCTGGCGCCGCACTGCATGGCCATCTGTACCACCTTGTCGTCGTCGAAGGCGGAGATGATGAGTACGGGCAGCGACGGGTAGTGTTTCTTCAGCAGCAACAGGCCGTCCAGGCCGCGGGTGTCGATCAGTTTCAGGTCCAGCAGCACCAGACTGGGCAGGACATCTCCCGCCAGCTGCTCGTTGAGCTGGCGAAAGCTCTCTACCTGGCTGACGCGCACCATGGGTATGCTGCGTTCCAGCAGGTGGGTGACGGCATCGCGGAACAGGGGGTGATCGTCCGCCACGATGATGTGCGTGTCCATTTCGCAGGCAGATTCCGGCATGGCGTCCTCGTTCCTCCGGATTATGCGTCTCTCCGGCCAGCGGAGGTATTCGACTAAAGTCTAATTGTATGCAAACCGGGGTATTGCCATAGTCGCGCCGTGAACTGCATGGCCTTTCTTGGGGGTGGAATGCCCTCGCGCGGGCCAGCGGATTCTACAAAGTCCCGTCCCTGTCAGGACACTGTCTGGATCACCCGTGGGCGGGTGGCCAAACCCGGAGGATAGAGCTCATGTCTGACGACGATAAGAAATTCCCTAACCTTTCCCGGCGTGGATTCCTCAAGGCATCCATCGCCACCGCCGCGGTCACCGCGGCGCCCACCATTCTGATTCGCAATGCCCATGCGTTCGTCAACGAGCCGAAGGGTGCTACCGTGACCCTCGGCTTCAACGTGCCACAGACCGGTGCCTATGCCGACGAGGGCGCGGACGAGCTGCGCGCCTTCAAGCTGGCGGTCAAGCACCTCAACGGCGAGGGTGACGGGGGCATGCTCAACACCATGAAGCCGTCGAGCCTCAAGGGCAACGGTATTCTGGGCAAGAAGGTCACCTACGTGACTGGCGACACCCAGACCAAGTCGGACGCGGCCCGCGCCTCGGCCAAGCGGATGATCGAGAAGGACGGCGCATTGATGATCTCGGGCGGCTCCTCATCGGGGGTGGCGATCGCGGTACAGTCGCTGTGCCAGGAGGCCGGTGTGATCTTCATGGCGGGCCTGACCCACTCCAACGACACCACCGGCAAGGACAAGCGCAAGCACGGCTTCCGCCACTTCTTCAACGCCTACATGTCCGGCCAGGCCCTGGCACCGGTGCTGGCGGAGGAATACGGCCGTGACCGCAAGGCCTATCACCTGACCGCCGACTATACCTGGGGCTGGACCCAGGAAGAGTCCATCAAGAACGCCACCGAGGCCCTGGGGTGGAAGACCGTTGCTGCCGTGCGTACCCCGCTGGGCGCCGGCGACTTCTCCCAGTACATCACCCCGGTACTGAACTCGGGCGCCGATGTGCTGATCCTCAACCACTACGGCAAGGACATGGTGAACTCGTTGACCCAGGCGGTGCAGTTCGGTCTGCGCGACAAGATGGTCAATGGCAAGAAGTTCGAGATCGTGGTGCCGCTGTTCTCCCGTCTCATGGCGCAGGGCGCCGGAGATGCCATCAAGGGTATCCTGGGGACCACCAACTGGCACTGGTCGCTGAGCGACGAGGGCTCCAAGGCCTTCGTCAAGTCCTTTGGCGCCGAGTACGGTTTCCCGCCGTCGCAGGCGGCACAGACCTGCTATGTGCAGACCCTGTTGTATGCCAATGCCTGCGAGATGGCCGGCACCTTCAACCCCTGCGGTGTGATCGAGGCGCTGGAAGGCTTCAAGTTCGACGGCATGGGCAACGGGCCCACCGAGTACCGCGCGGCCGACCACCAGTGCTTCAAGGACGTGCTGGTGGTGCGCGGCAAGGAGAAGCCGAGCTCGCAATTCGACCTGCTGGAGGTAGCCAAGGTGGTGCCGCGTTCGCAGGTGGAGTACGACCCGTCGATCTTCGGCGGCGAACTGGGTCAGTGCAACGCCTGATCCGGCGGGTGAGACCGGTCGTCCCGTGGGGGACGACCGGTTTTTGCGTTGTCACGTGAATTCATCGGGCGGGCCGCTTCGGCCCGGCCGGCGCGAGTGGGAAGAGTCCGGTTATGGAAGCGATATTGCTGCAGATACTCAACGGCCTGGACAAAGGGGGAGCCTATGCGCTCATCGCCCTGGGTCTGAGTCTGGTCTTCGGCACCCTAGGGGTGGTGAACTTCGCCCACGGCGCGCTCTTCATGCTGGGCGCCTTCGTGGCGGTCAGCGTGCAGGAACTGTTGACGATCTCGATGCGGGTGAAAGACCCCAGCATCACCTTCTTCGATGCCTACAAGGAGGTCCCCTATCTGGAGGTGTGGTGGGGGGACATCGGGCGTGCCATCATCGATTATTCGGTGCCGATATCGATCGTCGCGGCCATACCGGTGATGCTCCTGATCGGGCTCGCCATGGAACGGGGCCTGATCCGCTATTTCTACAAGCGTGACCATGCCGATCAGATCCTGGTCACCTTTGGGCTGGCCATCGTACTGCAGGAGATCGTGAAGTCCTTCTATGGCGCCAACCCCATCCCGGTGGCGGCGCCGGAGGCGGTGGCGACCAGCGTGGACGTCGGCGCCGTCTTCGGCATGCCCGGCATCGTCTATCCTTGGTGGCGGTTGATCTATCTGCTGTTCTCGGTGGTGGTCATCGGCCTCGTGTTCGCCTTTCTGCAGTTCACCACCTTCGGTATGGTGGTGCGTGCCGGCATGCACGACCGTGAGATGGTGAGCCTGCTCGGCATCAACATCGAGCGGCGCTTCACCATTGTGTTCGGCATCGCGGCCGTGGTCGCCGGCCTCGCAGGGACCATGTACACGCCCATTCTCTCGCCCGACTACCACATGGGCATGGACTTTCTGGTGCTCTCCTTCGTGGTGGTCGTGGTCGGCGGCATGGGCTCGCTGCCGGGGGCAGTGGCGGCCGGGTTTCTGCTCGGCATTCTGCAGTCGTTCTTCTCCATGAACGAGATCAAGTCCATCCTGCCGGGCATCGACCAGATCATCATCTACCTGGTGGCGGTCATCATCCTGCTGGTTCGGCCGCGCGGCCTGATGGGCAAGGACTGAGGGAGAAATCATGCAGACCCGAATCATCATTGCCTCCACTTCCCTGCGCGATTACCTGGTGCTGGCCATATTTTCCGCGGTGGTGTTGAGCGCCCCGCTGTGGGCCCAGGCCATTGGCGCGGGCTATCCCGATCTGCTGCAGAAGTTTGCCATCTTTGGCCTCTTTGCCATCGGCTACAATCTTTTGTTCGGCTTGACCGGCTACCTCTCCTTCGGCCACGCCGCCTTCCTCGGGGTGGGTTCCTACGCCACTGTGTGGTCGTTCAAACTGTTGTCGATGAACGTCATCCCGGCGGTTCTGCTATCGGTGGCGATCTCGGCAATCTTCGCGGTGGTCATCGGTTTCCTCAGCCTGCGGCGGACGGGCATCTATTTCTCCATCCTGACCCTGGCCTTCGCCCAGATGTCCTACAACATGGCCTATTCGGTGCTCACCCCCATCACCAACGGCGAAACCGGCCTGCGCGTGTTGCGCGACGATCCGCGACTGATCGATACCCTGCTGGGTATTCAGGTGCAGGGCTCGCCGCTCGCCGACCTGTTTGGACTGACGCTCAAGGGCTATGCTGGTTTCTATTTCTGCGCCGTGATGCTGATTCTGGGTTTCTGGGTGGCGCTGCGGATCTTCCGCTCGCCCTACGGCATGAAACTGGTGGCTATAAAAAGTAACCAGACACGGATGGAGTACACGGGTTTCAATCCCAGGCCCTATCTGCTGAGTGTCTTCGTGATCTCCGGTATCTACGCCGGCCTGGCGGGATCCCTGATGGCCATCGTCGATCCCTTGGCCGGCGCCGAACGGATGCAATGGACCGCCTCCGGCGAGGTAGTGCTGATGACCATCCTCGGGGGTGTCGGAACGCTGTTGGGCCCGGTGATCGGCGCGGCGACCATCAAGTACTTCGAGAACATCTTCTCGGCGGTCAATGAACAGACGCTGCACCAGGTCTTCGACTTCCTGCCGGACTGGCTGAACGAGCTGATGGTGACGCTGACCTCGCCCTTCGTGGGTGATGGCTGGCACCTGACCCTGGGGGTGCTGTTCATGGTGATCATCATCTTCCTGCCGGGCGGCATCATCGAGGGCTTCCGTCGCATTCAGGCGTTGTTCCAGCGCAAGCCCGGCAAGGCAGAGGAGGAGGCGTGATGAGTGCTCAGCCGGACAACATCGTGCTCGAGATCGCTGGGGTCAACAAGGCCTTTGGCGGCCTGCAGGCGCTCTCGGACATCAATCTCCGGATCGAACAGGGGAAGACCCATGCCATCATCGGGCCCAACGGGGCTGGCAAGTCGACCCTGCTCAATACCTGCATCGGCCTGCTCAAGCCCGACAGTGGCACCATCCGTTTTCTGGGCACGGATCTCACCCAGGGCGATCTCAAGCCCCACGATATCAACCAGCTGGGTATTTCGCGGGTCTTCCAGACCCCGGCAATCTTTCCCGACCTGTCGCTGGTGCAGAACGTCATGCTGCCGGCCTTCGCCCACAAGGAGGGCACCTTCCGCTTCAACCCCTTCGAACCCCTGCGGGACGAAAAGGACGTCGAGGACGAGGCAATGGCGCTCCTGGAGGATTTGGGCATGGCCGAACAGGCACATCATCACGCAGGGAATCTCTCGCGGGGCGACAAGCGACGCCTGGAACTGGCCATGTGCTTGATCCAGCATCCCAAGCTGTTGCTGCTCGATGAACCCACGGCGGGCATGGCGCGCCACGACACCAACCGCACCATCGATCTGCTGAAGAAGATCAAGGCCAGGGGGATGACCAAGGTGATCATCGAGCACGACATGCATGTCGTATTCAGCCTCGCCGACCGCATCAGTGTGCTGGCCCAGGGAAAAATCATCGCCGAGGGCCATCCGGACGAGATCAAGGGGCACCCGAAGGTGCGCGAGGCCTACCTGGGGAGTGCAGAGATATGACCTTTACCACCAAGCGAGCACCCAAGACCCCGCCGATCAAGGCGCTGGGCACCTCTCCGGCCTTCTTTTCCGCCTGGGAATTGCACGCTTACTATGGCGAGAGCTATATCGTCCAGGGCGTCAGCTTCGACATCCGCGAGGGCGAGATTCTGGCCCTGCTGGGGCGCAACGGCGCCGGCAAGACCTCGACCCTGCGTACCATCGCGCGGCTCGATACGCCCGAGATGAAACACGGCGAGGTGTGGCTGGATCACCACCCCATCCACGAGATGAGCGCCTGGAAGGCGGCTCGCTCGGGCATCCAGCTGGTACCCGAGGACCGGCGCATCATCCCGGGCCTGACGGTCGAGGAATCGCTGGACCTGGCGCAGATTGCACCGCCGCACGGCTGGACCAAGGAGCGGATCTACGAACACTTTCCGCGTCTTGCCGAGCGCCGCACCCAGGAGGCCGTCACCCTCTCCGGCGGTGAACAGCAGATGCTGGCGGTGGCACGCGCCCTGGCCCGCGACGTGAAACTGCTCTTGCTGGACGAGCCCTACGAGGGGCTGGCACCGGTGATCGTGCAGGAGATCGAACGTATCCTTGAGAGTATCCGCGAGCTGGGCATTACCACCATCATCGTGGAGCAGAACGCCATTGCCGCCTTGAATCTCGCCGACCGCGCGGTGATCCTCGACATGGGCAACGTGGTATTCGATGGCACCGCCCAGGAGGTGCTCGACAATCACGAGTTGCGCGAGGAGTACCTCGCGATCTGACCCTGTGGTCGGGGTTCCCGGGCTTCTCACTGTTTTTTTTCAGGCCGTCCCTAAAGGATTCCTCTCTCAGGCCGCTAGCTGCGGTACCGCACCGGCAAATCGAATGCCGGCGAGCCTTGCGGCCGTGGCCGCAGCCTGTGTTTCACCGGATCAGCGAGAGGAAATTCGCACCATGGACCGTCTCACCTTCAAGCAGAAACTCGTCGGCATCGTCCTCGCCCTGGTGGTGGTGGCCGGTGTCACCGTCAGCACCTTACTGGTCCAGGAGCAGCGGGTCATCAGGTCCCTGGGTGACCTCGTGGACCACGATGTGGCTTTGATGGACAGGGCCCATCAGCTCAACCTGGCGGTGGTGCAGGTGCAGCAGTGGCTTTCCGACATCAGCGCGACTCGGGGGCTCGACGGACTGAATGATGGCTTCGACGAGGCAGCCGGCCAGGCGAAGCGCTTCCACGAATTACTGAGCGAACTGCGTCAACTCGATGCCGCTCACCAGGCGACCTATGACAAGATGTCGGCCGCCTTCGAACGGTACTATGAGGTTGGTCAGGAGATGGCCAAGGCCTACATCTCGGGCGGCCCGGCGGCCGGCAATGTCCTGATGCCGAAGTTCGACAAGGCGGCGGAGGCGCTCAGCGAACAGATCGTCCCCTTCGTTGAACGGGCCCGCGCGGGGGTCGCCGAGCAGGCGCAACAGGACAAGACACTGTCCGGTCAACTGCTGTTCTATACGGTCATCGGTTCTCTGGCCTTCCTGGCGGTCGTGGGGCTCATGGCCTGGCTGTTTCACGGCATCTTCCGCACCATCGGTCACGATCCGGTGGTGTTGAGCCGGATTGCCGAGGCCATCGCAGCGGGCGAGCTCGATACCGAATACGAGGGCCAGAGCAAGGCGACTGGACTCTATCAGGCGCTGTTGCGCATGCGGGATCAATTGCGCGAGCAGATGCAGCACCTGAGGGAGCAGCTCAGCGAGGTCGGGCGCATGCGCTCTGCACTGGAGAACGCGGATGCCGCCATCACCGTCTCCGACGAGAACAATACCCTCATCTTCATGAACGAGGCGGCGCGACGCCTGTTCACCGAGCTGGCGCCGGCGATCGCCCGCAACCACCCTGGTTTCAGCGTGGACAAGCTGATCGGCGGCCGGCTGCGTGACTATTTCGACGACGAGGCGGGTCGTGCCGCCTTCAGTCGCCCCCTGGACAGCACCATCACGGTCGATTCGGTGATGGGCGATCGTCAGGTCCGCTTCGTGGCCAGCCCGGTCTACGACGAAGAGAAGACCTATCTGGGGCGGGTGACCCAGTGGGTGGACCGGACCGAGGAGATCGCGGCGGCCGAGGAAGAGGCCAGGCGCCTGGAGGACGAGCGGCGGCTCGCCGCCGAGAACGCCCGCATCCGTGCCGCGCTGGACAATGTGGGCAGTTCGGTGATGGTGGCCGATCAAGACTACAACATCATCTATCTGAACAAGTCGGTGGAAAGGATGTTCAGGGAGGCGGCGCCCCAGCTGCGCGAGGCGCTGCCCGGCTTCGATCCCGAAGACCTGCGAGGCAAGAACATGGACCTGTTCCATCGGGACCCTCGGCATCAACGCGCCATGCTGGACGGGATCCGGGAGGCAGTGGAGAACGAGGTGGAGGTCAATGGCCTGACCCTGCGCATCGTGGCCAACCCGGTATTCGATCAGGAGGGCAACCGCATCGGCACCGCGGTGGAGTGGACCAACCGTACCGCCGAGGTGAAGGTCGAGCGTGAGATCGAAGACATCGTGGCCGCCGCCAAAAACGGAGAACTGAGCCGCCGCATCGCACTCGACGGCAAGCGGGGCTTCTTCCGTCAGTTGGGGGTGGGCATGAACCAGCTGCTGGATGTGGTGGAAAACGGCTTCAGTGACATTGCCGCCACCATGAAGCGGATGGCCGAAGGCGACCTCACAAAACCCATTACGCGCGAGTACGCGGGTGTGTTCGAACGGGTCAAGCAGGACGTCAATACGACCATCGAGAACATCCAAAGGGTAGTGCAGCAGCTGCATGCAGCTTCCGAGAGTATTGCCTCTGCCTCCGGAGAGATCAGCAGCGGCAACACCAATCTCTCCAATCGCACGGAGCAACAGGCGGCAGCGTTGCAAGAAACCGCGGCCTCGATGGAGGAGCTGACCTCGACGGTGCGCAACAATGCGGAAAACGCCAGGGTGGCCGATCAGGTGGCCACCAGCGCCAGCCAGCTGGCCAATCAGGGCGGAGAGGTGGTCGGACGTACCGTGACGGCGATGAAGGAGATCAACGATGCGAGCGAGCGGATCGCCGAAATTATCGGCGTGATCGACGAGATCGCCTTCCAGACCAACCTGTTGGCACTGAACGCCTCGGTGGAGGCGGCCCGGGCCGGCGAGCAGGGCAGGGGCTTCGCCGTGGTGGCCACCGAGGTGCGGAATCTGGCCTCCCGCTCCGCGGAGGCGGCCAAGGAGATCAAGGAGCTGATTCAGGATTCGGTGACCAAGGTCCAGGCGGGCAGTGCGCTGGTGGACGAGTCGGGCAGCACCCTGGAGGAGATCGTGGTGAGCGTGAAGAAGGTCGGCGACATCATCGCCGAGATCGCGGCGGCCTCCAGTGAACAGCTCGCAGGCATCGAACAGGTCAACCAGGCGGTCACCTCGATGGACGAGGTCACCCAGCAGAACGCCGCGCTGGCCGAGCAGACCTCCGCCGCGTCCGCATCGCTGAGCGAAAAGGCGGTGGAGATGCGGCGCCTGGTCAGCTTCTTCAAGACGGCCGAGGGTACAGGCGCCGAGCGGGTGGCCCCGGCAGGTGCATCCGCAGCCGCTTCGGTGGAGCACCGGCCCGCAGCCACCGCGGTTGCCCCCACGCGACCCGCGGAGAAGGCGACGCCGACATCCGGGGTGCGGCCCGTGCCAGAACCAAGACCCAAGGCGGAACCGGTAGAATCGGGTGACGACGAGTGGGAAGAGTTTTGAGGCGCTCTACACTGCGGCCAGGACAAGGAGGCCACAGGTGGATGCGACCGGTACAGAGGGCATGATGCATCGCTCCTCCTGTCTGCAGCGAGAGGTCATGAATCGAATGCTACAGCCGTTCTCCAGCAACAGATCCTTGGCAGCGACCAGTCTGCTCGCCCTTTGTCTGGCGGCAGCTCCGGGGCTGGCGGCAGAGCCTGGGCTGAGCGCCGGGCTGCGTCTCGGCTATACCCAGACCGAGGATTCGAGTGGCGCCGACAGCGAGAGTCTCTCGGTCGGTGTGCGCCTGGACGGCGTTACCTCGGAATGGCGGGGATTGCGGCTCGGAGGAACCTTCTACGCCACGACGCCGATTGGCAATCTGGACGATGACGACCTGTTTCTCGATGCCAGGGGCGGCCCCAACGGCTCGGGCTACGCCATCCTGGGACAGCTGTGGGTCGAGGCCGTGACGCCGTTGGGCACCCTCAAGGTGGGTCGGCAGGAACTGGAAACCCCCTTTGCCGACAGCGACGACATCGGCATGATTCCCAACACCTTCGAGGCGGCGCGTCTCGATGCGGATCCGGTCGATCGGGTGCACTTGTCGATCGGCCATCTGCGGCATTGGGCAGGGGTCGACAGTCCGGGCCGTGAAGACTTCACCAGCATCAACGGCGATCATGGTGCCACCTTCGTGGGAGTCCTCTTTTCCTCCGATCGGGTGGAGGCCCAGGGATGGTATTACTACCAGCAGGGTGGCACCGACATCGCCTATCTGGAGGCGACGACCGAGCTTCGCGACAAGGTGCAGATGTCCCTGCAGTGGACCCACCAGCGCGATCGCGCCGCCGACCAGCAGGCGATGGCCTGGGGAGCCGCTCTGGCCTGGGAGCTTGGCGATTTCACCCTATCGGGCGATTTCAATCAGGTCTTCGGCAGTGGTAGCGTGACCAACGGCTACGGCGGCGGGCCCTTCTTCACCTCCGCAGAGCAGAACACCATCGACGGCATCCCCCGTGTCCGCGCGCTGGCGGCCGGCGTCGAATATGGGGGCATCGAGGACCTCACCCTCGGTGTCCGTCATGTAACCTTCGACAGGGGTGTCGCCAATGAATGGGACTTCACCGCCGGTTACGCCTTCACTGAGTCGCTCACGCTGGACCTGGTCCATAGTGACATGGGTAGAGACGGGCGCAATTCCCGGGCCTTCCTCAACTATCGCCTGGTGCTCTTCTGACCCGTCAATGCATGACCCGATCACAGGGTAAAGTCATCCAACTGTGTGCGGAGCGGGTCGTCTGCGCGAAAAAAACGCCGTGAATACCTCCCTGCCACCGACATTTTTCACGCAGACGCTCGCTCCACTTTTCAGCAAGTTACGAATTTAGAGTCTCAAATCAGGGATCCATAAACCCCCCGGGCTTTAGCCGGACTGAGGTTTTGCCCCTTCCCCCTCTTGAGGGGGAAGGTTGGGATGGGGGTGGAGGCCGGCCAACAGGGAAGCTTCTTCCCCACCCGAGCCCTCCCCACAAGTGGGGAGGGGACAATTGGCCGTACGGCCAATCGATCCGGCTTTCAGCCGTAACCCGAAGCCACCGGCTTTAGATGACGGACTCCTGGACACGATCATGACGCCTGGCGTTATTTGACGCGATACGTTATGGTTCGCCTATGATATTGGGCTTCAAGGACAGGGAGACCGAGAAGGTATGGAAAGGTGATCGGTCACGTCGATTACCGCCCGATATCCAGGCCGTTGCCAGGCGAAAGCTCCGGATGTTGAACAATGCGGTCGAACTGGACGATCTGCGTATTCCGCCGGCGAATCGGCTGGAGGCGCTGAAGGGCGAACGCAAGGGGCGATACAGTATCCGAATAAACGATCAGTGGCGGATTTGTTTCGTCTGGCGCGAAGGACATGTGGATGAGGTCGAGATCGTGGATTACCACTAAGATGAAGAAGCTACCCAACATTCACCCTGGAGAAGTGCTGCTGGAGGAATTTCTGAGGCCACTGGGGATCAGCCAGAACCGTCTGGCGCGGGCCATGGCGGTGCCTCCCCGCCGGATCAATGAAATAGTCCATGGCAAGCGCGCCATCACGGCCGATACTGCCTTGCGGCTGGCGCGCGCCCTCGGCACGTCCGAACAGTTCTGGATGGGGTTGCAGGCGGATTATGATCTGGAGGAGGCTCGGCGCGCTGTACGTGACCAGCTGGACAGGATCGAGAACATCGCCGCTTGAACAGCCCCACGGCCCGGATGCAGGCCGTAGGCCGGAATCCGGCAAGTAATGCCGGAAGGAATCGGATGCGCTTCGCTCCATTCAGGAAATCCAGATAAAGCCATCCCTGGCCTTCAGGCTGCGCCGCTCAAACCCAGGTGTGAGAAACCTCGTCCCCGAATCAAATCGCATGGGGTGCGCCGGCGGCATCCCGTGCCCTGGCGACCTCGCACATGCTCTTCGCCGCGCTGACGCATCCCAGCGGAATGACCAGCAGGGTGAGGAGCGTCGAGACGAAGACGCCGAACATCAGCGAGATCGCCATCCCCTGGAAGATCGGGTCGTGCAGGATCACGCTGGCACCGCCGATCAGGGCGAGGGCGGTAATCATGATCGGCCGCGTCCGGGCCTTACAGGCCAGCAGTACCGCCTCCCGTGTCTCCTGCCCACAGCGGATCGCCTCCACCGCGAAGTCCACCAGGAGGATGGAATTGCGCACGATGATGCCGGCCAGGGCGATGAAGCCAATCATCGAGGTGGCGGTGAAATAGGCATTGGTGCCGGTCAGCTGGGTCACCAGCCAGTGGCCCGGAATGATGCCCAGCAGGGTGAGCGGGATCGGTGCCATGATGATGGCCGGCAGCACGAAGTTGCCGAACATGCCCACCACCAGCATGTAGATCAGTACCAGGGCCACCGCGAAGGCGGCCCCCATGTCGCGGAAGGTCTCGTAGGTCACGGTCCATTCGCCACCCCACTCGAAACCCGACAGGCCGTTCGCCGGGGGCGGCCCGGTCATGGTGCCGGAGAGGGTCTGGCCATCCGGTGTGACATAGTCCTGCAGCGCATCCTCGATCTTGAACATCGGATAGATGGGAGCACCGAGGCGTCCCACGGCATCGCCCACCACGTACTCCAGCGGGCGCAGATCCTTGTGGTAGATGATCGGGTCTTCGGGCAGCTTCTCCCAGTGGCCGAGTTCGGCCAGGGGGATGGTCACTCCGCCCGGGGCAGCGATCGGCAGGTCACCCATGGATTCGGGATTGGCGCGCAGCGAGAGCGGTGCCTGGATCACGATCCAGGTGGGTTCCAGCGAGTCGTCGGTGCGCCGGTCGGTGATCTTGTATTCGCCCATCACCATGGAGAGGTTCTCCACGATGTTGGCGGTGGTGACGCCCTTGGTTGACGCCTTCTGGGCGTTGATCACGAAGCGCCAGGACTCGTGGGGTTCGGTGAGATAGTTGTCGACATCGGCCAGCCCCTCCGTCTGCTCGAAGATCTCGGTCATCTTCCGCGCCACCTCGCGCCGGGTCTTGGCGTCGGGGCCATAGATCTCCGCCACCACCGACTGGAGTACCGGCGGGCCGGGTGGCATCTCCGCCACCGTGATCTTCGCCCCATGGCGGTCGGCAATAGGTTTCAACAGGGCGCGGGCCTGCTCTGCCAGTTCGTGACTGGAGGCCTCGCGCTGGTGCTTGTCCACCAGCTGCACCTGGATCTCGCCCTGCCAGGGCGCCTGGCGCAGATAGTAGTGCCGCACCATGCCGTTGAAGTCGAAGGGGCGGGCGGTGCCGGCATAGGTCTGCAATGCGGTGACCTCGTCGATGTCGCGCAGGGCCTCGGCCATCTCGCGGGCGACATTGGAGGTCACCGGCAGGGCGGTTCCCTCCGGCAGGTCGATCACCACCGCGAACTCGGGCTTGTTGTCGTAGGGCAGCATCTTCACCGTGACGGCAGTGGTGTAGAACATGGCGCAGACGCCGAAGAAGGCGGCGACCAGCACCGCCAGAAAGCCGTAGCCCAGCACCTTGTGGTCGAGCAGCGGGGGCAGGATGGCGCGGAACAGGCGCTCCAGGCGCTCGTTGGCCGCGTGTTCTTTGGCCTCGGCGCGTTCCAGCCGCGCCATGGAGGGACGGATCCGCATCACCAGGTAGGAGGTGAAGGCGAAGGCGGCGAACAGCGAGATGATCATGGCCACCGAGCCGAGCACCGGGATGGGCGCCATGTAGGGACCCATCAGGCCGCGCACGAAGGCCATGGGCATCAGCGCGGCGACCACGGTGAAGGTGGCGATGATGGTGGGATTGCCCACCTCGCGCACCGCGTCGATGGCCACCTCGGTGGAGGGTTCTCCCTTGAGCAGCCAGCGGCGATAGATGTTCTCCACCACCACGATGGCATCGTCCACCAGAATGCCGATGGAGAAGATGAGCGCGAACAGCGACACCCGGTCGATGGTGAAGCCCATCACCAGGGCGGCGAACACGGTCATCAGGATCACCACCGGGATGACGATGGTGACCACCAGCGCCGGCTTGAAGCCGAGGGTCCACCACACCAGGAGGGTGACGATGCCGGTGGCGATGACCAGCTTCAGCAGCAGGGCGTTGACCTTGTCGGCGGCGGTCTTGCCATAGTTGCGGGTGACCGCCACCTGCACCTGCTCCGGGATCAGGTTGCCCTTGAGCACCTCGACCCGGTCGAGGATGGCATTCGCCACCGTCACGCCATTACTGCCCTTTTTCTTGGCGATCGCCACCGTGACTGCGCCCTCGCCATCGGCGGACTGGTCGGCGACGCCCGCCGCCTCGGCGGCTGGGCCGGTGTAGTAGTTCACGTAGCTGTGGGCCTCTTCGGCGGCCCAACTCACATCGGCGACGTCACGCACATAGACGGGTACGCCGTCTTGCACCCGTAGCACCAGGTTTTGCACATCCTGGGGGGTGCGGAGAAAGGCACCGGCATAGATGCGGAAGTCCAGGTTGTCCTGTTCGCCTCGTCCGACCCGGCGTTCCAGGTTGGCACGGCGGATACGCGCCACGATCTCGCCAGCGGTCACGCCGTGGCTCGACAACTGCTCCGGGCGTACCTGGATCCGGATCTGTTCCTGCTGACCGCCGACGATGAACCCCTCGCCGGTATCGGGTATCTGCTTGAGCTGCTGCAGCAGGTTGCTGGCCAGCTTTCTCAGGGTGGTGCCCTCCAGATCCTTGCTCCAAAGGGTCAGGGTCACGATGGGCACGTCGTCGATTCCTTTCACCTTGACCAGCGGCGGCCCCTGGATGCCGGGGGGAATCTTGTCGAGGTTGGAGGCGAGCTTGTCGTGCACCTTCACCACGGAGGGGCCGGTCTGCTCGCCCACCCGAAAGCGCACCGTGACGATGCCCTGTTCGCGCATGCTCGCCGAATAGACGTGCTTCACCCCCGGTATCTCGGACATGATCCGCTCCAAGGGTTCTACCGCCTTGGCGGCCACCTGCTCCGCCGAGGCGCCGGGGTAGGAGAGGAAGATGTCGATCAGGGGAACCGATATCTGCGGATCCTCCTGACGCGGGGTGGCGATCAGGCCGATGATCCCCATGCCCAGCATGGCCAGGAACAGCAGGGGAGAGAGCGGTGAGTGGATAAAGGCCTTGGCGGTGGCGCCTGCCAGTCCCAGTTTGTTGCCGTTATTCTCGGGGGGACGCTGTTCTGCCACGGCATCAACCCTCCTGAGACGGGGTGGCGATTTCCGGGGCGCCGGCATCCGGCCGGGGCTCGGAGATCGACTGTCCCGCCTTCAGACCGGGCGGCGGCGCGTCGATGATGCGGTCGCCCTCGCGCACGCCGGAGAGCACGGCCACACGGCCGTTGCCCAGGTCGTCGCCGAGGCGAACCACCCGCAGCCGGACGATGCCCTGCGGGTCGACACTGAACACCAGGGGCATGCCGCTCTTGCGGATCACCGCCGATGCCGGGATGCTCAGCTGTGGCGTGGCGCTGGCGGTGCGGTCTGCCACTTCGATCTCGGCATACTGCCCGGCGGTGGCGGCCACCCCTTCCGGCAGGGTGAGCTCGACATGGATGGTGTGGCGGCGCTGGTCGGCGGTGGGATGGATCCGATAGACCTGGGCGGGGATGGCCGCCCCCTTGTTGTCCAGTTTGACCGGCAGGGTCTGCCCGGGTCGGAGATGGCGCACCAGGTGCACCGGCAGGTCGGCTTCCACCTTGAACCGGCCCTCCTGGCTGAAGTCCACCAGCGGCTGGCCCGGCTGCACGGTGTCGCCTTCTTCCACGTAGACCTTGTCGATGACCCCCGTGAAGGGCGCCACGCTCAGGGTGTCCCGCAGGCGTGCATCGATCTCGCGGATATTGGCCTCCGCCTGGCGCAGGCTGTTCTGCGCCTGGGCCAGGCGGGTCTGCACGTCCACGATATCGGTGTAGCGCTCGGCATCGTGATCACGCAGGCCCAGGGCGTCCTGCATGGGCACGCCGAACATCTGATCCATCATGCCGGGAAAACCGAAGCCGCCAGGCGCGCTGCGGACCGCATCGGAGCGGGGCGAATAGATCTCGCGCTGGTACTGGGCCTGGGCGTTCTGGATCGCCACCAGGGCCGACTCCCGCGCCGCCAGGGCGGCCTCACGACGGGCCAGCAGGGCAGAGTCGTCGAGGGTGACCAGTACTGCCCCCTGCTCGAAATGGTCGCCCTCGCGGCCCGTGATCTGTTTTACCCGGCCGGGCATCTGCGCGGTCAGCTGGACCGTCTTGAAGGGCGTGACGGTGGCCGCCAGGGTCACCGTCAGGTCGGCGGCCTGTCGTTCCACCGGGACGATGCGGTAGCTCGGCGCAGGCGTTTGTTGGCCCAGGGCGCCCTGGGCAGAGAGACAGAGAAGGAGGCTCGCAGCGAGAGAGCGGATGTTCATGTGGAATTCACCCCGGGTCTTGACTAGTCGCCGGCGATCGTCGTCGCCCGCCATCGATGTCGCAGGCAGCTACTGGCACGCCGAAAATGGCGCCGGAATCTATCGAGAATGCGTAAAAATGTCAATGAAAATCAGTCTCTTGTCATTGTCCAGTTGCGTCGTTCGGGCGAATGCTTCTTTTCTGGCAATACCTTAGCTACCTTAGCAGGCAACTCGCCGGGCGCACGAATTTCACCGATGGCAGTGATAAAGTGAGGCCCTCGAGGAAAGATCCAGGGAGTTCCCGCTGTCCGTGCAACCGTCTGATGAAACCCCCATGCAGTGGCCGCGCCTGCTCTCCCGTCGCCGGCTGGGGACCGATCGGCCACCCGAGCGGCATACCGCCCGAACCGACTTTCAACGAGACTTCGATCGCGTGGTGTTCTGCTCCGCCTTTCGGCGCATGCAGGACAAGACCCAGGTGTTTCCCCTCTCCAAGGTCGACTATGTGCGGACCCGCCTCACCCACAGCCTGGAGGCCTCCTGCATCGGTCGCTCGCTGGGGACACTGGTGGGCGAGCAGGTGATTGCGCGCCATCGCCTCGATGCCTTCGAGTCGGCCGATTTCGGCAATATCTGCGCGGCGGCCTGCCTGGCCCACGACATCGGCAATCCGCCCTTTGGGCACTCCGGCGAGGACGCCATCCGCGAGTGGGCGGCCAGCGCCGACTATGGGGCGCGCCGGGTGGCCGTGCTGCGCGGTAGTCAACGGGAGGATTTCCTCGCCTTCGAGGGCAATGCCCAGGGGTTTCGTATCGTCACCCGGTTGCAGAATCCCGACAATCCCGGCGGCCTTCAGCTGACTTGTGCCACCCTGGCGGCCTTCACCAAGTATCCGCGCGAGTCCTGCCTGGGCGGCAGCCGTTACGATGGCGTGAGTGCCCGGAAGCAGGGATTCACCGTGGCCGATCGCGCCGCCTTCGAGGCGGTGGCGGAGGCGGTTGGACTGATACGGCGCGATCCCCAGCGGGCCATCTGGTATCGCCATCCGTTGGCCTTTCTGGTGGAGGCGGCCGACGACATCGCCTATCGGGTGATCGACATCGAGGACGGCTATCGCCTGGGACACTTCAGTTACGACGAGGTCACTGCCGCCTTTCTCGACCTGTTGCCGGACCGGGAGCGTCAGCAGGCCCGCCTGGGCGGCATTCGCGAACGCAAGGACCGCATCGAGTTCCTGCGGGCCAAGGTGATCAATCAGATCATCACCCAGGCGCTGAGCTGTTTCATGGACAACGAGGCCGCGATCCTGGCCGGCCGCTTCGACCGCCCGCTGCTGGAGGAGATTCCTGCTCGTGCGCAGGCCGACGTATTGATCGACATGGCCCGTGAGCGCATCTACTGTGCCCCCGAGGTGGTGAGCATACAGGCGGCGGGCTTTCAGGTGATCCACGACCTGCTCGAGCGCTTCATTCAGGTCATCGACGATGTGGCCGAGCACGGCGAGCGCGCCTCGGCGCGCAGCAAGATGCTGATCCGGCTGGTTCCCGAGCAATTCATCGGCGCCGGGCGGATACCCTCGCCCGACCCCTACCTGCGCCTGCTGCTGTTGACCGACTTCGTCTCGGGCATGACCGACTCCTATGCGGTGAGCCTTTACAAAAAGGTCACCGGCATTTCATTGCCGGGGGGCTGAGCGATGTCCGATCCCTGTACCGCGATTCAGGCGCTGCTCGACCTGATGGCACGATTGCGTGACCCCGAACGAGGCTGTCCCTGGGACCGTGCCCAGACCTGGCGCAGCCTGGTCCCCTACACCCTGGAAGAGGCCTATGAGGTGGCCGATGCGGTCGAGCAGGGGCAGGTCGCCGAACTGCGCGAGGAGTTGGGCGACCTACTGTTCCAGATCGTCTTCTACAGCCGGATCGCCGAGGAGCAGGGGCACTTCGATTTCGCCGACGTCGCCGAGGGCATCACTGACAAGATGCAGCGTCGCCATCCCCATGTCTTCGGCGATGTCATCCATGCCGATCACGAGGGCCTACGCCGCGCCTGGGAGGCCAGCAAGGCGGAAGAGCGATCCCGCAAGGCGATGCAGGATGAGAGCCAGGTGGCCGGTATCGCCCGGGCACTGCCTGCCCTGGTACGGGCGCACAAGCTGCAGAAACGGGCCCGGGACGTCGGCTTCGACTGGCCCGATGCACGAGGCGCCCTGGAGAAGACCCGCGAGGAGCTGCGCGAGGTGGAAGAGGCGGCGGCCGGGGGCGATTCGGCCCATCTGGCGGAGGAGTTGGGCGATCTGCTGTTTGCCGTGGTGAACCTGGTGAGGCTGTTCGGCCATTCCTCGGAACAGCTGCTGCGCGCGGCCAACGACAAGTTCGAGCGACGCTTTCGCGCCATGGAGCAGGAGCTGGCGGCGGCCGGCCACGACGACCTGTCGCAGCTCGAGCTCGGGCAGCTGGAGACGGCATGGTCCCGGGTAAAGGAGAAGGAACAGGATGCCGGGGAGGGCTGAAGCAATGGGTTATCTACGGCATATTCAGGCCTGCAACCGGCCGGTGGCCGAGCCCTTTCTGCCCTGGCGCATCGGCAGCGGCATCTATGGGTGGGTGCGTCCCGCCTTTGCCCGCCTGCTCATGGAATGGCCCCAATGGTTCGCGGTGGATGAAGTGCAGGTGCGTTCGCCGGGCGGTGACCCGGTTGGCCTGCAGGCGGGGCTCACGCAGGTGGCGCAGACGCTCGCTGAGCGCGGGGAAATCCCGCCCTTGCTGGGGGAGCCCTATCCGGTCACCGCGGGGGGGCGTGACCAGGCCATCGCCACCGTCGATCGGGTGATGGCCGCCCCGCTCGGTCTCCGCTCCTTCGGTCAGCACCTCAACGGCTTCGTGCGTGAAGGGGGGCAGCTGAAGATGTGGATAGGGCGGCGGTCGCGTGATCGACTGATCTTCCCCGGCGCGCTCGACAACATGGTGGCCGGGGGGCTGCCCAGCGGCATCGGATTGCGGGAAAACCTGGCGAAGGAATGTGCGGAAGAGGCCGGCATGCCGGCCGAATTGGCCGCTCGGGCCCGTCCCGTGGGGGTGCTGTCGTACAATCGGGTGGCCGAGCGGGGGTTTAGACCCGACGTATTGTATTGTTATGACATTGAACTTCCCGCTACCTTTATACCTCGAAACACGGACGGCGAGGTGGAGGAGTTCCTCTTGATGCCGATAGAGCAGGTGATGCAGATCGTGCGCGATACCGACGATTTCAAGCTCAATTGCAATCTCGTGATCATCGACTTCCTCGTTCGCCATGGCCTGATAGGCCCCGAGCACCCCGATTACCTGGAGATTGTCACCGGCCTCCACCCGCCGGTCGGCATGCCCGACACGAGCAGAGCCCCATGAGCAACCCGACCAATCCGAGAATCCGCCCCATCCTGCTTCTGCCGATATTGCTGTGGAGTATCGCCTGGCCGCTGGCCGCCCAGGCGCGCCCGCAGCCGGTGGCGCTCGAGTCGCTGCAACCGACCGAGGATGAGAGGCGGACGGCGCTGGTGATCGCGCAGGTGCTGGAGGGTTTCCACTATACCCGCCCACATATCGACGACCAGCTCTCGCGGGACGCCTTCGACCGCTTTCTCGAATCGCTCGATCCCAACAAGAATTTCTTCACCCGCGAAGACATCGATCGTTTCAGCGCCTATCGAGACTATTTCGACGATGCCCTGACCAAGGGCAAACTGGCCGCACCATTCGAGATCTTCCGTCTCTTCCGGCACAAGGTGGAGCAGCGTGCTGCCTACGCCATCGACCTGCTGAACAACTATCCCTTCGATTTCAGCCGTGATGAGCGTTACGTCTTCGATCGCGAAGACGAGCCCTGGGCCCGGGACGAAAAGGCACTGGACGATCTATGGCGCAAGCGGGTCAAGAACGACATCCTGGTTGCCCGCCTCGACGACAGCAAGCCGTTCGACAAGCAGCGGCTGCAGAAGCGCTATGAGGGACTACGCGACCGGGTTCGTCAGATGAAGGCGGAGGACGTATTCCAGACCTTCGTCAATGCCGTGACCCTGAGCATCGAGCCGCACACCAGCTATATGTCGCCGGAGGTGTCGGAGAACTTCGACATCGGCATGCGGCTTTCCCTGCAAGGGATCGGCGCGGTCCTGCGCAGTGAGGATGGCTACACCAAGATCCTGCGCACCGTGGTCGGCGGTCCGGCGGCTCGCAGTGGCAAGCTCCATCCGGGAGATCACATCGTCGGTGTGGCCCAGGGCAGGGATGGTGCCATGGAAGACGTCGTCGGCTGGCGGCTACAGGACGTGGTGGAGCTGATCCGTGGGCCCAAGGGCAGTATCGTGCGGCTGAGCATCATTCCCAAGGGCGAGGGGATCGGCGGTCGCGCGCGCGAGGTGGTGCTGGTGCGCGACACCATCAAGCTCGAGGACAAGGCGGCCAAGAGCAAGATCCTGCAGGGCCCCGAATTCGGTGGGCTGAAGATCGGCGTGATCGACCTGCCGGCCTTCTACCGCGATTTTGCAGGGCAGGCCGCGGGCAAGCGCAACTTCCGCAGTACCACCCGCGATGTGCGCAAGCTCCTCGAGGCACTCGAATCCCAGGGGGTGGATGGCGTCATCATCGATCTGCGCCAGAATGGCGGCGGATCGCTGGCCGAAGCGACTGAACTGACCGGCCTGTTCATCGACAGGGGGCCGGTGGTACAGATCAAGGATGCGGCGAGCAATGTCGAGCTGGAAAAGGATACCGATCCCGGCGAGGTCTATCGCGGCCCTCTGATCGTCCTGGTGGACCGCAACAGCGCCTCGGCATCGGAGATTTTCGCCGGTGCCATCAAGGACTACGGAAGGGGACTGATCGTCGGGGAACCGACCTTTGGCAAGGGCACGGTGCAGACGCTGGTAAATCTGGCCCGTTATCTGCGCAGCGATCACGACCTGGGGCGACTGAGGCTGACCATGGCGCAATTTTTCCGCGTACTGGGGGCGAGTACCCAGTTGAAGGGCGTGGAGCCGGACATCGAATTTCCTACTGCCCAGGGGGCGCGAGACTATGGCGAGCGCGCCCTGGATCATGCTTTGCCATGGGCGGCGATTCAGCCGGTGGTGGAACAGCCAAGAGTGGAGTTCCCGATCTCCTATCTCCGGGAACGCAGCAACCGGCGTATCGCCAGGGATCCGGGTTTTCAGTTCCTCATCGACCAGGAAAAGGAATTCATGCGCATCAAGGACCACAAGGACGCCTCACTCAACGAGGCGAAGCGCAAGGCGGAACGAGAGCAGCGTGAACAACGACTGCTGGCCCTGCGCAACCGGCTGCGGACCTGGCGGGGGCTGCCGCCGCTGAAGTCTCTGGACGAGGAAGACGAGGACGAGAAACTCGCCCATGCCGACGAGGACCCGGAGGGAATCGAGCGCATCATGCTCGACGAGACGGCGCGGATCATGGTCGACTGGATCAAGACCAGCCGGCCCCTGACGGCACAGAGGGACTGAACCCAGCGCCATTCCTGTTGGCGACTCTTCGCAGATCTGGCTCGGTCTGACTCGTGCTTTCCCGTGGGTGCGCAGGGGCGGGAGCTTGGCTACAATCCCCCCCTTTCCCGCTATCTCCCTGCCCAGTCACCATGTCACAGCTCACCCACCTCCGGTGGCTTGCCGGTATCTCGCGGAGGTCTCCGTGTTCGAACTGACGGGCGCGATTCTGCGGCGCCTGCCCGAGGCCATCGACCTCGAGTGCATCCGGCAGTCGCGCATGGGACTCGAAAAGGAGAGCCTGCGGGTGGCGCGCAACGGCGGCATCGCCGATACGCCGCACCCTGCCGCCTGGGGGGCGCCGTTGACCCATCCCTGGATCACCACCGACTACTCGGAGGCCCTGGCGGAGTTCATCACGCCGCCATTGGCCAGCTCGGGCGAGGCGCTGGACTTTCTCGCCGATGTCCAGAGCTATGCCTACCGCCTCCTCGAGGACGAGTTCCTGTGGGCGACCAGCATGCCTTGCGTCCTGGCGGGAGAAAAAAGCATTCCCATCGCCGAGTATGGCGACTCCAACCTGGGTCGCATGAAGCACGTCTACCGGGTCGGCCTGGGCTGGCGCTATGGCCGGGTGATGCAGGTGATCGCGGGGGTTCATTTCAATTGGTCTCTGCCTGAGGCCTTCTGGCCCGCCTATGCCGCACTGGCCGGTGAAGAGGATCCCCGCACCATGCGCGATCGTGCCTACATGGGCATGGTGCGCAACCTGCAGCGGATCGGCTGGTTGGTGCCCTACCTCTTCGGAGCCTCGCCGGCGGTGTGCAAGTCCTTCTTCGCCAATGGTGAGAGTCGTCTGGCGGTATTCGACGAATCGACTTTTTACGAGCCCTATGCCACCTCGCTGCGCATGGGGGATATCGGCTACCAGAACAAGAAGGAGGACGGCCTGGGGATTCACGTCTGTTATCGGGATGTGGAGACCTATGCCCGTTCGCTCTTGTATGCGGTTACCACACCCGCCGAGGCCTGGGAACGGATCGGGGTGAAGGTGGATGGCGAATACCGGCAGCTCAACGCCAATCTGCTGCAGATCGAGAACGAGTACTACAACACGGTCCGGCCCAAGCAGCTCACCGGTCGCCTGGAGAGCCCGGCGGTCGCCCTGCTGGAACGCGGGGTGCGGTATGTCGAGCTGCGCTCCCTTGATGTCAACGCCTTCCACCCCCTGGGCGTGGACGAGACCCAGTTGCGCTTCGTCGAGGCCCTGATGTTCGCCTGCCTGCTGGCCGACAGCCCGGGTCTGTCGGGCGAGGAGCTGGACGAGATCAACGAGAACATTCTGCGGGTGGCCCATCGTGGCCGCGAGCCCGGCCTCGAACTGCGCTGTTGTGGTCGGCCGGTGGCCCTGCGGGACTGGGCGCAGCGGGTGCTCGATGCGGTGCTGCCGGTGGCGGAGCTGCTGGATCGGGTCCATGGTGGCCAGGCCTACGAGGACGCAGTGGACGAGCAGTTGCGCAAGGTGTTGGCCCCGGAACGCACCCCCTCGGCACGCATGCTCGACGAGATGCGCGAGCGGGGGGAGGGGTTCTACGATTTCGCGCGGCGGCTCTCCACCCATCACTACCGCTATTTCAGCGAGCGCGCGCTTTCCTCGGAGCGGATCGCCGAATTCGATCGGCTCGCCGCGGAGTCACACCTCGAACAGGCGGCCATCGAGGCGGCCGATGACATGGATTTCGATACCTTTCTGGCGGAGTATTTCGCCCAGACCTACCGCGCACTCGAGGGCTGACGTCGACAGGCGCTTTCGGTCGCTTTGTTACCGGGCCCCGCCACCGGAGGCGCGCCGCAGGACGGCATCCAGTGCCGCGGTGGGCAGCAGCCGTCGCAGTGCGGCGAAGAGGCGGGTCGGCACGGTAACGCCATAGCGGGCCCGGGGACGCGGGCTCTCCAGTGCATGGATCAGCTTCCTCACCACCGCCTCGGGTGGCAGGGTGAAGGGGGCGGCATCGCCCTCTTTCGCCAGGCGACGCTCCATGGCTACATAGGCCTGGCGGTGCGCACTGTGCTCGCGGTCGATGTATTGCAGAAAGCGGGCATGGGCGTTCTGCCGAAAGCGACTGCGGATGGGACCGGGTTCGATCAGGCTGACGAAGATCCCCGTGCCGTACAGTTCCAGGCGGAGGGTATCGGTCAACCCTTCCAGGGCGAACTTGGAACAGTTGTAGGCGCCGCGGTAGGGCATCGCCACCAGGCCCAGGACGGAGCTGTTCTGGATGATCCGGCCCTTGCCCGCCGCGCGCATCACTGGAATGGCGAGGCAGGTCAGCTGGTGCCAGCCGAGCAGATTGGTCTGTAGCTGGGCCAGCAACGCCTCGCGCGAGAGATCCTCCACCGCACCGGGCAGGCCCCAGGCACCGTTGTTGAACAGTGCGTACAACCGTCCGCCCGTCAAGGCCATGGCCTGCTCGAAGCCGTTCTCCACGCTCGCCGGCTCGTCGAGGTCGAGTTGTATGCTTTCCAGACCCTCGGCACGCAATCGTTCCACGTCCTCTGCACGCCGCGCCGTGGGGATCACGGGATATCCCCTTTCGCGCAGTATCCTGGCGGCGGTGCGACCGATGCCGCTGGAACAACCGGTGATCAGGACGGGATGCTGGTCGCGCTCCACTGTTGTCTCTCCGTTAAGGAAGCCCTGATAAAAGCCATCCCTGGCTTTATCAGGGTACGCTGCGCCGCAAACGCGGTTTGCGGCTGGCTTCAAAATCAATCGCTTATAGCGATCGATTTTG
>RFHJ01000131.1 GCA_003696905.1 Gammaproteobacteria bacterium | reverse complement strand
GCCTTCTCGTTGTGGGTGGGATCAATCACGACGCCATCCCCGGCCTTCGCCCTGCGTGCATGAATGTCCTGGCAGCGCATGGAGCAGAAGCGCTTGAACCGCCGCTTTACTCCGGCTCTGGGCGGCGACATCCAGCAAAAGCCCCGGCCTTCGCGTCCGCATACTGCGCATATCACGGCGCACCTCCCTGTGCGCCGCCCTTCGGGCAGCCGCTGCGCGGCTGTGCAAATGCTCTGTCCTGATCATTTGTCACGCTGCCTCCTTCTTATCCGCCGCGCCGAACACCCGGGTCTGGATGTCGCGCTTGTTGAACCGGAACGCCAGCAGGCAGGAGGCCTGATAGCGGGTCAGGCCGAAGTCCTGGCGGTACTCGGGAGGCAGGTAGCGCAGCTGCTGCTCGGTGGGTGGCTGGTTGAGCCAGCGGCGGGACTTGCGCGCCGTGTCGTCGCTCTCGTGGGTATTGAGCCAGTCGTCGGCCTGGGCCAGGCAGACGGTGCGCTCGCCGATGGCAAGTAGTCGGGTGGCGAGCCGTTTGCCGCCGCCCACGGCGTGCCAGCGGCCGGACAACCAGAACACGCCGGCCCAGGCGCTGAAGCCGGTGGCCATCAGCGCCGCGTCGTCCCCGAACAGATCGCACCAGCGGAAGGAGGACCGCTTGAGCAGATCCACCTCGGACATCACGAAGTCGGTCAGCTCGGCGCCTTCCTCCGGCGGCGTGTGCTCCCAGACGTGGCCGCACAGCGGGCACTCCAACGAGGCCGCCGGTACCTGTGCTCCGCATTCGGGGCAGTCTTTCTTGGGTGCCTTGCCCTTGAACGTCCGGCCATCCAGGTCGACGTCCTGCTCCAGGGAACCGTGGAGCAGCGTGCTGGTGCCGAAATCGAGCACGATGCAGTTGGTCTTGGTGACGCCGGGATGCTCGCTGGGATCGACGGTGCGCAGGCCCCGTCCTACCATCTGGATCAGGGTGGACTTGAAGGAACTGGGCCGCAGCAACACGACACAAGAGGTCGGCGGATGGTCCCAGCCCTCGGTGAGCACCGCGACATTGACCACCACCCGGGCCTCGCCCCGGGCGAAACGATCCAGCGCCACCTTGCGCTCGGTCGCGGGCTGGTCGCCATGTACCAGCACGGTTTCGATGCCTGCGGCCTGATACGCCTCGGCCACGTTCCGGGCATGATCGACCGTGGAGCAGAACACCACCGTCTGGCGGTCGCCGGCCTTCTCCTTCCAGTGGCGGATCACGGCCTCGGTGACCGGCGAGCGGTTCATGATGGCGTCCACCTCGGCCATGTCGAAGTCACCAAGGCCATCCCTGGCCTTGGCCCTTCGGGCGCCGCTTCGCGGCGTGCAAAACGGCTCTCCTGCCGTTTTGTCATCACCGGTACGCTTCACGCGGGACAGCGCGTCCCGGGTCCCCACGTCGATGACGAAGGTGCGCGGCGGCACCAGATGCCCGGAGCGGATCAGCTCGCCCAGGGTGATCTGGTCGGCCACGTTGCTGAACACCGGCCGCAGTCCCTTGCCGTCGCCGCGGCCCGGGGTGGCGGTGACGCCGAACACCCGCGCATCGGGATTGCGTTCGCGGACGTGGTCGATGATGCGGCGATAGCTGATTGCGGCCGCGTGATGGGCCTCGTCCACCACCAGCAGATCCAGCGTCGGCATCCGCTTGAGGTTGTTCTCGCGGGACAGCGTCTGGACCATGGCGAAGGTGGCCTGGCCGGCCCAGGACTTCCGGTGGGCGTCGAAGATCGAAGTGGTGATCTTCGGGTTGACGCGGGTGAACTTGGCGGCGTTCTGGCCGGTCAATTCGTCGCGGTGGGCGAGGATGCAGGCCTTGGCGTCGGTGTTGTCCAGCATGTTCCCGGAGACTGCCGATAACATGATCGTCTTGCCGGAATTGTGGGTAAGCGTGAAATCTCCCATCAGATAGCGGTGGTCGCCATCGACGGTAAATCCGAAATACTCGCCTTCGCCAACGGGATGGACGGTGAAGCCGCAGCGCAGCACGTTCTTCTTCTGCTTGCGCGGCTGCGCCTGTTTGCGCACCACCCTGGTGGGGATCCTGTCAAGATCGCCCGAGATGTGGACGCGCTGGTAGATGCGCCCTCCGACTTCCTTCTCGGCGGAGGTTGCAAGGAACCCTAGGCTGCGAGCCACGAACACCACGTCTTCAGCCAGGCGCCGCGACTTGCTGACGAACTCGAAACAGTGCCTGGACAGGTGGCCGTCCGTGTCCAGCAAGCCGGCCAGCACGGCGAGGCGTACCTCGCGGGAGCCGAGCCGATAGGCATCCGGCAGAAACTTCTCTCCTGCGGTCTTGCCGAACAGGCCGAGCGCTCGCAGCTGCTCGATCAACGCGTTGTTCGGGCTCCTGTCGTCGAGGAAGAAGTAGTTGTTGGCCTCGTTGTCGGGCAACTGCTCGCAGCGGAGCCGGAGTCCGTTTTGCGCCGCGAACCGATAGAGGTAGTCGACGATTTCAACGTCCGGCGTCGTCACAGACGCGTTGCGAACGATGTAACCGTCGCCCAGGAGAACGCCCAGCAGGTATGGATCCAGCGCGGGGCTGTCCTGCCTGGGGAAGTCGGCCGGCATCCGCAACAGCTTGTGCAGGTGGCGAAAGTTGTCAGAGGCCGAGAGCCAGTCCGCAAGGCTGATGTCGATCAGCTCGCCCTCGCGGTTGCGGCCGCGCGCGGTTATACGCTCATTCGTTCTCACGAGCGTCAGAACATGGCCGAGATTGACCGTGAACGGGTCGCCCTTGATCGGCCGAATCTCGAACATCTGATCGCGTCCACGGTGCAGCTCGAGCACGCGCCGCGGCTCGCTTCCCGGCCCCATCAGGAGATCGCCGACGACGATCTCCTCCACGGGTTTGATCGACCCGTCGTGCATGAGGATGGACGTGCCTGGCGCGTGACAACCGGTCGGGGCCACGCCGAGCGTGTCGCCGTGCTCGTCGAGCGCGTGGAGCACACGCTCGACAAACACCTTCTGTCGGGGTCTCAGGATCATTGCCGGCCCTCCTTACTGCGCCCAGCTGGGACGATTGGGCGGGCTGACCGGCGCGGTCAGCGTCTGCTGCGGCGCGGCCGGAGCCGAGGGCTGCCCCATGAGCGCGGCATAGTCCTTGTGGTCGGGCGTGATCGCCTGCTTGACGACGTTCCTGTCCTCGCCGTTCTGGTCCTTCTCCACATCCACGCGGGCGACGAACTCGATGCCGTCCAGATCCTGGAAGCCCTGGATCCGGCGCGCCTGCTGCGCCTGGGGCGAGTTGTCCCCCGGATGCACGCCGCGGGCGGAGTTGAGGATGCCCTTGATGAAGGCGCGGCCCATGTTGGCCCACTCCGGCCCCTTGGGGCTGTGCAGTCCGATCAGCGACCACATCTTGCGCCGGGCGTACTTGCCCTCCAGCACCACGAACTCGCAGTTGAGATAGACCGAGCCCGTGGTCTGGCTCTGGGTGGCGTAGCCGCCGGTCCAGCCCTGGGCGGGATCGTCGAAGCCGCCCGGACGGATGGTCATGCGCACCTTGACCAGGGTGCCCTTGGGGATCAGGTCGAAGCCGGCCTGGTCTTCGGCGTTGTTGAAGTCGAAATAGCTCATGGGGTCACCTCTTCATTCGGTTCGGGGTTGGCGGGGCGGTCGAAGCGCAGGCGCTCGGAGGCGGGCCGCGCGGGGCCGGCGATCTTTTCCATCAGGCGGCCCAGATGCGGCTCCTCGATGAGATCCAGCCGGCCGGAGCGGTCCTTGGCGGGATAGCCCCAAGGGTTCAGGGTGTGGCAGACAAAGGCGCGGTAGGGCTCGGCGTCGGCCTCGCGGATCTCGGCCAGGGTGACGACCTCGTCCACGATGCCGGGCAGCTCCAGGCCGGTCTTGGAACCCTCGATCTGCAACTGGAAGACGCGGCGATTGAAGTCGTCGAGCTTCTCGTCGAGGATGCCGACTAACCAGACATTCTTGCCGCGGGTGTGCTGCAGATGGGTGAGCCAGGCGATCATCTCCTGACCGAGCAGACCGTAGGCGCCGCGCATGTCGGGCTTGCCGGTGCGCTCGGAAACCGCCTGCGGCTGTCCCTTGCACCATTGGAGGCACAGCCGGCCGGCGACGGTGATGGAGTCGACGAACACCGTCTCGTACTTGTCCATCACCGAGGGGTCGCCGTATTTCTCGCAGACAGCGTCAAAGTGGGCCTGGCTGTAGGCCTGATCACTGCGCAGTGCCGGGTCCGGTCCGCCGATGAACACGGCCAGGTCCCGGCACTCGGGCCAGGTGCGTGGGCGAATGGCGTCGCCCGCCCAGCCCTCGACGGCCAGATCACCGGCCTCCAGATCGAAGAACAGCGTGCGCTCGGGATCCAGGGTCCAGAGCTGGGAGGTCTTGCCGATGCCGCTTTTGCCTGCAAGCACGCCCTTGACGCCCCGCCGTTCGGCGAGGCGCTGGTCGGCGGAGATGATGGGCAGGCTCATGACCGGGCCTCCTCGTCGGAGAAGATCTCGTCGAGGCGCTGCGCGCCGAGGCCCTGGCGTTTGCGGGCCATGTCAACGAGGTCCCGCAAGCGGTAGATGTGCCGATTGATCGGCTGAATGCGGTCTTCGAGGTCAACGATCGCCAGCACTATCTGGTCAAGCGTCGCGTCATTGAGGGAGATTTCTGCGCCATCCACATAGATGGTTTCGGGCAGGTCCTCCAGATAGGGGTTCAGCTTCTGCAGCCGTTCGAGCAAAGTGCGTTTTTTGAACATGGCGATTACTCCTGCATCAAGGCGAGACGGAAACCAGGTTTTCTGGTCTTGAGGGTGCGGGCGGGCGCGAAGGACTGCCGGATCGACTCGGGCCAGGCGTTGAAGCGACTTTCGGGCACGCGATAGATGATCTCGACGTACTCGGCGGGGTCGTCGCCGCTGGCCTCGATGCGGCGCACGATCTCGGCGAGCCGCTTCTGGTCCCAAGAAACCCGCTTGGGCAGGTCCGCGGTGACGCGCACCGGACCGTCGTCGAAATGCACCACGCCGGTATCCTTGCCGGCTGCAAGACGAAGGACCTGCGCCCGGTCGGCGTACTTCAGTTCCAGGGCACGGTCGATGTGCTCGACAAGCGCGCGGGCCGAGGCCAGCAGGTCGGTGGCATCGTTCTTGAGTCGGAACAGGGTCTCGGCGGGCTGCCTTGCGAGATCGCCGGGCGGCGTCGCCAGCACCTGGTCGGGGGTGAAGGCGGTCATGCGGCACCTCCCGCCTGCGGCTGATGCGCGGGCTCGGAAGTGGAGGCACGCATATGCTGGCGCTCGTAGGCCTCGATGTCCTCAAGGCGGTAGACGACCCGGCCTCCGATCTTCAGGAAGCAGGGCCCCCAACCGATGGCACGCCAGCGCTCCAGGGTCCGCTGGGAGATCTTCCAGCGGTCGGCCAGTTCGGCCTGATTGAGGTGTCTTACGGTCATCGTTTTCTCCTGCGGGTTTGTGCGAAACGCAGGAGAAAGGATGCGAGGTGAGCGGTTAGGAGCCGGTCAGGTGGAGGTTAGGAGATGAGTTAGAAATCAATGGGTTGCGTCAAATTGTACCTCCCGGTACTACCAATTCACTATGGGACTTGAGTTTCTGTCATTGTTGGACGATAATTATATCAACGACTCACCCCTTGCGAGGTCATTCAGTTGGCTCCCGCTCGGGGCGGAAAAACCGCCGAAAGGCGGTTTTTCCATTTCTGGGGTAAGGAAACCGGTGCGAACGATCGTCTACATCGATGGGTACAATCTATACTATGGCCGCTTGAAACACTCGCCTTACAAGTGGCTGGATATCTATCGATTATTTTCAGAGCACATCATCAGAGCCCAGTCACCGCAGGCCAAAGTTGTCAAAACCAAATACTTTACTGCTGACATCAAGGCCAGGGTTGCCTCTCACGGTCAAGCAGCACAGAAAGCACAGAACGATTATCACAGGGCTTTGACGACCCTCTATCCCGATCACATCGAAATCATCAAAGGTTTTCACTCGCTCGACTACGCAAAACTGCCGCGTTATAAACGCCCACTGGATAAATCCGACCGAGTGGATGTCTGGCGATTGGAAGAAAAGCAAACCGACGTCAGCATCGCACTCCACGCATATCGTGATGTCATTCGGAAAGAGTGCGATCAGATTGTGTTGGTGTCGAATGACACCGACCTTGAACCGGCACTACAGATGATTCGGATGGATGTTGGGAACAATGTCGAGATTGGGATCGTCATTCCGATATCAAAACCAGAACCAGGAAAGGCACATCGTCCGCCTAATCAGCGGCTTAGCCAATATGCGAACTGGACAAGGCGTTACATCTTGGATAGTGAGCTTGCGAACAGCCAGTTACCGAACCCAATCCCAACGAAGAAAAAACCCATCCTTCGCCCCGATTACTGGTGACCTTACACCATGAGCCAACAATAACCGCCACCATAGCCGATGGCCGATTTCCAGTCTTCCTTGCATCCGCTGAATACGTGGCTCATTGTCCTTACCGTCGACCCCGCCTCTACTTCCACAAGAACCTTGGCTGTCCTCAATCGAGGTTCACCTCGCTCCCATGCCTCATAGAGAATGCGGACGATCCTCTTGTGCGTGTGACCGATAAAACGGTACTTCCGCTCATGGATACGCAGATAACCGCCGTCCTCGCTGCATTCCACGGGCGTCCACTCCTTCTTGGACTGAGCGGGCATCCCGACGAAGGCGGCCAGGGTTTCCATGTCCGCCTTGTCCAGGACATCACGATTTGGCGAGAAGAGATCCGGCAGGGGCAAGAGGATCGGGTCCCCTGGCAAAGCGGGTCCATGCCGGCTCGAATTGGTGTCCGTGAGAATGAGGCAGGAGCCCCGCCGGGGATATTCGAGGAGCGCCGTCCGTACCCTCGACAGGGTTTCCGGGAGACCCGCCCGCCGCAGAAAGAGCACCGCCATTCTGCGCCGGCCGATCCAGATCTCTCCCAGTTCCCACAGTAGCTCAGGCAGCAGGGACTCCGGCGGGGTGCGCTCCGGCATATCAAGCCACTGTCGGATCGCCGACATCAACTGCTCGAAATGGACCTTGCAGGATTTCAACTGGTCGGGCGGGACGGTGACCCAGCCGGCTGCAGGCGAGAAATACCGATAGGCCTTGCGCTCGCTGTCCCACTCCAGTTCATAATCCCGACCGTCCACTTCGACGTATCCGGTGCGGTTGCCGGACGGAACCAGCCACCGGTTCGTAATCAGTTCGCCGATCTCGGGGAAATCCTCGGCCAGCGCCGCGTTCAGGAGCGCCTTCGGGTGTCCTGCGGCGCGCAACAAGAGCGTCAGCGCGGGCCGGGTGAGTCTCGGAGCCCCGGCCTTCATTCGGTATCCTCCAGCAGGCCCCAGCGCTTGAGGTATTTTTCGCCGATCAGCCGCTCACGGTCCGTCCGGCTGCGGAGATCGCAACCGTTCGGCATGGAGATCTTGACCGGCAGCACCTTGCCCCGCTTGGCGCCGTTTTCCGGGTGGAAGCGGATGGAGAGTTTCGCCTGCGTTGGAAAGAAGCATCCGGTCTTCAGGGGACTGCGATCGCCCTGGTGCTCATCGGCGTACTCATAGAGGTCCATTTCCGAGCGCGCCGGGACCTCGAGCGTGATCCAGCCCTGTTCGCCGGTATCTCTCAGCCTGATCATGACCACCTCGACCGATTCGATCCCGTCCTCGGGATCGGTGTCCAGGTTGGGCCGGGACATGAGCGGCTGCAGGTTGTAGCGCCGCAGCGGGACCCGCTCCGCTTCGACCGGCTGTTTCAGCAGTTCCCGGGTGAAGGCCTTGGCGATGGTGTCGCGGCGCTCCCGGCGTGAGGCCACCACCTCGATGACGCCGGACTCCGGGGCATAGATGACGGCGTGCTCGGACACGGGCCGGCGGATCCGGGGGACGATGTCGTTGCCGGCGAACTCCAGGTAGGAATCCGGCAGCCCCTCCTG
>RFHJ01000130.1 GCA_003696905.1 Gammaproteobacteria bacterium | reverse complement strand
GGTAGAGGCCGTCATGGGTTCGGCAGAGCCCCCATAATTCTTCCCATCCCCTGCGTTCGATGGCGGGGATCAGCAGCTGCCCTACGCTTGCGTCTCGCGCGGCGGCGAGTACCGTCGCCCGGTCCGGGTCGAAGGCCTCGACATCCAGGTGGCAATGGGTGTCGAACAGTTCCATGGGGGCAAGGTATCATCGCGGATCGGCGAATTCGAGGTGCGAGATGCGGATAGGACATGGTTTCGATGCCCATCGCTTCTGCGAGGGCAATCAGGTGGTCATCGGGGGGGTGCGCATTCCGCATACCCATGGGATGGCGGCCCATTCCGATGGCGATGTCCTGATCCATGCCATCTGCGACGCGCTGCTCGGCGCGCTGGCCCTGGGGGACATCGGCCGCCACTTTCCCGATACCGACCCCGCCTTCGAGGGGATCGACAGCACCCTGCTGTTGGCCGAGGTGATGCGCCAGGTCGCGGCCCAGGGCTATCAACTGGGCAATCTGGATGCCACCGTGATCGCGCAGGCGCCCCGCCTTTCGCCACACATCGATGCCATGCGCGCGCGTCTCGCCGAACTGATGGGAGCCACTGTCGGGCAGGTGAACGTCAAGGCGACCACCACCGAGAAGATGGGCTTTACCGGCCGCGGCGAGGGCATCAGTGCCCATGCGGTGGTGCTGTTGCGCTCGTCCCGTGGCTGAGCAGGAAACGGCAGTCCCCCGCCTGCATTTTCCGGAGGACGTGGTGGCCCCGCTGCCGCGGGCCTTCGGTGGAGCAGTGCTCGATGGACGACTCAAGGCCAGGCCAGAGGACTTCCGCGTCGAAGAGATCCTGGGTCATCGTCCGGCGGGCGAGGGTGAGCATCTGCTGCTGCGGGTGACCAAGCGGGGCGAGAACACCCTGGACGTGGCGCGCCGGCTTGCCCGATTCGCCGGTATCCATCCCAGCGGCGTCGGATTCGCCGGGCTCAAGGATCGCCATGCGGAGACGGTACAGACTTTCAGCGTCCATCTACCGAGTCATCCGGTCCTTGACTGGCATGCGTTGGAGGACGAGTCGCTGAACATCGAGGTGCTGGGCTGGCATCGGCGCAAACTGCGGCGGGGCGGGCTGCAGGGCAACCGCTTTCATCTGCGTATCGGCGAGCCGAGCGGGGATCGTGCCCGCGCCGGGGAGGTCCTGCAGGCGATCGCCGAGGGCGGTTTTCCCAATTACTTCGGCACCCAGCGTTTTGGCCGGGGCGCCTCCAACCTGATCCGTGCCCAGGCCCTGCTGCTGGGGCGTCTGCGACGGCCGAAACCGGAGCAACTGCGCATGCTGGTCTCGGCAGCCAGAGCGTACCTGTTCAACCGGGTGCTGGCCGAACGGGTGCGGGCCGGGAGCTGGAATCGCGCACTGGCGGGCGAGGTGCTCGAGATAGAGGGCGAGGGCCGCCAGCTCTTGGCAAGGGCGCTGGATGAGGCCCTGGCCTTGCGTGTGGTGGCGGGGGAGCTGCATCCTACCGGTCCCCTGGCGGGACGACCGGGACATGGGCTTGCGCCCCAGGGCGAGGCCGCGGCCCTTGAGGCATCGGTGCTGGGCGTGCCGCCGTTCGACCACTGGGTCGGGGCGCTGGCAGGGCGGGAGGTGCCCGCCGACCGCCGTCCCCTGCGGGTAGTGCCCCGTCACCTGGCCTGGGATTGGCGCCGGGAGGCGCTGGAGCTGAGCTTCGAGCTGCCGGCCGGCAGCTATGCCACCAGTCTGGTGCGGGAGCTGTTGGCATAGGGTGAAGGCCTTTTCATCGCGGTCCGGGCGTGGGTCAGGGGCCGGCCTTGCGCGAGAGCAGTACATAGGTGGCCCCGGTCCCGCCGTCCCAGCGTGGCGCGGTGGTGAAGGCGAGCACCGGATCGCTCTGCAGCAGCCACTGGTAGGTCTTTTGCTTGAGGACCGGCTGGTTGCCCGCCGAGTTGCGGCCCTTGCCATGCACGATGCGCACGCAGCGCAGCCGTCGCGCCAGGCTCGCCTTGAGAAAGCGGGCAAAGGCGGTACGGGCCTCGGTGACCCGCATGCCGTGCAGGTCCAGGGTCTGTTCGGGCGGGATCAGGCCGCGGGCCAGGTCCTGGTAGAGACGCCGCTGGATGCCGGGCCGGCGGAATTCGAAGAACTCGGGGGTCTCGACGGAGAGGTCGGCCAGCACATCCTGGCCTTCCTCGGCGCGGTGCGGCAGTGGTCGGGGGGCGCGTCGCCTGTGGTAGGGTTCCACCCGATCCACCGCCTGTGACTCGACGTCCGACATCGCCTCGCGGAACAGCGCGCGTTCTTCCTCGGGGATGTCACTCTTCTTCGCCATCGGATGATTTCACCGCAGAAGGGGACCCGGATCAAGGTGAGGAAACGAGGCGAATCCCGTATAGTTGGCGCTTCTTCTCAGCAGTCGATTCCCATGCGTATTCTTCTCAGCAACGACGATGGCTATCTGGCGCCGGGACTGCGCGCACTGGCCGACGCGCTGGCGCCCATCGCCGAGCTGGAGGTGGTGGCGCCGGACCGTGACCGGAGCGGGGCGAGCAACTCCCTGACCCTGGAGAATCCACTGCGTGCAAGACGCGCGGAGAACGGCTTCATCCAGGTGGAGGGAACCCCCACCGATTGTGTGCACCTGGCGATCACCGGGCTGCTGGAGGAGGAGCCGGACATGGTGATCTCGGGCATCAACTCGGGACCGAACATGGGAGACGACGTGCTCTATTCGGGAACGGTGGCGGCGGCCACCGAGGGGCGCTTTCTCGGCTATCCCGCGGTGGCGATCTCCATGGCCGCTCATCAGCCGCGCCATTACGAGACCGGTGCCTGGGTGGCGCGGACACTGGTCGAGCGGTTGCGGCACAGGCCCGCACCGGGGGATCAGCTGATCCTCAATGTGAATGTGCCCGATCTGCCGCGGGAGGAGCTGAAGGGGTTTCGTAGCACCCGCCTGGGACACCGGCACAAGGCGGAGCCGGTGGTGAAGGCCAAGGACCCCCGAGGACGGCCCATCTATTGGGTGGGCGCAGCAGGGCCGGAGGCGGATGCGGGTGAGGGTACCGACTTTCATGCGGTGCGTCAGGGATACGTCTCCATCACGCCCCTGCAGGTGGATCTGACCCGCCATGCGCTGTTGCAGGATCTGGAGGCCTGGCTGCGGGCATGAGCGTCTACCAGGGGATCGGCATGACCTCCCAGCGCACCCGCGAGCGCCTGGTGGAACGGATCCGGGCCCAGGGGGTGCGGGATCCGCGGGTGTTGCAGCAGATCCGCGACGTGCCGCGCCATCTGTTCGTGGACGAGGCACTGGCGACCCGGGCCTATGAGGACACCGCCCTGCCCATTGGCCTGAACCAGACCATTTCCCAGCCCTACACGGTGGCGCGCATGACCGAGGCATTGCTCGAGGCGGGCCCGCTGGAGAACGTGCTCGAGATCGGCACCGGCTCCGGTTATCAGGCGGCGGTATTGGCAGGGCTGGTGCGCCGTGTCTATACGGTCGAGCGGATCGAGGCCTTGCTGCGCCAGGCGCGCAGGCGCTTCCATGCCCTGAATCTGATCAATGTGCGCACCAAGCATGCGGATGGCACCCTCGGCTGGCCGCACTATGCGCCCTACGACGGGATCGTCGTGACCGCGGCGCCGGAAGGCATTCCACTGGCGCTGGTGGAGCAACTGCGACCCGGTGGCCGCCTGGTGCTGCCCATCGGAACCCGCAGGGAGCAGGTGCTCGTGAGGGTCACGCGGACTACCACCGGACACGAAAAGGAGATACTCGAGCAGGTGAGCTTCGTGCCGCTGCTCGGTGGCACGAGCTGACGATGAAGATATTCACGGTGCTCTACGACAAGGTGATGGGTTGGGTCAGGCATCCCCATGCCGCCTGGTATCTGGCGGGACTGAGTTTCGCCGAGTCCTCGTTCTTTCCGGTGCCCCCCGATGTGATGCTGGCGCCCATGAGCATGGCCCAGCCGACCCGCGCGGTACGTCTGGCGCTGCTCACTACCCTGGCTTCGGTCGCCGGCGGCGTCCTCGGCTATCTGATCGGCATGCTCGCCTTCGATCTGGTGGAGCCCCTGTTGCACCAGTATGGCTACTGGGATGCCTACCTGCGTGCCCGGGCCTGGTTCGAGACCTGGGGCTTCTGGGCAGTCTTCGCCGCCGGCTTCTCTCCCATCCCCTACAAGGTCTTCACCATCACGGCGGGGGTGATCGGCATGAGCTTTTTGCCCTTCGTCCTGGCGTCGCTGATCGGCCGGGGTGGGCGCTTCTTCCTGGTGGCCGGCCTCATGGCCTGGGGGGGCGAGGCGATGGAGACGAGACTGCGTCGCTGGGTGGACTGGGTCGGCTGGTTGACCGTCGCGGCGGTGGTGCTCATAGTGGCGGTGTTTCGCTATCAGCCTTAGACATGATGTTTTGACCTGCCCATTGACGGAGAAGAACTTCTTCCAAGGATCACGAAAGCGCTGGCGCGTTGGCTTCATAGTGCTGATCACGATGCAGCTGCTGGGCTGCACCGCGAGCTGGCAGGCCCCCATGGAAAGCCGGAGTGCAGCCGCACAGCGCGGCAGAGCAGAAAGGTCGGTGCACGCCTCGGCCATCCAAGGCACCTACTATCGGGTTCGCGAGGGTGACACCCTCTATTCGATCGCCTGGCGGCGCAACATCGATTTTCGTTCGCTTGCGCGGTGGAATGGTATTCGCCCGCCCTATGTCATCCAT
>RFHJ01000129.1 GCA_003696905.1 Gammaproteobacteria bacterium | reverse complement strand
GTGGTGACTGACCTGGACCCGCGGAACGTGTTCCATCAATCGCCGAAAGTCTTCTCCCGGCATGTGGATCAGGTGCTGATGGTCACCGGCCTCGAAATAAACCGATTCCTGATGGCTGAGAGAGGCATCCAGCACAGTATCCACTCCGTATGCCTCACCGATCGGGGGGATGGCACCTTTCTCGCAATCGCCAAAGGTGATGGCCAGTTCCTCGCCATCGACCACTTCCAGACTCCGCGCCATCACCTGATTCAGTCGGTCGAGGTCGAGGCGGTGATTGGCCGGGATGACGGCCAGCAGGTAATTGATGTCATCGCCCAGCAGGACAGGACGTGCGAGTTGTTCGGGTGGGACATGGGCGGCCGCTGCGGCCTCTTTGACGTTCTCGGTTCGAGGGTGTTCGATGATTCGGTACTGTACCTCATGGCTGTCCAGATAGGCCTGGATGGTCGCGGCAACGGCCATCACCAATTCCTCCTCTTGCATGGTCTGCATCTGTTTTTCCCGGGATTCACGGCCTGAGAGGAGCTTCCCCATGACGCAATGCCGGGCACGGCCCGCAATAATCCCGCTCCCCTCCCGACAGGCTGTTCACATGAAGTATAGTTCGCTCACGCCAATCGCAAGCCCCGGAACAGATGAGCAAGCGCCGTAAATCGCACCGTACCCTGGATATGGCCTCCCAAGCCGACCGCCATCGTCTCTACGAGCTCTCGGTCCAGTGCGCCGAAGCAGAGATCGACTTCGTCGCCGACACCTTCAAGCAGCTTCGCGGGCGCAAGCTGCGCAGCATCCGCGAAGACTTCTGTGGTACCGCCAACGTCTGTTGCGAATGGGTCCGCCGGGGACCACGGAATATAGCCGTGGGCGTGGACCTGGATGGAGAAGTCCTGGAATGGGGCCGCCGTCACCACCTCGCTGCGTTGAGCGACAAGGAACGGGCGCGCGTCGCCCTGGTCCAGGACAATGTCCTCACTGCCCAGACGTCACCCGTGGATGCCGTGCTAGCCATGAATTTCAGCTATTGGCTGTTCAAGGAGAGAAGCGAACTACTCGAATACTTCCGGGTGGCGCACGCCAACCTCGTCGAGGATGGCATCTTCTTTCTCGATGCCTACGGCGGCTATGACAGCTTTCGCGAGGTAGACGAAGAACGGGAAATCGACGACGGCGACGAAGGCTTCACCTATATCTGGGATCAGGCGCGGTTCAACCCGGTCGACAATAACCTGATCTGCCATATCCACTTCGCCTTTCCCGATGGCTCGGTGATGGAGGAGGCCTTCACCTATGATTGGCGGCTCTATACCCTGCCCGAGATCCGTGACCTGCTGGACGAGGCGGGTTTCAGGCGAACGACGGTCTACTGGCAGGGCTGGGACGAAGACGGCGAAGCGAGCGGCGAATTCTACCCCACCGAAACCGCCGACGCCGATGCCGGCTGGATCTGCTATCTGGTGGCGGAGAAATAGCCCCACTGCCGCACCGAAACCAGGTCTCCGTGCGCACCGCGCATCAACGCCCGAACAACCCCTTGAGCCCTTCGCCCAGCGGTCCCTTCAGCTTGTCGCCCAGTTTCTTCTGGACCTCCTTCTCGACCTTCTGCCGCACCTGTTGCTTGGCCTTCTCGGTCAGAATGGCCTCGATATCCAGCGCATAGCCCGGGTTGTCCAGCGGCCCCTTGATCTTCACCGGAATGGGCACACCCTTGAGCTGATCGGCCGCCTTGCCCCCCTGCCCCTGCAATGAGGCCACCAACTTGGCGATCAGGGTGTAATCGATCCTATTGGCCGGCAGATCGACCGTGCCCTTGCCCCCCAGTCGCAGCAGGGGCGACTTGGCGGACAGGTCCTTGTTGCCGATGACGCCATTGCGCGCGGTGAACGAGCCCTTCATTTCGGTGAACTCGGTCTTGTCCTCGGTATTGCCGGACTGGCTCACGTTGCTGCCCTGCCCGGTGGCATTGCGGATCATCTTGACGATATCCACGCCCTTGTAGGCGCCATCGGTGAACAGGAACTTGCCGCTGCCCGACAGGCTCTTGCGAATCTGCGCCTCGGTCAGACCGGCGATCCGCAGATCGAGATCGAGATTGCCCGTTCCCACCAGCCAGTCCTTGCCGGCCACATCCTTTAGCAGCGGCCCTATCTGTATGCCGGCCAGATGTTTCACCGCATGAATCCGGGGCGTCTTCTTGCGTGCATCCAGGGTCACCTGCCCATCGAATTTGCCCTGGTACAGGCTGGCCTTGATGGGCGATACCTTCATCACGCCACCCTTGCTGACCACCCGCACATTGACGTCCTGCAGACGCGCCTTGCTCACCACCAGCTTGCCGATGTTCAGGTCCGCCTGCAGGTCCAGGGGCCGCAACGCGGCAAAGGGGTCATTGGCTGCGGCGCCCTTCTGAGCCTCACCCTTCTCCGGCGCCCCCTTTTCTTGCTCGTCTGCCGGCGGCAGGTAACGATCGAGGTCGATCGCATCCACGTCCAGACGGGCCCGCACCACCGGCCCCTTGGTATCGAGCAGCCGCACATAACCCTTGGCATGGGTGTCATCCAAGGTGATCGTGAAGGGCTCGAGCCGGGTAGCCTTGCCCTCCTGCGCGAGATCGATGCTGGCGCCGACCTGGGTCAGTGCCTTCGGATCGGTGGTCTGGATGCTAGTACCGAACAGGGCGGCGAGTTGTTTCACATTGGTCTGCGCCAGCTCGAGATGCCCTTTCAGCCGAGGCTGGTGCTGGAGGCCGGCAACCGAGACCTGTCCCTTGATCTCCACCTGGGGCCCAGAGACCTTGAGCCCCTCGACCTTCAGGGTGTCGGCGGCCAGATCGCCTTCGATGTTCGCCGCCACGACCACCTTCATCCCACCCTTCGGGAGCCCCTCGCCCTTGCCGTCGATGGTCAGTTCGAGATCGGACAGATTGAACTGCTGGAGGTCTTCACTGGCACTCGCCTGGGTCGTGAGATCCACTACGACCACCAACTTGGGGGTATCGCTGGTAAGGGTGAAGCCCGCACTGACCGGCACGGTCGCGCCCAGGGTCAAGGAACCGGTCTCCAGCCGCACCTTGTCGAGTACATAGCGCGCCCCCGCCTGGGCGTCGCTCCAGCTGATGCGGGTATTGCGTAACTGGATGCCTTGCACCTTCAAGGACGAGATCGCGGGTCCTTCGGCCTTCTGTTCTGTCCTTTTCGCTTCGGCCGGCTCCTCTTCACTCTTGGCGGCAAGGTCTTCCCAGTTGGTCTTGCCCCGCTTGTTACGCGCCAGGTTCAACTGGGCACCTTCGAGCACCAGGGTATCCACCTCGATCTGTCGCTTGAGCAAGGGCAGCAACTTTACCCGCACCCCCAGCTCATCGATCTGGGCAAACGGCTCTTTCCCAAATCCGGGCGCGTTACCCAGTACGACACCACCAGCCTCCACCCCCAACCAGGGAAAGACCGAGAGCTTCAAGGGCTTGTCGATACGCAGATCACGACCGGTCTTCTCCTTGACCACCTGGACGATCTGGTCCTTGTAGTCGTTGGGGTCGATCACCTGGGGCAGGATCAGCACCGCGGCGCCAATCAGCACCACGACGACAACGATCAGGCCAACGAGTATCTTGATGAGCTTTGCCATGACGCCTCCTGGCGGGAATCAGATTTTCAAAACTCTTGCACAAAATCGCGTGCCGCGCCATCCACAGGGAACTCAAACCGCGAAGGACGCCGAGAAACGCAAGGTTTCTCTCACTGCCCCGGGGTCGGCGTCCTTTCCGGGCAGGCCTGGCAAACGACTCCGATCCTTGGACATCATAGGAAATCGTGCAACGGATCTGGTTCAACAAAAGCGGTCGACCGCCATGCCCGGTGGTGGGTTTCGCGGAGCTCAACCGCACCCTACGAGAGATCGCCGGAAGACAGCCCCCAAACCAACAGGAAGGGGGCATCCTGCGCATCTGTCGTTGCCTTTCTTCTCTTGGCGTACCTTCGTGTCCTTTGCGGTTCCAATGGCCTCGTCTCTCGACCCAGCTATGAGGCCTTCTTTTCCTCGTAGAGGTGCACATCCCGCTGCGGATAGGGCAGCTCGATGCCTTCCTGGTCGAAGCGCAGCTTGACCGCCTCGGTGGTATCGAAGAACACGCCCCAGTAGTCGCCACTCTTCACCCATGCACGGACCACGAAGTTGACACTGCTGTCGGCCAGTTCGCCCACGGCCACCATGGGTGCAGGGTCGGCGAGCACGCGCTCATCGGCCTTGACGATCTCTTCCAATACCTGTTTGACATGCTTGATGTCGGCGTCATACGAGGCGCCGACGGTCAGGTCCACCCGCCGGGTCTCCTTGGCGGAATAGTTGACGATGTTGTCGTTGGCCAGCTTGCCGTTGGGCACGATGATGGTCTTGTTGTCACCGGTCTTGAGCGTGGTGGTGAACATCTCGATCTTCTCCACCACACCGCTGACACCACCACCCTCGATGAAATCACCGGCCTTGAAGGGGCGGAACATGATCAGCAGGAAACCCGCGGCGAAGTTGGCCAGCGAGCCCTGCAGGGCGAGGCCGATGGCCAGGCCGGCGGCACCGAGCACGGCGATGAAGGAGGTGGTCTCGATGCCGAGTTGACCGAGGGCGGCCAGGATCACGAAGGCCATCATGCCGATGTAGGCCAGGCTGCTGACGAAACCCACCAGGGTCGGGTCGACCTGGCGCCTGTTCATGACCTTTTCCGCGAAGCGCCGCAGCCAGCCGGCCACGATGCGACCGACGATGAATATCAGGATCGCCGCGACCACCTTGAGGCCATACTCGGCCAGGTAGGTCTGGATCAGGGCGATGATCTGTTCGGGGTTTTCCATGGGGACTGGTCCTTATGGTGGTCGTAATAGAAGAAGATGAAGGATTCGAAGCCTGCTCGGGGACGGGCCGAGAGCCGGCACCACATCACTACCGACATCGCCCCTGTCCCGGCGCCGAGAAAACAAGCTACCTATTTACCGAACACCTGCTTGAGCAATTCGGTACTGCGCGCCACGGGGTTGGTGCGGATGGCCTTCTCCTCGGCTGCCAGCTTCAGAAACAACCCATCCAGTGTCTTCTGGGTCACATAGTCGTCCAGGTCCAGATTGACCCGACTGCCCATCAGCCCACCGAGCATACCCATGCTGCCCCTGGTGCTGGCAAGCAAGCGCTTGTAGGCCGCGGTCGCGCCCGCCTCGTCGGTCGCCTGGGCCACGATGGGTCGGATGGCCTGGCGCAGGGAATCGCCGGCCTTGTCCTTCAGGTAGCGGGTGGCCGCGTCGTCGCCGCCCGACAGGATGCCACGCACATCCTGCAGGGACATGTTCTGTACCGTCTCCTTGACGATGTTCAGGGTCTTGGGAACGGCCCTTTCGGCAGCGCGGTTCACTGCCCGCTCGAATGCATCGACATACTGGCCCTGCCCCAGGGTGCGTGCCGTCTTGGCCACGCTGCCGAGCACGCCCGGCAGCGGGATATGGACCTGGGGGTCGTTGAGAAAGCCGCCATTGCGCCCCAGCAGTGTCACCGCGCGCTCGGCACCCACCGAGAGCGCCTCCTTGAGGCCGGCACCGATCTGCGAGTCACTCAGGGAACTGGCCGTGCCGGAAGAAAGGCCCGGAATGGATCCACTGTTGTTCTTAAGGAAACCACCGGCGGAGTTGAGCAGATCGCCGAACCCGGCATTGGCGGAGGTGGCGGCGAGCAAACAGCCGGCGGTGAGAGAAACGAGGAGCTTGGCGTGGCACATGGTGGCCTCCCTGGCAATTGGTCGGCCCATTATTCTCCAGTATCGAGGAGATCACCATAGCGAAAGGAAGAAAAACTGTCGCCTTCCGGCGACAGCAGGGAACGGGGTTCAGGCGCTGTCGCGCAGTCCATGCAAGCGGACCAGGAGATCCGCCTCGCTTTCGCTGAGCGAGAGTTCTTCGACCAGACGGCGGGCCGTCGCTCCCTGCTGGACCAGCCGGATCGCATGGCTGTAGGGTTGCTCGGCCGCCTGCTGGTTCTCGATGGTTTCCTGACGCTCGCTCAGCAGCTTCTCGGTGGCCTCGACACGCCGCAATCGACGGTCCACACCGACCGCACCCGCGGTCAGACCATTGATGCTCTGTTGGGCCAGGGTCTGTTGCTGTACCAGCTCCGCAAGCTGTTGCGAGACCGAAGCGAGGGCCCGTTCCAGCGCCGCATGGCGCCGGCGCTGGATGAGCACCATCAGCAGGGCCATCAGGCTCACTGCCAAACCCGCTGCCGCAATGATCAAGTCAGGCATAGTCATCCACCTTGTGGCCATCCCCATCGGACGGAGGGCGGGGTTTCTGGTTGGGGTCGCGCTCCGCGGCCGGCTGGCGCTGGGGGCCACCCTTGCGCCGGCCGGACGAACGACCCGGGTTGACCGGCGTCACCACCCCGACCCTGATCGTCTTGTCGATGTCACCCATGGACCCGCAAGATCCGCGCGTTAGAAGCCCATGTCCGACCATTCCTGGTCGGTGAGGAGCTTGTTGAGATCCACCACGATCAACAGATCGTCCTCGCGGTTCGCCACACCCTGGATATACCGCGAACTCTCGTCGTTCCCGACATTGGGCGCCGAATCGATCTCCGACTGGTGCAGTTCGACCACTTCCGCCACGCTGTCTACCAGAATGCCCACGACCTGATCTTCGGTTTCGATGATCACGATACGGCTGGAATCGTCGGTCTCGGTGCTGGGCAGGCCAAATCGCAGCCGTGTGTCGATCACGGTGACCACATTGCCTCGCAGGTTGATGATTCCCAACACATAGGAGGGTGCGCCGGGAACCGGCGCGATCTCGGTGATACGCAACACCTCCTGGACATGCATCACATTGATGCCATAGGTTTCGTCGGCCAGCCGGAAGGTCACCAGCTGGATGACCGGATCGTTGACCATTTCTGCAGCGGAACTCGACATTCTCTCTTTCTCCTGTAGTCATCCGATGGGACGTCAAGATAACGACGGCAAATCCTGTGTTGAATCTTCAAGCACATATCGTGCCCATTTGCATTGTGACAACGGATTCGGCTGCCGGGTCGAAGGGGTTGGCGGCAGCTGCGGGAAAAAGTTGAGCAATCGTCAGGCGATCTGCAACAAGTGATCGAGTAGCGCGCTATAGGCCTGGACTGCCCGCGAACGGGGGTCGTAGATCGCCGGCGGCATACCGGCCCGACTCGCCTCCCGCAGACGCGTATCCACCGGAATCACCTCTGGCCAGAGATACTCTCCATGGTTGCGTTGCAGGGTCTGCAGACTCTCGCGCGAGGCGCGGGTTCGCTGATCGAAAAAGGTCGGGACCACCGTATAGGCCAGATCGTTGCCCCGCGATTTGCCGATCATCTCCAGGGTGTGCTGCATCCGCTCCAGTCCCTTGAGCGCCAGGAAGTCCGTCTGCACGGGGACGATCAGATGATCACAGGCCGCCAGGGCATTGATCAGGAGCACGCCCAACACTGGCGGACAGTCGATCAGGACGTGATCGTAATGTCCTTCCAGGGCCGCAACGGTACGCTTCAGCACGAGCCCCATGCCGGCCAGACGGCCCGATTGTCGGTCCAGTGCCGCCAGTGACACCGAGGCGGGGATGAGATCGAGCCCCTCGTTGCCGGTCGGATGGACCAGTTCGAGCGGGGTGGGCTCCCTTTTCTCCGCCACGGCGTTGAAAAGGTCGTAGCTGCTCACCTCCAGGGCATCGGGGTCGTAGCGGAAATAGCTGGTGAGGGAGCCGTGGGGGTCGATGTCGATCAGGCAGGTACGCAACCCCCAGGCGGCCAGCAACCCACCCAGGGCCACGGTAGTGGTGGTCTTGCCCACGCCCCCCTTCTGATTGGCAATGCTCCAGACCTTCATGGCCCCTCGTCGTTCCCTTGCCTCGGTACGGGTTCCAGTGCCGGCCCCTCGGCCCAGGGCACGATCTGATCGGGATCGAAGATCTCCTGTTCCGCTCCGAGGATCAGGAGCGTCACCCGCCGATTCTGCGCCCGGCCCGCCTCGGTATCATTATTGGCGATCGGATGGTACTCGCCACGCCCCACCGCCGCCAGGCGCCTCGGATCCACACCGCGGGTCTCCAGAAACTGCACCACACTGGCGGCGCGCGCAGCGGAAAGTTCCCAGTTGGAACGGTAGATGGCGTTGGAGATGGGCACGTTGTCCGTGTGCCCCTCCACCTGCACCGGGTTTGGAATCGCCATCAGGCTGTTGGCCACCTGGGCCAGCGCGGCCCGCGCATCGTCCGAGAGACGTGCATCGCCACTCGAGAACAGCAAGCGTGCCTTCATGTCCACCTCGATCCGATCACCGTTGAGGCGGATGTCCACCAGGCCGCGGTCTGTCCACTGCTGCAGGGAAATGGCCAGCTCGTCGTAGACCCGTTGTTGCGAGGCCGCCTTCTGCAAGGCCTCGATCGCCGCCTTGCGCAGCCGGGCCTGGGTCTCGTCCAGCGGGTGCTCTTCCGGTACTTCGATTGGCGGCGCCTTCAGAATCCGGTCCACTGCCTGTGTGGTCGGCAGTGCCGGCGGCTGTTTCGGTGGTGTCTGATCACCGAAGACCAGGTTGAGTGTCTCGGAGAGCACACGGTATTTGCCCTCGTTCACCGATGAGATCGAATACATCACCACGAAGAAGGCGAACAGCAAGGTGATGAAATCACTGTAGGAGATCAACCAGCGATCATGGTTCTCCTCGCTGAGATTGCGCTTGCGTCGTCTGGCCATGGTCAATGTACGAATCCACGCAGGCGGATGTCGATCATGCGTGGGTTCTCACCCTCGGCGATGGCTACCAGACCCTCGATGATCAACTCACGGTAGTGTGACTCATTGAGCACATGGGCGCGCAGCTTGTTGGCGGCGGGCAGAAGCAGCAGGTTCGCCAGACCGACGCCATAGATGGTCGCCACGAAGGCAGTGGCAATGCCCGAGCCGAGCATCGCCGGCTCTGCCAGGTTCTGCATCACCTGGATCAGGCCCATCACGGCACCGATGATGCCGATGGTCGGGGAATAGCCACCCATCGACTCGAATACCCTGGCGGCCTGCAAACCATGCTGCTCATGACTGTCGAGTTCCAGCTCCAGCATGCGCCGGACATCCTCCGGTTCATTGCCGTCCACCACCAGCTGCAGACCCTTGCGGGCAAAGGGGTCCTTTTCCTTGCCGAGGACCTTCTCCAACCCCAGCAGACCATCGTGCCGCGCCAGCTGGGCCCAGGTTACCATGCGTTTGATACGCTCATCGAAGGGATGGCGCGGAGGCACCACCAGATACTTCAGCTGGCGCATGGCCTGGAGAAAGACCCGCCCCGGCGTCTGCAACAACACGGCCCCGACGGTTCCGCCGAGTACGATCACCAGCGCAGGGCCGTTCGCCAGGGTGTTGAGGGATCCACCTTCCAGCCAGTTCCCGCCGACCAGGGCCAACAGACCAATGGTGATCCCGAGCAGACTGAGGCTGTCCATCTAGACCACCTCCCGTACCGCATCGGCGACCGCCTGCAGGGGCAGCTCGCGATCCGTAACCCCGGCACGCACCACCGACTGTGGCATGCCATAGACGACGCTGGTGTCCCTATCCTGGGCCCAGACCTGCCCGCCCGCCTCGTGAATCCGTCGCGCCCCCTCGGTTCCATCCGACCCCATGCCGGTGAGAACGATGGCAAGGGTGCGTTCACCCGTGACCTTGGCAGCCGACGAGAACAGGCGATCCACGCTGGGACGATAGAGCCCTTCGTCTTCGGTCACCCGGACCTTCAATGCGGCGCCCCGGCGCTCCACCAGGGTCTGGCGCCCTCCTGGCGCAATCACGACCTCTCCAGGCCGCAACGGCATGCCATCGAAGGCCTCGCGCACCCGCAGGGGGATGAGCGCATCCAGACGTTCGGCGTAGGTCACGGTAAAGGCCGCCGGCATGTGAATGGCCACCAGCACAGGGAGAGAAAAATCGGCGGGCAGCCCGGCCAGCACCTCCTGCACGGCCATGGGACCCCCTGTCGAGGCCCCGATGAGCAGCAACTCGGGTGGCGCCACCGGGGCAGACGCTTTTTCAATGGCCAGGGCTGGCGCCTCGTCGTCCCCTGTGCGAACCAATCCCAGCACCTTGTCACGCAGCCTCGCACCGGCCGTTTCGCCTTCGCTGTTGTCCGATGTGACCTTCGGCACGAAGTCCACGGCGCCCGCCTCCAGGGCATCGAGCGTTGCGCGGGCCCCCTCACGAGTAAAGGAAGAGAACATCACGACCGGTACCGGTCGCTCGCGCATGATGCGGCGCACCGCCGCAATGCCGTCGAGTACCGGCATCACCACATCCATGGTGATCAGATCGGGCTCCAGGGAACGATTCAGGCGACTCGCTTCTTCCCCATTCCACGCCTCTCCCACGACCTCGATACGAGGCGATTTCTCCAGGCATTGTCGAATACGCTTGCGATAGAAGGCAGAATCATCGACAACCAGGACGCGAACGGGCTTGCTCATGCGGTTTCAGGACGACTGCGGTCGCAATTGCCCCGCCCTCCCTGCTTCAGTAACGCCGGGCGTATTTGCGCATCAGCCCTGGCACATCCAGAATGAGTGCAATCTTGCCGTCGCTGGTGAT
>RFHJ01000128.1 GCA_003696905.1 Gammaproteobacteria bacterium | reverse complement strand
GTGCTCAGCAGGATGGAGATCACCAGCGGCATGGCGAAGCGGAAGTCGAGCACGCCCCGCAGCAGATTCATCACGCTCGCAGCGATGGTGCTGCTGGCATTGATGAACAGGCCGGTCGCCTTGGCCAGGTTCATGGGCATCCCGGCCATCGGAAATACCGTGACCAACGCAATGGCCGAGCCGACTCCGCCCATGGAGAAAAGGGTAGAGAAGAAGAGGGTCAGCAGAAAATAGGTAAGTAGCGCCAAGATTCATCCAGCGTCATGCGATTGTCTGTTGTTGTATGCGAAGAAGACGCACGGTGGCATGAGAGGATGCAGTCGCCTGAATAGTTCTTGATGTGGGTCAAGATCTGCCGGAGAGCATTACTGCTTGGATCGCCAAAAAACCCCGGCAAAGCCGGGGAACAAGTGGAGGAAAAGAGAAGGTGAATACTCAGGTCTGGTAGACCAGTTCGTCGGTGTTCCTGGTGAACAGAGCGCGCCAGGTGGTGCCGAGGAAGCGACGCGCGCCGGCGAAGGACAGAACAAGGATGGCGATCATCAACAGCGAATAGACCACGGCCCAGCCTTCCTCTGTCCAGCCGAATTTGTCATAGGCCCACTCGGCCACGGTGATGTAGTCGGTCAGGCCCTCGCCGAACATGACCGGATCGATCTTGTCCTGATAGAGCGTATAGGGGAGATAGCCGATATAGAAGCCCGGGAGGGCAGCAAGGGCGGTTGTATAGCCCAGGCCCAGTCGGGCATAGGTTCTCACCTCGCAGCCGATCATCAGGACAGCGCCGGCACCGAGCAGTGGGCCACCCAGGATATGTCCCCAGTACAGACCGGCTTCGCCCGAAGCGTTCGGGATAGTGCCATCGCCCCAGATCCACGAATAGAGAATGAACAGGTTTAGGGTGACGATGGCCACCATGAAGCCCTGCAACGGCAGCATGCTGCGAAACATGCGGTAGGTGCAGTCCGGCACACCACAGCGACGATAGAAGCCGTGACTGGTCAGGCAGGCCTCCGGGGCCATTACCGAGCACTCGGTGCCAAAGCCGGTCTTGGCGATGCCGATTCCCAGCAGAATGCCGGAGGCAGCAAGCCAGGCGACCTCGCCCCAGCCGATCTGTGAGATGGCGCCCGCGATATCACCAGTCAGCCCATACCAGGTCGGTATGGCGAGAGAGGCGATCAGCAGGCCGGTGAGAAACAGGTGGAGCGGATCTCTCCACGGTGAATAGCCGGGTCGATAGCCGGGATTGGGATTGTCCGAATCCTCCGCACGGGTCTTGGAGACAGCCAGGGTTTCCTGGTGGCGCAGGTAGCCACCGCGTCCCATGGCGGTGACCAGCTTGAAGGCGAGGAAGGCGAAGGGAATCCCGGTCAACAGCACCACCCAGGAGGCGATGCTCATGGAAGGAATGCCGCCGAGAAAGTGGTGTGTGGTGCAGCCAGCGGCGATGCGGGTGCCGAACGAGAACAACATGCCGCCGACGAAGGCCAGCAGTAGCATTCCCTTGTCGTAGTAGACCCAGTCGCGGGATTCACGCTCGGCCACGCCCGCCAGGCGGGCGCCCAGTATCGCAAAGAGAATGAACCAGTAGATGCCGGGATCATAGGCCCTGGCCACCCAGTCGACGCCAAAGACCTTCTGTTCCACGGTGCTGAACATCTGGGCGAGACCGGTAGTCACCACGATGAACATGTCGTAGTGGTAGTAGAAGACGATTTCCGCCAGCCCAACGAACAGGCCGCCGAGCCAAAAGGGCCATTGCTTGCGAACAAGATGCGTGATCAAGGTCTTCATTGGTAACGAGGCTCTCGATAAAAGGGGGAATGAATGGAGCAGATCAGACTCCAGGTGGGCGGGCTCTGACGAGCCCGCCCGAGGTGCGATTACAAGCCTTCTACGGGCTCTTTACGCTTGGTCCATTCATGCATGGAGCCGTCGTACAGCTTCGCCTGCTTGTTGCCCATCAGCTCATGCAGCACGAACCAGTGGCCGCTGCTGAGGTGCCCTGAATCGCAATAGGTGATGCTGGGCGCCTTGGGGTCGATCCCCTTCGCCTTCATCAGCTTGGCGAGCTTGCCGGCCGGTTCGAAGGTGGCTGCCGTCTCGCCCTTGACCAGCAGAGGATGTGGGAAGTTCTTGGCGCCTGGGATATGGCCAGGCGCGTAGACGTACTTCTTCTTGTAGGTGCTGCCGAGGTAGAAGTCCTCGGTACGGCCGTCGATCAATTGGGTGCCGTTCTTGATCGCCTGTTCGACATCGGCGGTGGTTGCGAGGATGCTGGTATTGGGGCCTTTTGCTACCCAATTCCCCTGCTTGGGCTTGGACTTTTCGCGGCTCAAGGGATGTCCCGCGGCGGCCCAGGCGGCGGTGCCGCCGTCGAGGATGGCGACATTGTCGTGGCCCCAGTACTTCATCTGCCAGTAGAGGCGGGTGCCGAAGGTGACATCCTTGGAGCCGGTGCCCTTCATGGCAATGACGACGGCATCACCATCGTTGACGCCATGCGAGCGCATCAGCTTCTCCATCTCTTCCTTGGTGGGGACCAGCTTGATCAGATCGACCCCGTCCTCGGTGCGATTGGCGCGGACATGCTTGAAATCGACGAGGATGGCGCCGGGGATGTGACCGGCCACCTTGATGCCGGCCCCTTTTTTGGCCCCGCAGCCTTGCATGCCGGCGATCTTGCCGCCCTTCTTGGGCTTGGCGGTGAAGCTCTTGGTGTCCTTGCGGACGTCGAGGATCACCACGTCGTTCTTGTGCTTGGCGAGCCAGTCGACATCGACGATGGGCCCGGGCACCTGGACGGCCCAGGCCTGGGCCGTCAACAACAGCGCACCGGCCACGGCGGCGATGTGGGTGAGATATTTCCTCATGGAGTCCTCCTGTTTTGGTGTGATTTTGGATTGCTACTTCGGTAGCAAATCAAGAGGAGGCGAAAAGTGTGCCAGAGGGAATGTTGTGTAGAATCAATGAGATATAGATATTTAAACGCAGATGAGGCGTTGCAGATTGCAATGGCATTGCAATCTGCAAGACAGGAAAAGTCTAATCCCGCAACTTCCGATGGAGGGTCGATGGATTGATTCCCAGGCGCCGCGCGGCCTCGGTCTTGTTTCCCTGGCACCGGCGCAGAGTGCGTTCGATCCACAGCCGTTCGAGTTCTGCCAAGGTGAGATCGGGCGGCAGGTCCGTCGTGTCGTCTGTCGACACAGCAGCGGGGCGGATTTCGGGGGGTAACAATTCCTCTCCGATGGTATCTCCGTTGCAGAGGATGGCGAGTCGGAACACCAGGTTTTCCAGCTCCCTTACATTCCCCGGCCAGTCGTATTGCTCCAACAGATGCCGGGCGTTCTCGGCGAAGCGGGTAGCGGTGGTTCCGAAGCGTTGCGCGGAGCGGGCCAGGAAGGTCTGTGCCAGCGGAACGATATCTTCACGCCGTTCGCGCAGTGGCGGGATGGTCAGCGGAAAGACGTTGAGCCGATAGAAAAGATCCTGGCGAAAGCTGCCGTTTTCCACCGCCGCTGCGAGGGACTGATTGGTCGCCGCAACGATGCGCACGTTGACGTGGATGGGGGATTGGCCGCCGACCCGCACCAGGGTCTGTTCCTGGACGAACTGCAACAGTCGCGTCTGGATCTCGGGTGTGGCGCTGTTGATCTCATCCAGGAACAGGGTGCCCCCGTCGGCCAGTTCCAGAAGCCCGCGTTTTCGCCGGTCGGCACCGGTAAAGGCGCCTTTTTCATGACCGAACAGCTCGCTTTCGGCAAGCGTGGCCGAGACGGCGCCGCAGTTGACCGAGAACCAGGGTCCGTCGCGACGGTTGCTGAGGTCATGGATCAGACGGGCAATCAGATTCTTGCCGGTGCCCGTTTCGCCCTGCAGCAGAATGGGCACATCCATGCCGGCGACACGTTCACAGAGGGTGACCAGTTCTTGCATCGCGGGGCTCTCTGCCACCAATGCGGGTTCGCTGGCGTCGAGGAGTTCCAGACGCTTGAGCGCGGCGTCGAAACGACGCCGTTGCTGCAGGATCTCCTGAATGCGCTCGAGCACCTGTGTGATCTGGTCGGTCTCGAAGGGCTTGGTCAGCAGGTCGAGGGCACCGGCGCGAAAGGCGGCCACCACGTCTGGGACATTGGCAAACCCGGTGATCAGCACCGCCGGCAGCTCGCGGGTCAGGGCCTTCGCCCGCCGAATCACGGCCACGCCGTCGCCATCGGGCAGACGCAGGTCGGTAAAGAGGGCATCGGGCGTCTGCCGGGACATCGCCGCCATGGCACTGTCCACGTCGTGGCAGATGCGGGCCGCGAAGCCGCATTCGTCGGCCAGGGTGGCCAGTAGTTCGGCCATGGCGATATCGTCTTCCACGACCAGCAGATCCCATTGCATGCTCAGGCCCCCTTGCCAGCGGCCAGGATCTGGATCAGGAAGGTCGTCCCGGCGGAATCGCTGGCCTCCACACGGATATCTCCCTGCATCTCCTTGAGCAATGTCTTCGCCAGATGCAGGCCGAGTCCGGTCCCCTTGCCTGGCTCCTTGGTACTGAAGAAGGGTTCGAAGATGCGGTCCTGCAAGGCGGCATCGATGCCGCTGCCATCGTCGGCCATGCGGATCTGAATCTCGGTCTCCTTTGCGAGCACCGCGATGACGACATGGGTGGCCCCCGCCTGGACGGCGTTGGTCAGCAGATTGAACAGGACATGCTCCATGGCGGCTGGGTCGCCGAATGCGAACAGGGATTCGGGTGTTTTGACATCGATATCGCGCAGGCCCTGCTGGCGCAGAACCGGCAAGGTGAGGCGCACGGTATTCTGGATGATCTCGGACAGGTCGAACCGGACCATGCGTGCCTGTGGCGGGCGTACTGCCGTGAGCAGGTTGTTCACGATGTCGCGGCACAGCCTTGCCTGTTGTTCGATCGTCTGTAGGTTGGCCAGGTTTTCCCCTTCATCCCGGCGCTGGGCGAGCTGCGCATAGCCCAGGATATTGCCGAGGGGGGTATTCAGCGAATGGGCGAGACCGGCGGCCATCTGACCCACGGTGGCCAGGCGCTGTTCGCGCATCAGGCGTTCCAGGGCACTGCGGGCCTGGGTTTCGGAGTGCTCCCTGGCCAAAAGGTGTTCCTGGACCTCCTGACAGAGGCGCGAAAAGGTCGCGGATATCATCCGCAGTTCTTCGGGCAGTGGCTCCTTGATCCGTGGGCATTGGTCACCGCCCAGGGGATTGTAGGATTCGGCCAGTTGCTGGATGGGTTGGACCACGAAACGCCGCATCGACCACCGGGTCAACAGGAAGATCAAGAGCAGCAGCAGGGCCAGGCCGGTGAGCGACCAACCCATGAGCGAGCGCAACAGGGTAGTGACGTGGCTCCGGTCATACCCCAGGATCACCTCTCCCAGGCGGGAGTTGGCGGCCAGTATCGGCTGGCGTATCCAGATCACGTCTGAACTCTGCCTGGCCGAGGTGTCGCCTGCCTCGGCGAGACGCCGACCCTGTGCGTCTTCCAGCGCCAGGTAACGCAGGCGGGGAGACTTCGACAGATCGGTGACATACCGTTCCAGGGTGCCGTAATCGTAGATCAGCAGGGCATCGACGGAGACGATGCTGAGCTGACGCGCGAGGCTTTCGGCCTTGTCGCGCAGGGCATCGTCGAGGATCTTCGCCATTCCCTGGTAGGCGAAGGCCCCCAATATCAGGCCCAGCAAAAGCAGGCCCGCGCCGAGGATGAGGGTGAGCTGGGCCGACAGCGTCAGGTTGTGCCTTACCACGGCCAGGGCCCATCATAGTGTCGACGCTCGACGATCTCGACGACCTTGCGTACCTGTCGTGCCAGCACGTGATCAGGGGGGGCGAAGGCGATGCGACGCGGCGCATTGCCCTTTGTCTCTTGACGGTAGTCTAGCAGTGCGGCACGCAATCGCTGTCGCGTGGCATCGTCGAGATGGGGGCTGGCAACGATCAGGTGGGGCGGAAGTGGCGGCGAAGTGGCCAGGATGCGCAGACCAGGTGTGCGTTCCAGATATTGTTTTGCTACGTCCAGGCGCAGGCCGCCGGCATCGAAGTCGCCGTGCAGCACGGCCAGTGCAACGCGTTCATGGCGGCCCAGGTAGGCATAGTCCTTGAGCCGATAGAGGTCGATGCCGTGCTGCAGGAGCAACACCCGCGGCACATAGTGACTGCTATACGAATGGTGTGCCCCAAAGGCCATCAGGTGTCCGTTGAGGTCTTCGATCCGATGCACTGGCCCGTCCTTGCGGGTGACGATGACGCTGCGATAGGTCGCCTGGCCATCGATTACCTCCTCTGCGAGTGGAATGAGTTTGTCCTTGTCAGCTTCGAGGTAAAAGTCCTGTGCGCGAAAGAAGGGCGTGGGTCCCATGTAGGCGAGGTCGGCCTGACCCTCGGCGATCCTGCGGATCTGGTCGATATAGGTGCGGGCGATCTCCAGCTTGACCGGTTTGCCCAAGGCCTTTGAGAGGTGCTCTGTGATCGGGCTGAAGCGCTCAAGCAGACGAGATGGGGTGTCGAACGGATGGACCAGCAGCACCAGCCCGGGTTCCGCCTGGGGTGCGGCCGGCATTTCTTCCTGCGGGGAGTCGCTCGAGTCACAGCCCGAGGTCAGCAGCACCGGCAGCAGAAGGGCAAGGATCAGTCCACGACGTGTCAGGCTCATTGGCAGTCGTCTTCCTGTTGTCCGGCCGGACCGCAGTTCCACTGGAAGAGTTGGTACGCCGAGCTTGCGCTTTGCTTCAAGGCCGTCTCCAGTAGGCGGATGGATTGCTGATCGATCTCCCCGCGCAGTTCGCGGATCAGGTAAGGATATACCCGATCATGGTAGTCGGCATCCGGAGCCACGATGACGCGGACCTGGACCGATAGGTCGGGCGGGACCGGCGTGTACAAACGGCGCATCTCGCCCGGACCAAGGCGGGTGTCGAATAGCTCACGCCAGCCGCCCTCCGGCGTCCAGTCCATGCGCCGCTGCAGAGCCCAGCGCTGTAGCAAGCTCTGATCAATCCCTCCCCCCGCAAG
>RFHJ01000127.1 GCA_003696905.1 Gammaproteobacteria bacterium | reverse complement strand
CAGATCTTGAAAGGTCACGTTGCCTCCAGATGCGGGTGTAAACGGCGAGAAAGTATACAGTATACAGGCCAAAAGGCCGGCGGCAATTCTACCGCCCGGTCTTTGCGGGTGTCAAGGATTGGCGGATGCTGACATCACCGCACCCGCCAGCGGCAACGGGCCGAGACGCTCCAGAAACGAGCGGCTTTTGACCGGATACGGCAACACCTGGTCGAGACAGGCGGTGATCAGCGGCGCGCCATGCGGACGAGGATGTGCTGTCTGAGGTCCGGAAGTCTGCGGTGGCGTGCCGTAATTCCCTCCCCACAGGTTCGGGACCCTATGGCCGTTGTATCGAAGGTGGAAGAAAAGTCAGAGAGTTCTGCGCTGATGGCTGGGTTGGTAAAAGGATCAGCCACTGACGACCCTAATCGGTCAGGCAGTCTTTCTGTTTGCTGTTGCGCGGCTTGTCAGGGATGGTAAGCCATTTTGCCACTCTCTGTTCTCTACGACGCCATGCTGGCGTAGTAGGGGGACGGTACCGTCGGGTACGCTCGGAACACATGCATGAAAACCGCTTCTGTCTTGTCCCTCACGTCCTCCTCTGAATAGGTTTCCGGCAGGCCGGTTCGCTCGCTCCAGAGATAATCCTGAATCGTCAAACGGACCGCGTCCCGGGTGGCTTCCTTGTCGCGCCAGTGATTGATTCGCAGTTTTTCCGCCTTGAGTGTTTCGAGCAGGTCCACGGCGACCGCCTTGATGCGTTTGGTTTCTCCGGGCGTCAGCCCTGGCTTCATGAGCAGGTCGAACACGGCGAGACTCTCCTCGTCGAGCCCTTCACGCACAGCACGGCGTTCTTCATCGTCCATTTCGCCCATCAACTTCAGAAGTGCCTCAAAGGTCTTCTCAATTGTCACCCGATCCTTTTCGCGGTTGTAGGCAGCGACGATCTCCTCGTAATGCCTTTGAAAATCAGTGCGCAAAGGGTTCTGCTCAAGCAGGCGCTGCAGGCGTTGTTCGATGGCCTTTTTCAGATTCTGCACGGTGGTGCGTTTGGCCGGACTGCGCTCGAACTCGCGACGCAACCGGTCGAAATCGATCCTGCTGATATCGTACGGTGCCAGCTCTTCGGCAACGGCCGACCCGGCCTGTGTCTCAATGGCCTCATCAACGATGCTGTGCAACTGGCGGATGATATCGGAAATATCCACCCTTTCCCGATCCTGTTGCAGGCTTTTATAGACGATGTTGATCGCGTCATAGTCGTTCCGGAAAGCGTTGACGCCCTCGACGGTAATGCAGGCCTTGAACTTCGAAAAGACCGCCCGGCACATCACCTCAAAGCGCTTGCGTGTCTCGTCGTTTTCGTTCACCGCCTCCTTGGCCGCGAGAATTGCCGCATTGCGGGCAAACCCGGTTTTCCCGATTATTTCATCCAACGACGCGCCGCGCTCTTCCAAAAAGGATCGGACCAAAGCAATCGCTTCTCCAAGATCCGCCAGCAATTCATCATCCGGCTTGGCGGGCTCGATCTCGTCATCCACGCCACCGCGCCCACCATCGCCCGTACCGGCGAAGGTTGCCAGCGCCTTGCGCAGATTTTTCAGGATGCCGCAGTAATCGACGATCATACCGTTGTTCTTGCCCTCCTTGACCCGGTTCGCCCGGGCGATGGCCTGCATCAGTGTGTGCGCCTTGAGCGGCTTGTCCAGGTACAGGGTGGAGAGACTGGGGACATCAAAACCGGTCAGCCACATGGCACAGACGATGGCGATTCGGAACGGGTGCTCTTCAGCCTTGAAGGCTTCGTCCAACGGCAGCCGCTGCATGTTCCGGAACTGTGGTTGTTGCCGCATCGCCTCGGGCAGGTCGATGCCATCCTTGATCAGACGGCGGTGCGGGGTAATATCCAGCTCCCACTTGCGAAACTTTTCAACCTCGCCTTGCTCTTCGCTGACCACAACCGCCATTTGGGTCTGGCGCATCCATTCGATCTGACGTCGCCGGTACTGTTCCTCCTGTTCGTCCTCGGCCTGCACCAGTTGCGCCTCCAGCTCACCGATTTTCTCTTTCCAGTAGAACGCGATCAGCTTGTGCATGCGGACGCAGGTGATCTTGTCGATACAGACCAGCATCGCCTTGCCGGTTTCCCATGCCGTGGCATAGTGCTGGACAAAATCGCGGGCCACCTGGTCGAGGCGTTTCCCGGCGGTGATGATGTGATAATCGCGCTTGAGCTCCTGTTCCAGGCGTTGCGCCACGTCGATATCGCCCGTCTCCAGTTCCTCCAGCTTTTCAGCGATCCGCTCGTTCAGGTCGCCGACCGCCACGCCGAGCTTGTCGCCACGCGCGTCGTAATAAAGCGGCACCGTGGCCTTGTCCTCCACGGCCCGCTGGAAATCGTAGGTGGAAACGTAATCGCCGAATACCCGCCGGGTGATCTCGTCGTCCTTAAAGAGCGGCGTGCCGGTAAAGCCGATATAACTGGCGTTGGGCAGGGCATTACGCATGTTCAGCGCCAGGGTGCCGTACTGGGTGCGGTGGGCCTCATCGGTGATGACGATAATGTCATCGCGCCGGGAATAGGCATCACCCTCGTTGATGGTCTGGTTGAATTTCTGTATCAGCGAGAAAACATGCGACTTGTGCTGGGCCAGCAGCTGGGCGAGGTGCTCGCCGCTCGCAGCCCGGCATGGGTCGCAGTCGTTATCCACCACGCCGCATCCGGCAAAGGTCTTGTAGATCTGCGTGTCCAGGTCGTCGCGGTCGGTGAGGACCAGAAAGGTAAAATTGCCTCCCAGCTTGCGATGTACTTTGCGGGTAAAAAAGACCATGGAATAGCTCTTGCCCGAGCCCTGGGTGTGCCAGAACACCCCCAGCTTGCCGTTTCGCCTTTTTCGGTCACGAACCGCCTCGATAGCCCGGTTGACGCCAAGAAACTGATGGTTACGGGCCAGAATTTTTCTTGGTTCACCGGCAGACTCATCGAACACAATGAAGTTCTCGACAATGTCGAGGAAATTGGCCTTGGAGCAGACCCCCTTGAGCAGCGTCTCCATGGCCACCACGCCCGGCTCTTCTTCATCCAGGCGTTTCCATTCGTGAAAATGCTCGAACCGGCTGGTGAGCGAACCGAGTTTGGCGTCCACCCCGTTGGCCAGCACAACAACGGCGTTGTGATGAAACAGGTGCGGGACGGTGTCCTTGTAGTCCAGAAAGTTCTGCTCGTAGGCGGCGCGGATATCTTTGCTGACGTTCTTCAGTTCCATGAACAGCAGCGGCAGGCCGTTGACGAAGCCGACGATATCCGCCCGGCGGCGGTACAGATCGCCGCGCACCCACAGCTCCCGCACGCAGAGAAAGTGGTTGTTCTCGGGACTGGCGAAGTCGATCACCCTCAGCCGCTGGCGCACCCGCTCTCCCTTGGCATTGCGGAAAGTGACCTGCACCCCGTCTTTGATCAGTTCATACTTTTCCCGATTGATGGCGGCCATGGTTTGCGAGGAGGTAACCGCGACGATCTGGCGAATGGCGTCGTCATAGGCCGAGTCGGGCAACCCGGGGTTCAGTGCCTCGATCTTGGCCCGCAGGGTGCGAGTCAATACCACCTCGCGGTCCGACGACCGCCCCAGCAGGCTATCCGGCCCGAAATCCTCGTTGTTGTAGGCGTACACCGACTCCCAGCCCAGTTCCTGCTCCAGGTACTCGGCGGTGGTCTGCTGGACGAGGGTGTCTTCGGTGTAGGGGGTGGGCGTCATTGTCGCTGCTTCCTCCGGTTGGCCGTGCGCACCCGATACAGGCGCTCGGTAAAACCGCCTTCGTTTTCAAAATCCTGCGCCAGACGCGCGACCTGACGGTCGAGCAGTGCACAGGCCACGGTCAAAAGGGTCAGGGCAGCGTTGGCCGAAAGCTCGGGGTAGGTTTTGCTGGACAACGTGGACGTTGTAGACCCGGTGGACGCTTCAGTCTTTTGTCCTCCCTGTCCATCCAGTCCACAAGGTCCATATTTTTTCGCCACCTCAATCACCCATGCCGCTACTTCGTCGGCGGTTTGACATCGCCGGTCGATCAAAGCCTGCCGCAACGGGTTTTCCCTCGGCCACTGCGCCAACCCCCGCTGGCGCAAAAAATCCTCATAGTCGAGCTTCAGCTCCTCCAGGCTGGCGCGGGCCACCTGGGTGAGCTTGAGTTCCATCTTTTTCGAGGTGGCCGACGCCTGCGAGCCTTCGGCGATGTTCTGCACCCCGCTGCGGGCCGCCTGCACCATCTGGTCATGGGTGCGGCTGCGACGATCGATATACCGGTCGCAGAATCGCACCGTCACGTCGTAGACCAGTTGCGCCACCTGAAAGCTTTTCAGTTTGCGGTATCCGCCATGTTTGGGAATCAGCCCAGACATCCCCCTCCCGGTTTTACTATGTCAATACAGTCCACCAGCCAAACCCATGGCAGAGGCACAGTTCTCCCGGTTAAGATTCGATATGCTGGGCCGCTTGAACCCAGTGGTGAACCCTTCGCCAAGGGTGAGGTGCTTTTGAAAGACCGTTTTGTTCATTTATAGCTCAATCCCCATTTCACCCAGGAATCTGGAAGGCTGCTTGACCCAACCAAAAACCTTAGTTGAAAAAGTCAGGGTCAGGCTCTCCTGGGCGCGGGTGATGGCAACAAAACAGTTTCGGCGTTCCTCCTGCATTTCAAGGGAATTGTCGCCCTTCTTGACGGCGGCCCAACTGGGTAGCTGATCTTCCACCAGCCCCATGAGATAGACATGCCCGAATTCCATTCCCTTCGATGCGTGGATGGTGAAGCAGGGAACCGCTTCCGCCGGTTTGGGCCGTGCTTTGGATGTAAGGTCGAGCTCGTGAAGCAACTGATGCAAGCTCACATCCTCCCCTTCGAATTTCTTGGTAATTTCTGCCAGCAGTATTTTCCAGACCTCGCGTTCTTCCTCGAATTCATTGAAGGCGTTTTCATCCGGCCGCGATGTTTGTTGGCAGACTTCCGCCCATTTCAGGAGGCTTTCCGCGAAGTCGCGGTAATTCAACGAGTTCAAAAGAGACTTGATTCCTGTGTCAAGTAATTGCCGTGTCTGCACTTCAAGGGCATCACGGCGCTTAACCTCGTCAAGCCAGGAACGTAGCAAATCCTTGCCATCGGCGGATGCTCGGGAAAGTACGGGGGCCAGTTCGATACTGATGCCTTCGAGTTCGTAAAACGCCTTGGAAAGCCGTGCGAGGGACTGCTTGTCTTCCTTGGCGTTCACCAAGCGAAGGATAGCGTGCAGCATCCTCAGGGGAGCGCTATTAAATTCATCCTTGCGAGCGGCGTAATAGACTGGAACCCCGGCCTCCTCAAGTTTTCGTCCGGCCAGATCCAGAAGCTTTTTGGTTCTGGCGAGAACAGCGCAGTTTTTCCGCCCATCAGGATTTCTTTGCGATATGTCTTGCGCGATCCACCCGGCTTCCTCATCCACGGTTTTGAAATGGAGTACCCGCACGACATCGCCGCTTTCACCTTGCTTGACCGCCTTCAACGGTTTTTTACCTGCGGACCGGTTGAGATTCTTTTCAATAAGCGCGTTGGCCAGTTCAATGACCAGCGGCGGACAGCGATAGTTTTCAGGAAGCTGCAATTCCGATACGCAGAAATCGTCACGCAATGCCTGAATCCTTTTAGGACTCGCGCCGTTCCACTGATAAATAATCTGATCATCGTCGGCCACAACAAACAGCGTGGAAGGATCAGGCTTGGTGATAAGCGATAGGATCTGGTACTGAGAATGATTGGTATCTTGGAACTCGTCGACGAGAATGTGTTTAAAAACCTTGCGGATATGTTTCACCAGGAAGGGATATTGGGTCAGCAGGTCAAGCGACTCCGCGATCAGGCTTGGAAAATCGAGAGCGTTTGTTTTGCGCAGTGCTTCCCTGTAGTCGGCGTAGACTCGGGCCAGCGGTGTTGCATTTTCCACGTTAGCCTGCCGGAGCAGAACTTCCGCACGATCTGCAGGAACGCATTGTTCGAGAAGACGGGTGATCGCCGGGAGAAGCTGGGCTGCCTTGAAGTGGTCAGGCAAGGAATGTGATAAATCCTTGCGAATTCGGTTAAGAACATCGTCAAGTAATGACTCCCTGTCAGCATCGTTTGAGAGAATCTGAAAATCAGGGCGGAAACTGAGGTGGTTCCCATGCTGCTGAAGGAGTTCCGCGGCATAGGAATGAAAGGTTGTAAGTCGGACTCGTCTAAGTTCGCCAGGAACGAGTTCCTCAACCCTGGTTCGCATTTCGGCGGCGGCCTTATTGGTGAAAGTCAGTGCAAGAATCCGAAAATGCTCACCCGCGGATTGTTCCAGAATTCGGGCAATCCGGTAGGTCAAAACCCGTGTCTTGCCAGAACCTGGGCCAGCCAAAACGAGAAGAGGCCCCTTGTCCCACAACACAGCCTCACGTTGATTTTCGTTAAGCGAGGACAAATCGATCATTTCTATCAGCCTCCGGCCAGTTGGACAACTTGACTGATAATGTTCTTGATTGATTGGGGCATAGTATCGATTCCTTTTTTCTCAATTTCAGCAGCTACTTCGAAAGCTAGCTCTGGCTTTGATCGTCGTGAAATCGCTTTATCGATAACTGCCTTAATGAAGTCGGCTGAATTTGCCGCAAACTGTTGCTGCAGTGCTGTTAGATCAGATAGTTCTACAGCGTTTTTGTAAACGTCCTCATATCCGGCCTGCCAAAATTCATGCTCCAAGTCCTTACTTTGGAACTGAAATATGTGATCGCGTTCCCGCTCATTTGCATCAAGACAAGTCTTTGCTGCGTCAATATAATTTGTTCCGGCGGCGTCACCGTCAGCGACAACAAACCACTCAATCCCCAATGCCTTAGCCGCTTTGATAAATGGACGAGGTCCCCCTCCTTGACTAAACTCAATGATTGCAAAGTTCTTTTCATCAACAGAAGCATCCATAAGCGAGGCAACGCGCGGGAACAGCCAGAATTCACTCTGCCCTTCAACAAGAAGCCAGCATCGGGCAAAGAGATGTGCCCCCTTGGTCACCCTAATATGGTAGTCAAAATGACGTTTTTCATCCGGTGTCAAGGTCGACAGTTCAATTCTTCCAACATGCGATTCTCCATTCTTCTTATAAATCCTCCGCAACGCCGTGACAGGCACCCGCGAGACCAGATCGCCCGAATGGCTCGTCACGAGAATTTGTCCGGTCATTCCCTCCAGAAATGATCCCAGCGAACGGATTGCCGAGGGATGAAGGTGCGCTTCGGGTTCTTCAAGGGCGAGGAGTGGTGTTGATTCTGGTGCGTAGGATTCTGCAAGGGTTACGGCAGCGAAGGCCTGAAAGAGCATCAGCACGGTAAGGCTCTGGGTTCCTTCGCCGTGACGGTGCAGGGGAAGTTTTGCGCCTTGGCTCGACTTTAGATGCACCTGGATTTTTCCGACCATGTCGAAGACTCGGGTCGGGATCGCCTCCAGCGCAACGGGATCGGCGGCATCCAGCGGGACGAGCCGCCCAGCATCGGCGATTTTTTTCGTGACCTCGGTCAACCCGGCGTTCGCTCCGATGACCGAAGTGTTAACCTCCCGGAGCATTTTCTCGATCTTTTCCCGCTGGTCGTCGGGGAGCTGGATGGATTTCAAGAAGCCGCTCCAGAACTGGCCGCGCTGCCCGAACTCCTGGGAGGCGTCGCGTAGCGCAGAAAGGAAGAAGAGCGGCACGAATCGGGAAATCAGATTAAGCGGCGTAGCGTTCTTGAGAGTCAGCTCCTCGCCATCGGAATTGAGAAAGGCCCATTTGGTTTCAATCGATGCCGATTCCACTTGGAAAGAACCCTTTGCCTGCAACCAGATATGATTTAACCCGGCATTCATATCCAACTGAATTACTTCGCTCATCTGCTGTACGACAGCATCAGGCCACTCACTCTCCTTTTCCTCGGCGAAATGCAGGATGATTGAAATTGGCTCTGCTGTCTGCGGCGTGGTGATTGCATCTCTTAGGTGAAAATCGTATTCGGTAAACTGGGCGCCACGTCGGACACCAAAACCGCGCATTAGCACCAAACGGATAGCTTCCAGCACTGTCGATTTGCCGACATTATTCTCGCCGATAAGCACCGTCAGCCCATCAAGGGGAAGATGCAGTGAACGAATGCCACGAAAGTTATTGATTCTTATCTCTTTCAGTTTCATGCCGCTACCTCCCCGCTCATCAGTTTGGGAAGGAGAATGTCACGGGCTTTGGCGAGCGAGGTATTCTGCCGCTTCAGCAATTCCATCTGCTGATGCAGCGGCGATACCGTCTCCTCGAACAATCGAAGAATCTTCTGATCCGCGACCAGTAGCGAACGGCTGTGGGCAAAATCGCGATTCAATCCGGGAACGGCAACATCCGTGCTGATAAAGGTCATCTGCTGCAGGGCGTAGTAGAGAAAGAAAGAGCAGAGTTCCGAGTCGATGTAGTACACCGTATCGATGGGATGGCAATCGTCCGGTGACCAGTACACGCTGCCGACATTACCTTTGCGACCGACGATGATGGTGGGACCATGTACGAGGGCTTTTGTGTGAGTCCCAACAATCCCGCTTGAGCCGTAGACCGGAAACGGCCCGGGAACGCGGTCGTCGTTCTTCAAGGCTTTGCCATATTTCAGGGGGGCAATAGTCCCAAGCGGTTTCTTCTCCCACCCTTCCGGCACGCCGTCGATGATTTTGGTGTGTTCGTGGCCGGGGAAGCGGAGGTGGACGAACCATTCCTTGTAGAGCAGCCGCGCCGCCTGCTCCAGCAACTGAATCCGCCGCCGGTTGTTCTCGATCAGGTCGTCGTAGGCGGAGAGGATTTCGGCAGTTTTTGTCTGGATATTCCTCGGCGGGCAGGGGAAATCAATATCAGCTATTTTGTAAAGCGCGAGTTTTGGTTGAGATGTTCCGCCAGTGCGGTTTGCAATTTCACCTTGCCCAACCGGGCCCCGCAAAAAGTACATTAAATATCTATGGTCAACATTCTCGATGATATTGGTAATTTTTGCGGCGTTTTCTGTTAGGTTTGCTCCGGACAAATCTTCAGGAACGATACCAACACGACCAATTGTTCCAGCAATGCTGATATAGATATCTGAACAAGATATTGTGTAACGCCTTATTTTCTCAAACGCCTCGTCATCAATATATTTTATATTTGAGCGATCAATTCCATGATCAGAAAAATCTACAACTCGTAGATAAGGGTGAGGAGTAGGTTCGTCAATAACGACCATACCTTTCGGCAATCTCTTGCCTCCTTTGACAGAAGCTACCTCTCCAATCTTCTTGGATTGATACTTCATATCCCCAACTCCTCAAAATTCCTCTTGATCATCGCCGCCAGCCGCACTGCCTCGGCGTTCAGATCCTCCAGCTCCACATGGATCTCCCGCAGGGCTTCCTCAAAGTCGAAATCCTCGTCTTCCTCTTCAGGCGCGACGCCTACATAACGGCCGGGGGTGAGGCTCCAGTCGTTGGCCTTGATCTCATCGATGTCCACCAGCTTGACCAGTCCCTCCACATCACGCAGTTCAGCATCCGGAAACCGTTCGGTGAGCCAGTGGGCCTGCTTCCAGAAGTAGCGCACCTGCTTGAGCTGTTCCACGGCCAGGGCGCGGGCTTCGTCGGCAGCCTTGCGGGCACGGGTGATGTCGCGGCCCGCCCATGCGTCGCTCTCCTTGGCGCCGCACTCGTTCTCACAGATTTCGATCAGGCGGCAGGCGAGCTTGTAGAGCAGGTCGGTCTGCTTGACCAGATCGCGGCTGGTCTCGGCCAGGGTGGCAAGACGATCCACGGCTTTCTTCAATTCGCCGTTGGTGGTCTTTTGCGTTTCCCAAGCCGCCTGCTGATCGCTGACAGCCTTGCGGAAGGATTCCACATCCGCCTTGAACACCGGGATCGCCTCATCCAGCTCCTTGAGCGGTTCCGCGTGCGGCGCGTCCTGGTCCAGAGTCTTGAGAAAGGGGTCGACAGCACCGCGCAGATTGGTCAGCGCACCGATGAAATCGGACAATGGCTCGACCGCTTCGCCTTCGTCGTCCTTCATCGCAAAACAGGCCGCGCCCTCGGCCAACACGCGCTGGCAGTAGCCCGCCACCAGATCGAGATAGCGTTCGGTCTCGCCCCGATAAAGCCAGACGATGGCCAAAAGGTTTTGCTCCTGCTCGGGAGAAAAGTCGTAAATCTTGCGGGTGACCTTGCGGTAGACGTTCCTCGCGTCGATCATCAGCACCTTGTCACGGTGCTCTTCCGGTTTGGCGCGATTGAGAAACCAGAGTTCGCAGGGGACGGTACGGGTGTAAAAGAAGTTGGAACGGATGGCGACCATGATATCCACGTCGCCGGTCTCCACCAGCTTCTGGCGCACCTTGGCTTCGTCCCGCCCGGCGCTGGAGGCCTGGGACGACATGACGAATCCGGCCCGGCCCTTCTCGTTCAGATAGCTGTAGAAATAGCTGATCCAGACGTAGTTGCCGTTTGAGACCTTGCCCTTCTTGTTGACGCCGGGCAGGCCGAAGGGGAGGCGCGGATCGCTCTTGACCTTGTCGGCGTCGATCTCGTCCACGTTGAAGGGAGGATTGGCCATGACGAAGTCGGCCTTGCCGAGCAGTTCGTGCGGGTCTTCGTAGTAGGTGATGGCCTTCTGGATGTCGCCTTCGAGGCCGTGCACCGCCAGGTTCATCTTGGCCAGGCGGATGGTGGTGGCGTTCTTTTCCAGGCCGTAGAAAGTGAGTTTTTCGGTGGGATTCTCATACCGCCGCTCCACCACCCGGGCGCTCTGCACGAACATGCCGCCCGAGCCGCAGGCCGGATCGAGCACCGTGCCGCCCGCCGGTTCGATGACATTGGCGATGAGCGAAACCAGCGAAACCGGTGTGAAGAACTCGCCGCCGTCATGGGCCTTCTGGTCGGCGAACTGGGTCAGAAAGTATTCGTAGATGCGGCCGAAGACATCGCCGGAGACTTTCTTGAGTTCTTCGGGATTGAGAGTGCGCAGCAGCTGACCGAGCACGGCGTTGTCGAGCTCCTGATACTCGCTTTTGGGCAGCACGCCGCGCAGGTTCTCGTAGTCGGCCTCGATGGACTCAATGGCCTCGATGATCGCCTTGGCGCGGTCGGCACTGTCGGGCAAGGAAACGAGATAGTCGAACTGGGCCTTGGGTTGGAGGAAAATGGCGCTCTTCTGCGAAAAATCCTCCTTGGTCAACGCCCGGGTTTTGCCGCCGCGTTTTGGCAGGTTGGCCACGATCTCATCCTTGACCGCGAGATAGCGGCTGTAGGCATGGCGCAGGAAGACCAGGCCCATGACCGGCAGAAAATATTCGTTGCTGGCGTAAGTCGAGTTGGCCCGCAAAGTATCGGCCGCAGACCAGAGACGCTTTTCGATCGCTTCGATGTGTTCAAGCTGTGCCACGATTCTATCCTTCTCAACCTCGCTGCATTGGGTTTCAAAAACGCAAAAACAGAAAAACCGCCTGCCCGGCTGAAATATTCACGGGCAAACGGTTCTTAGAACTTCGGCATTCCATCCTGCACGACCCCTCCGCAAAAAACAATCAAACAACGCGCAGGATAGGAAAAATGTCCGGATTGGTCAATCATGATTGGCAGGGCTGGAATCGGACTCCCTGGCCGGCGGCAACGGGCCGAGACGCTCCAGAAACGAGCGGCTTTTGACCGGATGCGGCAACACCTGGTCGAGACAGGCGGTTATCAGCGGCGCGCCCTCCCCCAGAGTCCGTTCACCGAGGCGAAAACCGTCGAACCTGAGTGTCTCGCTCTCTCGACAGCGTGCAAGAGAGCCGAGAGTG
>RFHJ01000126.1 GCA_003696905.1 Gammaproteobacteria bacterium | reverse complement strand
ATGGCGAGCGTCAACGGCAATTTGATGGTGATCTTGCTGCCCTTGCCCTTCTCGGAGTCGATCTCCACACTGCCGTTGATCTGCGCGATCTTGGTCTTTACCACATCCATGCCGACACCCCGGCCGGACACGTCCGATATCTCTTCCTTGGTCGAGAAACCGGCGTGGAAGATCAGGTTGTAGCATTCCCGGTCGTCCAGACGCGCTGCTGCCTCCTCGTCCATGAGGCCCTTTTCCACCGCCTTACGGCGCAACACGTCGGCATCCATGCCCTTGCCGTCGTCCTCGATGCCCAGCAGGATATGATCGCCCTCCTGCGCTGCGGAGAGAATCACCTTGCCACGCCGCGGCTTGCCTGCCTTCTCGCGTTCTTCGGGTGTCTCGATGCCATGATCCACCGCATTGCGCACAAGGTGGACCATGGGATCGGCCAGGGCCTCGACCAGGTTCTTGTCCAGGTCGGTCTCTTCGCCGTGCATCTCGAGGTCCACCTCCTTCTTGAGGTTGCGCGCCAGATCCCTGACCACCCTGGGAAAGCGTCCGAAGACCTTCTTGATCGGCTGCATCCGCGTCTTCATCACCGCCAGCTGCAGATCCGAGGTGACCACGTCGAGATTGCCGACGACATTGCTCAGCTCCTCGTCCGCCATGGTCGCCTTCAACAGCGATAGGCGGTTACGCACCAACACGAGCTCACCCACCATGTTCATGATCTGGTCGAGCCGCTGGGTATCCACCCGCACCGAGGTCTCCGCAGCCGGCTTCGGCGGCGCCTTGGGCGCAGGCTTGGGTGACGCCTTCTCGGCCGCTGGCTTGGCAGGCGTAGCCTTTGCCTTGGGCTGGGCCGGTTCCTCGACCGGCTTGGCCGGTGCAGTGGGTTGAGCCGCCTTCGTGGCGGCTTCGTGCTTGTCACCGGCGGGACTGTCACTGACATGGCTCGCCGTCTCTTCCGCCTTCTCTACCGGTGCAGCGGCGGCCCTCGGTTCGGCCTTGGGAGGCGAAGATGGCACACCGCCGTGCTTGCCCGGCCCATGGAGTTGGTCGAGCAGCGCCTCGAACTCGTCTTCGGTAATCTCATCACCACCGCCCACCACGGTGGATGCTTGTGCTGCCGCCTGAGCCTGTGCAGTGGCAGGCGGCACCCCGACATGCTTGCCCTTGCCGTGCAACTCATCGAGCAGGGCATCGAATTCCTCTTCAGTGATCTCGTCACTGGCGCTGTCGGACCCGACCGGTACACCCCCGTGCTTGCCCTTGCCATGCAACTCGTCCAGCAGGGCCTCGAACTCCTCCTCGGTGATCTCGTCGTCGCCGCTCGCCTGCAACGCCGCCGGCTGCCCGGACGGTTCTGCCGGTGCAGCGGGTACAATGGCTTCTGCGGCAGGCTCCGGTGTTGGTGCAGCCACGTCAGCCGACGCCGACGGCTCGGCCTCCTCGGACGCCTCCGCCGCGGGCGCTTCATCCTCGGGAACCGCAAAGGTCTCCAGTCGCGCCAACAGCTCGGCGTCGGCCGGCTCCGGCATCTGCCCATTGCGCAGATAGTCCATCGAGGCATTGACTACATCCAATGCCTCGAGAATAGGGTCCATCAACTCCGGTGTGACCTGTCGCTCGCCCTGGCGCAGCAGGTTGAATACATCCTCGGAGCGGTGACAGACCTCCACCAGGGGCTCTATGGAAAGAAAGCCGGCTCCCCCCTTTATCGTGTGGAAGCCCCGGAAGATGGCATTCAGCAGATCGGCATCATCCGGGCGATGCTCCAGATCGACCAGCTGTTCACCCAATTGCTCGACGATCTCGGATGCCTCGACCAAAAAGTCCTGGAGAATCTCGTCGTCCAAATCGAAGCTCATGGCTCAAAACCCCAAACTGGAAAGAAGATCATCGACCTCATCCTGGCCGGATACGGCATCGGCCTTGTCCACACCCGGCACCACAGGCCCCTCTGCCTTGATGTCTCTGCTGCTGGTGCCACCCTTCTGCCTCGGCGTGGTATCGGTGCCCGAGAGGCGCACCAGTTCCACCAACTTGGCTTCCACGTCACCCACCAGGTCGATCACCTTGCGGATGATCTGGCCAGTGAGGTCCTGGTAGCCTTGGGCCATCAGTACCTGCGAAAGCTTCTCGTGCAGCGCCTGCGAATTGGCCTGGGTGTCCTCTAGAAAGACCTCCAGTTCGCGACTCATTGAACGGAAGTCGTCCACGTTCATCTTTCGGGCCTTGAAGCGGCTCCAGGATTCCGCCAGATGTTGCGAGTCGGCGCGCAGCCGTTCGGCCAGCGGCATCGCGTCCTCGACCGCGGCCAGGGTCGTATTCGCAGCCTCCTCGGTCATCTCGATGACGTGACGCAGGCGTTCTGCCGCATCCGGCATCTCGCTCTCGGCGATCTCCGCGAGCCGCGCATCCATCATGAAACTCTTGATGGCGTCGTGCAGCTCCCGCGTCAGCCGTCCCACTTCCTGAAACAGCAGGCTGTCACGAAACCCGGCCAACTGGGCAATGACATCGAGCGCGTCCTGTTCCCTTCCGGCTTCCAGCCTGGCGACCAGGTCGCGCGCAAGCTGCAGCTTTTCGTCTTCTTCTATTGCCGGCTCACCCATCTTCGATTCCTTCCCTTTCCGGTTCTCAGGCGGCGACCCGCTCGAAGATCTTGTTGATCTTTTCTTCCAGGGTCACGGCGGTGAAGGGTTTGACCACATAACCGTTAACCCCCGCCTGGGCGGCCTCGATGATCTGCTCACGTTTGGATTCAGCCGTCACCATCAGTACCGGCAGGTGCTTTAGCTTGTCGTCTGCGCGGATGGCCTTGAGCAGATCGATGCCCTGCATGCCCGGCATGTTCCAATCGGTGATAACGAAATCGAAGTTGCCGTTCTGCAGCATCGGGAGTGCCGTATTGCCGTCGTCTGCTTCGGCGGTATTGGTGAATCCCAGATCCCGCAACAGATTCTTTATGATGCGTCGCATCGTGGAGAAGTCATCCACGATCAGGATCTTCATGTTCTTGTCCAAGGTAAACCTCCCAAGACTCTATGCGGTTCGATGGCAATCACTGCCGGGCTCGCTGCACTTATCGGCGATCACCGAAAAATATTTAGCCCCCGATGCGATTTTTCAGCGATCATCGTCCTCGAGCCAATCGTGCAGGCGGGCCCGCAGCCGAAGCGCCGCCTGACTGTGGATTTGGCAGACACGCGATTCGCTCACCCCCAGCACCTGTCCGATCTCCCGCAGGTTCAATTCTTCGTCGTAATACAGGGCAATCACCAGCCGCTCGCGTTCCGGCAACCCCGCTATGGCGTCGGCCAGGGCCTCCTTGAAGTGGTTTTTTTCCAGACCCTTGAGTGGACCATCCAGCAGGGCGTTGCGCTCATTCCTCGCACTCTCCTCTACCCCGCCGGGCACGACCTCGCTGAACTCGCACAACTCGTCGTAGCTGAAGATCCGTGCACCCGAGGCATCGGCAAGAATCTGGTGGTATTCCTCCAGCGTCATGTCCAATGCCTCGGCCACCTCGACGTCGCGTGCATCACGCCCTTCGGCGTTCTCGATCTCACGCATCACTCGAGCCACCTCACGTGCCTTGCGATGCACCGAGCGCGGGGTCCAGTCTGAACGGCGGATCTCATCGAGCATGGCCCCTCTGATGCGGATCCCCGCATAGGTCTCGAAACTCGCCCCCTGGGTCGCGTCGTAGTTGGCCCCGGCCTCCAACAGGCCGATCATGCCCGCTTGAATGAGGTCTTCCACCTGCACCGACGGTGGCAGGCGGTTCATCAGGTGATAGGCGATACGCTTCACCAACCCCGCGTGTTGCGTCACCAGATCTTCCTGCGGCTTGCCACTGCTCTGTTTGGCCTCGGTGCCATAGGTCGCCAATCCGCTCATGGCGCCACCTCCCCGTATTCGCTGGAAAATTGAATGAGTCGTTCGACGAAGAACTGAACCTGGCCATTGGCCCCCTTCGGCTGGGGCCAGGATTCGACCTTCTTCGCCAGGTTGCGGAAGCCCTGGGAGACCCGACTGCGCGGGAAGGCCTGCACCACAGGGCGCTGGGCACGCACCGCCTTGCGCAGGTGTTCGTCCAGCGGCAGTGCGCCCATGTAGCTGAGCATCACGTCCAGGTAACGGTCGGTGACCTTGCACATCTTGGTGTAGAGGTCGCGACCTTCCTGGGCACTGCGCACCATGTTGGCCAGTACGCGGAAGCGGTAGTGGCCATAGTCTCGATTCAGCAGTTTGATGATCGCGTAGGCATCGGTGATGGAGGCGGGTTCATCGCATACCACCACCACGATCTCATGGGAGGCACGCGAGAAACTCAGGACCGTATCGGAAATGCCTGCTGCGGTATCCACGATCAGGGTGTCGATGTCCCCGGCCAGATCGCCGAAGGCACGGATCAGTCCGGCATGCTGAGCGGGTCCCAACTCCGACAGGGCCTGGATGCCGGAGGCCCCTGGTACCACACGCAGTCCGAGCGGACCTTCCACCACGATCTCGTCGAGGCCACGCTCGCCGCTCAACACGTGCGAGATGTCATATTTCGGATGCAGACCCAGCACTACGTCGATATTGGCCAATCCGAGATCTGCATCGAGCAACATCACCCGATGTCCGAGTTCACACATGGCCACCCCAAGATTGACCGAGACATTGGTCTTTCCAACGCCTCCCTTGCCACCGGTCACCGCTATGGCGCGAATGGGTTGAGGATCGAGCATGCGTCGCAGGCCGCTGGCCTGATCCAGGGCGTCTTCAGACGCGAGCATTGCTACGCCCTCCCTTGTAGGACAGTGCCACATAGGTTTGATCGCATTCCGCCGGATACTCCTCGAGCAAGGCCGCTGCACGTTCGACCAGCGGGTGGGCACGTGCGGGTGCCAGATCCTCGGGGACGCGCTGGCCGTCGGCGATCCAGGCCAAGGGCAGACCACTGTGAATCACGGCAGAGATCGCGGCACCGAGACTGGCCGCCTCGTCCAGCTTGGTCAGCATGCAGGCGTCGGGGCGCGTCGCAGAGAACAGATCCACTGCCCGCGCCATGGCCGCGCCCTCGGTGGTGGCCGAGAGCGTCAGCAGGGTCGTCAGGTTGGGGCCGACGGCCTGCAGGGTCTCGATCTGTTCCTCGAGACGCTCGTTGTTGGCTCCCATTCCCGCCGTGTCGATGAGAATCAGGCGGCGGTCGGACAGGGAGTCGATGGCATCGCCCATTGCCTGTGGATCGTCCGCGGTGCGTACCGGCACATTGAGGATGCGCCCATAGGTATGCAATTGGTCGCGTGCGCCGATGCGGAAATTGTCGGTACTGATCAGCCCGATGTTGCGATGCCCGTGGCGCAGGGCGAAGCGGGCGGCGATCTTGGCGATGCTGGTGGTCTTGCCCACCCCCGTAGGGCCGACCAGTGCCAGCACACCGCCGCGCTCGAGTACGTCCTGATCGCACACCGGAATCTCGCCAGCGAGGAAGAACAATGCCTTGCGCCAGGCCAGCTCGAGATCCTCGATACCACCCACCCGCTGTACCAGGTCTTGTGCCAGGTCGGCCGCCAGGCCCAACTGCATGAGACGCTGAAAGAGTTCCTGCACATGGGGGGCGCGCTGTCCCAGGTCGTGCCAGCTCATGCTGGAGAGTTCGGCCTGCAGCCAGCGACGAAGATTCTGCATCTCCTCGCGCATCGCCAGCAGTTCCTGCTGGCTGACCTCGGCCGCCGCTTGCTCGGCCCGACGCGGAGAAGCGGTGCGCGCCGCTTCGCGCTGACGTTGTGCCGTGGCCGCCTGGTGCCGCGGAGACGTTGTCGATCTGCGCGCTACCGGATCCTGTTCGCGCGGTGCCCGGAGCTCACGCCCCGCGACCTCGATCTCCTCATCGGCGACCAGGTCGATCGCCGCCGTCAACTCCACTCCCTCGGCTACCGATTTGTTGGACAGGATCACCGCGTCTTCCCCCAGGGTCTCACGCACCCTGCGCAATGCCTGTCGCATGTCCGGTGCCACGAAGCGCTTTATTTTCATGCCTGCTGGCCCCCATCTGCTGCGGGGCCACGGGCCCCCTTAGCCTTGTGCCGGATTCCGTCCGATGGTGTCGACCACCGTGATCTTTCGGTTGTCCGGTATTTCGTTGTAGGAGAGGACGTGCATCCCTGGCACGCTCTGGCGGACGAACTTGGCCATCCAGGCCCGAATCGCTCCAGCCACGAGCAGGATGGCATCCTGACCACTCACCTCCTGCTGTCTGGCCGCCTCGGCGAGGGCCACCTGGATCTGCTCCAGCAGTCCCGGCTCGATGCCCGCGCCTTCCTCTCCAGCGCTCGTCAAAGCCTGCTGCAAGAGACGTTCCAATTCTGGATCGAGCACGATGACCGGAATTTCTTCTTTGTTTCCAACAAGTTGCTGAACTATTGCCCGACTCAGGGCAACCCGCACGGCTGCGGTCAGGGCGTCGGGATCCTGACTCCTGGGGGCCTGCTCTGCCAGGGTTTCGGCGATCGTACGGATATCCCGGATGGGAATGCCCTCGGCCAGCAGGTTCTGCAGCACGCGCAGTACCGTGGTCAACGGCAACAGCTTTGGCACCAGATCCTCGACCAGCTTGGGTGCCACCTGGGCCAGGTTGTCCAGCAGTTGCTGGACCTCCTCGTGACCGATCAGCTCATGCGCATGCCGTTGCAGGAGCTCGCTCATATGGGTGGCCACCACGGTGCTCGCATCCACCACCGTGTAGCCCAGGGTCTGGGCATGATCCCGCTGGGCCGGGTCGATCCAGACCGCCTCCAGGCCAAAGGCCGGATCGAGCGTGGGGGTACCCTGAAGTTCGCCAAAGACCTTGCCCGGATTGATCGCCAGTTCGCGATCGGGATAGACCTCTCCCTCGCCCACCGGCACGCCGTGGAGGCTGATGCGGTAGGCGTTCGGTGACAGATCGAGGTTGTCGCGGATGTGCACCGGCTGGACCAGGAAGCCCAACTCCTGGGACAGTTTCTTGCGCACGCCCTTGATCCGGTTCATCAACTGCCCCCCCTGGCTGCGGTCGACCAGCGGAATCAATCGATACCCCACCTCCAGACCGATGATGTCCACCGGCTGCACGTCCTCCCAGCCCAGCTCGCGCGTCTCGTTGGCCTCGGTCTCGGCGGGCACCGGCAGGCTGTCGCTGACCGCCTCGGGCTCCGCCTGACGTTTGGTGATCATCCAGGCCATGCCGCCGAGCGAACCGCCCAGCAGGAGGAAGACCAGGTTGGGCATGCCCGGGATGAGACCGAGAACCCCAATGATGCCAGCCGCGATGGCCAACGCGCGTGGACTGTTCAGCAGCTGGGTTGCCACCTGACTGCCCATGTCCTCGGAGCTGGACACCCGGGTGACGATGATGGCCGCGGCGGTGGAGAGCAGCAGGGAGGGAATCTGCGCCACCAGGCCATCGCCGATGGTCAACAGCACATAGTTGTGGGCTGCAGTGGCGAAGTCCAGGCCGTGTTGTCCCATGCCAATGGCGAGCCCGCCGATGATATTGATCAGCAGGATCAGAATGCCGGCGATGGCGTCACCACGGACGAACTTGGAAGAACCGTCCATGGCCCCATAGAAGTCGGCCTCCCGGGTCACCTCTTCGCGCCGCCGACGTGCCTCCTCCTGATCGATCAGACCGGAGTTGAGGTCGGCGTCGATGGCCATCTGCTTGCCCGGCATGGCATCCAGGGTGAAGCGGGCCGATACCTCGGACACCCGGCCGGCCCCCTTGGTGACCACCACGAAGTTGATGATCACCAGGATCAGAAACACCACCAGGCCCACGGCATAGTTGCCGCCGATGACGAACTCGCCGAAGGCCTCGATCACCTTGCCGGCCGCATCGCCCCCGTTGTGACCCTCGAGCAGCACCACCCGGGTCGAGGCCACGTTCAGCGCCAGACGCAATAGGGTGGCGACCAGCAGCATGGAAGGGAACAGCCCGAAATCGAGGGGCCGCAGGGCATACACCACGACCAGCAGCACCACCAGGGAGAGCGCGATATTGAAGGTGAAGAAAAGATCGAGCAAAAAAGGCGGCAACGGCAGCACCACCATCGCCAGCAACATCAATATGACGAGGGGCGCGCCGAGCCCGCGTGCCCCAATGGTCTTCATGTTTTGCAGTACTGCTTCCATTTTCGTTCAAACCGCCAAGGACGCAAAGGTCCGCCAAGTGAATGGAAAAGGAATGTCCTCGTTGCCTGTGCAAGCGAGTCCGGCGACCGCGCCGGCTGAGTCTGACCTCGGAGACCTTTGCGCACCTTTGCGTCCTTCGCGGTTCGTATTCGCCTCAGTCATGGCGCATCTCCTCGGGCACCGGAAACTCTTCGGGCATGGAGGGCCGGTCGGCCTCGCCTTCCTTCCAGGCGCGCAGCTGGAAGACATAGGCGAGCAGTTGTGCCACCGCGAGGAACAGCTGGGCGGGAATGGGCTGATTGAGCTCGGTATTGAAATAGATCGCCCTTGCCAGCACGGGGGCCTCGATCAGGGGAATCTCGTGTTCGCCACCGATACGTCGGATGTTGGCGGCGACCAGATCCTTGCCCTTGGCGATCACCACCGGCGCGTTCATGGTGTCCGGGTCATAGCGCAGCGCCACGGCGTAGTGGGTCGGGTTGGTAACGATGACATCGGCCTTCGGCACCTCCTGCATCATGCGGCGCTGCGCCATCTCGCGCTGCAGTTGTCGGATCCGTCCCTTCACCTCGGGCCGACCCTCGGTCTGCTTCAGTTCGTCGCGCACCTCCTGCTGGGTCATCTTGAGTTCCTTCTTGTGCTGCCACAGCTGGAAGGGCACGTCGATCACCGCCATCAGTACCATGGTCGAGGAGATCAGCAACGCCGCCCAGCCCACCATCCGCAGCCCGGCGACCAGCGCCTGCCCCACGTCCTGTCCGCCCAGGCCCAGAATATCGTCCTGCCAGCTCCAGAGGACCGAGGCGGTCACCAGCATCACCAGCAGAAACTTGGCCAGCGACTTCGCCAGCTCCATCAGTCCCTTTACACCGAAAACCCGTTTCATTCCCTTGAGGGGATCGAGCTTCGACAACTTGGGCTGCATCGCCTCGACACTGAGATTGAACCCGCCCAGCGCCACCGAGGCCGCGACCGCCACCACGATCATCACGCCAAAGAAGGGCAACAGCATCAAGACGGCCTCCTGAATCGCCGCCACCAGATGCGTCAACAAGGCACTGGGATCGAACAGATCCTCCCGCCGCAATATCAGGTGCTGGCGGAACTGAGACTCGAATCCCTCACCGAAGCGCCCGGCCATGAGCATCATGGCGGACACCCCCATGATCGTCAGGGCCATGGTGTTCAGCTCCCGAGACCTGGGCACCTGCCCCTTCTTGCGGGCATCATCGAGCCGTTTGCTCGTGGGTTCCTGTGTCTTTTCCTGGCCGTCTTCGTTCTCTGCCATGACTATCTCGCCCTCAGGAGGTCGGCACCCAACCCCAATGCCTCGTCGACCAGCTGACCAAAACCGTGCATCACCTGGGGCAGGGTGACCCACATCACCAGAAAACCGGCCAACAGGGTGATGGGGAATCCAATTGCAAAGATGTTCAGTTGGGGGGCAGCCCGCGACACCACCCCCATGCCGATATTGATCAGCAGCAGGGCGATGATCACCGGCAGCGCCATGAGCACCCCGGCGGCGAAGAGGCGTGAAGACCATGACACCACACCCCACAGGCCGGCCCGGGTGAGGCCGTCCACTGCAACGGGCAAGAGGTGGAAGCTCTCGGCCACACTTCCCAGCAGCAGCAGGTGTCCGTTGCCCAACAGGAAGGCCAGCATGGCGAGGATCAGCCAGTACTGGGAGACCATAGGCACCTGCACCCCGTTGATCGGGTCCATCATGCTGGCAAAGCCCAGCCCCATGCTATAGGCCATGACCTGGCCACCGAAGATCAGTGCATTGAAGGCCAGTTGCAGGACGAATCCCATCATCGCGCCGATACCGATCTGTTGCAGCGCGATCATCACGCCCTCGGCACCAAACACATCCACCACGGGCACCGGCGGAATCAGCGGTTGAATCACCAGAGTGATCAATACCGCCATCAGGACCCGATAGCGCATCGGCACCTGACGTACACTGAATATCGGCGCTGCGGCGAGTGCCGCGCCAATGCGCACAAAGGGCCAGAAGAAATCTGCCAGCCATTGTTGTAGTTGGGCGTCGCTGAAGTGCATCGCTCGATGGTCCCGTCCGTCAATCCCATGGCGCTAGCATCCACCTTGCAGAAGCCATGCCAGCTCCCCGCTGCTTGGCGCGACGGAATATTCGCTACGGAAGGGCGGTGAGGTCGGGTAGTCGTTTCTTTCGCGGCTGAAGCCGCTCTCACAGGCCCGCTTCCCGCTCAACCGATCATGAAGGGAATGTTCTCGATCAGGCGCTGGGTGAAGCCGGTGATCTGGCGCAACAACCAGGGCCCGGTCGCCATCAGCACGGCGGCAATGGCAATGAGCTTGGGGACGAAGGTGAGCGTCATCTCGTTGATCTGGGTCGCTGCCTGGAACATGGCCACGATCAGTCCCACTGCCAGGGAGACGAGCAGAATGGGAGCCGACAGGAGGATGGTGACCTCCAGGGCCTGACGTCCGATATGAATGACCGAATCCGCGTCCATAACGACCTCACACGTAGAAACTCGATGCCAGGGTGCCCATCACCATGGCCCAACCGTCCACCAGCACGAACAGCATGATCTTGAAAGGCAGTGAGATGATCAGCGGCGACAGCATCATCATGCCCATGGACATGAGCACACTCGCCACCACCAGATCGATCACCAGGAACGGAATGAACAGCAGGAAGCCGATCTGAAAGGCCGTCTTCAGCTCACTGGTGGCGAAGGCCGGCATCAACAGGCTGAAGGGCACTTCGTCGTTGCGCTGAAAGCCGCTCACACCGGCAATCCTGGCGAACAGGCCCAGGTCGTCGTCACGCGTCTGCGCCAGCATGAATTCGCGCACCGGCTGCTTGGCCCGTTCGAAGGCCTGCTCGGCGGTCATCTTATCGGCAAGATAGGGCCCCAATGCCTCGTCATAGACCTTGTTGAACACCGGCGCCATGATGAAGAAGGTCAGAAACAGGGCAATACCGATCAGCACCTGGTTGGAAGGGGTCTGCGCCGTGCCCAGCGCCTGGCGCAGGATGGACAGTACAATGACGATACGGGTGAAGGAGGTCATCAGCATCAGTGCCGCGGGCAGCAGAGAAAGCGCCGTCATCATCAGCAGCACCTGGATGCTCAGGGTATAGGTCTGGCCACCCTGGCCGTCCGGCGCCACATTCAGGGCATCGATGCCCGGCGCCCCCAGGGCCACCGGTGCGAGCAGAACGAGCAGCAAAACGAGCAGGCCCCTCATCCCTTTCTCTCCGCAGTCACATCCTGGGCATCACCGACCTCCGCCAGCCGCCCCGCGAAGTCCTGCGCCGACGCTTCGCTCGGGGACAGACGGTGCAGCATGCGCACATTGCCCTGGGCCACACCCAGCAGCAGGCGCTCGCCTTCGACTTCCACGATCACGGCGCGTTCCCGCGGTCCCAGCGAGACGCCGCCAATCACCTGCACCCGCCCCTTGCCGACCCCGGGCACTGCAAGATATCGCTTGAACACCCAGGCCAGGCCCAGCAGCACGGCCAGAACCGCCGCCAGCCCGGCGGCCGTCTGCAACAGTTGTTCACCGCCGACGCCCACCGCAGGCGGGGTGGGCTCGGCCGCGGCCATTGCACGGCCGGCGAACAGCATCAGGATAGGAAAGGAGAGGCGCATGATCAGTTCTTGAGATTGCGTACGCGATCTGCCGGACTCACGATGTCGGTGAGACGGATACCGAACTTCTCGTTCACCACCACGACCTCACCCTGCGCGATCAGGGTACCGTTGACCAGCACATCCATCGGTTCACCGGCGAGGCGATCCAGTTCCACCACCGATCCCTGGTTGAGCTGCAGCAGGTTGCGGATGTTGATCCTGGTACGCCCGATCTCCATGGCAATGGTGACCGGAACATCCAGAATGGCGTCCAGCTTGATGTCACCACCACAGCCATCCGGCTGCAGCTCGTCGAAGCTGGCGGCCTGGGCCTGATACTCGTCGCTCGCACCCTGTTCCTCCAGGGCCTCGGCCCACTGGTCGGCCAGTGCCTGATCGTCCACGCCTTCGGGGGTTTCGACTTCTTCGCTCATGATGCGGCTTCCTGTATCAATGCCCTCTTCTCAGGGGCTTGCTCTTGTGAGTCCGCCGGGCCACTCTCGGTGGCGGACTGCATGTCCGATAGCGCAATCAGCTCGTGCAGACCAACGCTCTTCGGCCGGTCGATCCACTCCTGCACCTTGATGGCGTAGTGATCCTTGTGCACGCCCAACACCCCCCGGAAAAGGGGCAGGCCCTCGGCACAGACCTCCAGGCTTTCGCTGATATCGATGGGAATGATGTCACCGGCCTGCAGTTCGGATAGCTCGCGCACGCTCAGCTCCACCTCGGCAAGGGTACTGTTGATCTCGATGCTGGCATCCATGATCTCTTCGCGCAGTGCCTTTTCCCAGCGCTCGTCGCGCTCGCCCCGGTCGCTCTGCACCCCCGCATCCAGCAATTCCCGGATCGGTTCGAGCATCGAGTAGGGAAGGCAGATATAGAAATCGCCACCGCCCGCCTCGAGATCCACGTTGAAGGTGGTCACCACCACCACCTCGCTGGGGCTGACGATATTGGCGAACTGGGGATTGACCTCCGACCCCTGATACTCGAACTGCACATCCAGTACCGGCTCCCATGCCTGCTTGAGATCCTTGAAGGCGATCTCGAGCAACATCTGCACCACCCGCAGTTCGGTGGGCGTGAACTCGCGACCTTCGATCTTGGTATGGAAACGACCGCTGCCGCCGAAGAAGCTGTCGACCGTGCTGAAGACCAGCTTCGGGTCGAGCACGAACAGCGACTTGCCGCGCAATGGTGCCACCTTGACCATGTTCAGGCTGGTGGGCACGAACAGGCTGTGCACGAACTCGCCGAACTTGAGCATCTGCACGCCCGACACCGAGATATCCGAGCTGCGCCGCAGCATGTTGAATAGACTGGTACGGAAATAGCGCGCAAACCGCTCGTTGATCATCTCCAGGGTCGGCAGCCGGCCGCGTACGATTCGGTCCTGGCTGGCAAAGTCATAGGGCCGCGCTTCCTCGGGATCGACCGGAACATCGGTCTCGGTTTCCACATCGCCGCCGTCTACTCCGTGCAGCAGCGCGTCGATTTCGTCTTGTGAGAGCAGGTCGTCAGCCATGATCGTTTACTGCAGCACGAATTCGGTGAAATACACGTCCTTGATCTCGCCCTTCTGATCCATCTCTTCCAATTTCTGTTGCAGCAGTTCCTTCACCGCCTGCTGCAGCTTCTGCTTGCCCTCGAGGGTGAGCAGATCGCTCGCCTGCTGCGCCTCGAAGAGATTGTTGAGATGATGTCGCAGCATCGGATCGTTGGCGCTGACGAAATCGGCCACCGGTTGCTGCCGGGTATAGACCGTCACTGCGATCTGCAGCATCTTGGCAGGACCACCGGGCGGCAGATTGACCACGAACTTGGGCTTCATCTCGAGATAGATGGGATCGCCCTCCGGTACTGCCTCTTCGGCAGCCGGTTGTTCCTTTGCCGCCTGTTCCCCTTCCTGAGGTTCCTCGCCTCCCATCAGCAAGAAGGCCGCCGCTCCCCCACCCAGGAGCAACACCACGGCCGCAATGATGATGATCAGCTTCTTCTTGCCGCCACCGCCCTCTTCGCCTTCGATATCTTTTTCGTCCTTTGCCATGGTTCGGTTCCGTGGTCTCCAGAGAAAGCTCTGTCACGGGATTTGCAATCCCCGTGCCAGCCATGCCAAAGATGAAATCGCTCGTAAATTCCACCATTTACGGAACAACCCCGGCCCCCACGACGAGGTTTTGACGGAGATTCACCGCGCATCGAGGCAGAAAACCGCCACCGCTCCGGCGGCTGGCGATAAACTGCCGGCATGAGCAAGCAGCAACATATCTCGCTGGTCCTTGGCAGTGGTGGTGCCCGTGGCCTGGCGCATATCGGAGTGATCCGGGTACTGGAACGCCACGGCTGGAAGATCAATGCGATCGCCGGCAGTTCCATGGGGGCGCTGATCGGTGGCTTCTATGCCGCGGGCAAGCTCGACGCCTACGCCGACTGGGTACTGGACCTGACCGAGTTGAACGTGATGCGTTATCTCGATCCTGCCTGGGGCGGTGCGGGACTGATCAAGGGTGAGGCGGTGATGGAGACACTGCGCGAATTCGTCGGCGAACACCGCATCGAGGATCTGCCCATCCCGCTTACCATCGTCGCCACCGACCCGCGCGCGCGGCGCGAGGTGTGGCTCAACCGCGGGGACCTGTTCGACGCGATCCGCGCCTCCATCGCCATCCCGACGATCTTCACCCCCCACGTCGTAAACGGGCGGCCCCTGCTCGATGGCGGCATTTTGAACCCGGTCCCCATCGCCCCGATCATGCACAACCGGGGCGATCTGATCGTGGCGGTCACCCTTTCGGGAACACCACGGGAGCATCCCGGTCCGCTGAAACCGATTCGGCGTCCACGCCGCGCGGGTGGTCGCTATCGGGAGCGGATCGACAGCTTTTTGGACGATCTGCAAAAGCGACTGGGGCTGGATGACTGGCAGGAGAAACTGGGCCTGGACGACTGGCCGGAGAAGCTCGGGCTGGCGCCGCTGGCCGAACGTCGGGCGCCCCGAGCTCGTTGGAGCAAGCCCGAGCAGGCATTGTCATTCGTGGATACCGCGCTATTGTCGCTGGATGCCATGCAGGCAGCCATCGCACGCAACATGCTCGCCGCCTATCCGCCCGACCTGCTGATCGAGATACCGATCAACGTGTGCGCGGTGCACGAGTTCTATCGCGCGGCGGAGGTGATCCCCGCCGGCGAGTACTGGGCAGAACAGGCCCTCAGCGAGTTCCTGGAAGAGAACGGGCGCCGGATCGGCGGGTGAGCCTTCACCGCCGCAATGGCTCAGTAGCGGGGCTCGAAGAAGAAGGTCATGATGGCCGCCGAGGTCTCCCCGTCACCGACGATCGCCGCGGTCCACTTCGGGACCGCCTGGGCCGCCCAGATCAGGAAAACCACCAACACGATCTTGCGCCCGCGGGACATGTCCTGAAATCGGGTCAGGACATCGGGCGCGACGCTGCGTTTGTGCGTCGGCTTCATCTCTCTCTCCAATCTCCGCGTGGTCGCCGGGTTTTCCCGGTCGTTGTACTTTCGATATTACGCCGTGGCGGACATCCCGCAATTGGGGAAACCCCAGGGTAGCGTCACCTGACTGCCATGAGTTCTTGGCCACACCCCTGATCATGGAAAAACCTGGCCGGCGGTCATCGATGCGGTTCGTGCCTCACCGCATCCTACGTCGTCCTCCGACTT
>RFHJ01000002.1 GCA_003696905.1 Gammaproteobacteria bacterium | reverse complement strand
GCCCTATGACGTGATGAACCGGACCGAGGCCAAGGCGATGGTGGAAGGGCGGCCCTGGAGCTTCCTGCACATCTCCCGCCCGGAGATCGACCTGCCGGACGAGACCGATCCCTATGATCCTGCGGTCTACGCCAAGGGGCGCGAGAATCTCGATCGCATGATCGCCGAGGGGGTGCTGACGCGCGACCCCCGTCCGGCCTATTACGCCTACCGCCTGACCATGGGAGATCATGTCCAGACCGGGATCGTGGCCGCCGCCTCGGTGGCGGCCTATGACGCCGATCGCATCAAGAAGCACGAGTTCACCCGCCCGGTGAAGGAGGACGACCGGGTGCGCCAGATCGATGCCCTGAACGCCCAGACCGGCCCGGTGTTTCTGGTGTACCGCGCCGATCCGGTGGTCGACGGCATCCTCGCCGAGGTCACTGGGCAGACGCCGGATATGGACGTGACCGCGGCAGACGGGGTGCGCCACGAGATCTGGGTCATCGACGATCCACAACGGGTAGAAGCGCTGACCCGTGCCTTCGATGCCATGGACGCGCTGTACGTGGCGGATGGGCACCATCGCTCGGCCGCGGCCTCGCGGGTGGCGGCGGCGCGCAAGGCAGCCAATCCAAGCCACACCGGGGAGGAGTCCTACAACTATTTCCTTAGCGTGATCTTTCCCCACGACCAGATGCAGATCCTCGACTACAACCGGGTGGTGCGTGATCTCAACGGTCTGTCGCCGCAGGACTTCCTGGCGAAGATCGCCGAGCGCTTCGATTTCGAGGCCAGCGAACAGCCGGTGCGGCCGCGCGAACCGGGCGAGTTCGGGATGTATCTGGATGGCCAGTGGTACCGGCTGAGACTGCGTGACGAGTACCGTTCCGACGACCCGGTAAAGGGGCTGGACGTGAGCCTGCTGGCAGACAACCTCATTGAGCCGGTGCTGGGTATTTCCGACCCCCGCCGGGACGAGCGCATCGATTTCGTCGGCGGCATCCGTGGTCTGGGTGAGCTGGAAAAGCGAGTGGACTCCGGCGACTGGGCGGTGGCCTTCTCGCTATATCCAACGAGCATGGAGGCCCTGATGCGGGTCGCCGATGCCGGCGAGGTCATGCCTCCCAAATCCACCTGGTTCGAGCCCAAACTGGCCGACGGCCTGGTCAGCCACGTGCTGGATTGAAGCCAGGCGGGAGGTGTCGCCCATTTCTTCCGGAGGCTGGTCTTTGAATCGCAAAGGACGCCAAGATACACAAAGCGGAAAAGACGGCTTCTACTTTGTCACACCGCGGCTGCGATTGTGGGAGCGGCTTCAGCCGCGACGGGAATGACCGTCGGGCCTGAAGACCCTCCCACGGTGAATTTTCTCCCCAATAGGCGGATAGATCGCATCCCGCCTTGACTTTCCCCCAACCGCCCCTACTATTGGCACTCACCTGAAACGAGTGCTAACAATCGTTGGCCGAAACCACCAATCGTTCATCAATCGGGAGATTTGATCCAATGAATATCCGCCCGCTGCACGACCGAGTCGTGATCCGCCGCAAGGAAGAAGAGACCACCACGCCGGGGGGCATCGTGCTGCCGGACTCGGCCGCCGAGAAGCCCATTCAGGGTGAGGTGGTTGCCGTCGGCAACGGCAAGCTGCTGGAGAACGGCGACGTGCGTCCGCTGGACGTCAAGGTCGGCGACACCGTCCTGTTCGGCAAGTACTCGGGTACCGAGGTCAAGCTCGGTGACGAGGAGGTGCTGGTGATGCGTGAGGAGGACATCCTCGGCGTGATCGAGGGCTAAGCGGCCCACAGAATCGACCTGAACTGAATTTCTGACGAATTATCAAGGAGCTACAAATGGCTGCCAAAGACGTATTGTTTGGAGACGACGCCCGCCATCGCATGGTGCACGGGGTCAATGTGTTGGCCAACGCGGTCAAGACCACCCTGGGCCCGAAAGGCCGTAACGTGGTGCTGGAGAAATCCTTCGGCGCGCCGACCATCACCAAGGACGGCGTTTCGGTCGCCAAGGAGATCGAGCTGAAGGACAAGTTCGAGAACATGGGCGCGCAGATGGTCAAGGAAGTCGCTTCCCAGACCAACGACGTGGCCGGTGACGGCACCACCACCGCGACGGTACTGGCGCAGGCCATGGTGCGCGAGGGCATGAAGGCGGTCGCCGCCGGCATGAATCCCATGGATCTGAAGCGTGGCATGGACAAGGCCGCTGCAGCTGCGGTCGAGAAGCTACAGGCGATCTCCGTGCCCTGTAACGACACCAAGGCCATCGCCCAGGTCGGCACCATATCCGCCAATGCCGACGAGTCCATCGGCAGCATCATTGCCGAGGCGATGGAGAAGGTCGGCAAGGAAGGGGTCATCACCGTGGAAGAGGGTTCCGGTCTGGAGAACGAGCTGGACGTGGTCGAGGGTATGCAGTTCGACCGGGGTTATCTGTCGCCCTACTTCATCAATAACCAGCAGAACCAGACCGCGGAGCTGGAAGACCCCTTCATTCTGCTGCACGACAAGAAGATCTCCAATATCCGCGACCTGCTGCCGGTGCTCGAGGCAGTGGCCAAGGCCGGCCGTCCGTTGCTGATCATCGCCGAGGACGTGGAGGGCGAGGCCCTGGCCACCCTGGTGGTCAACACCCTGCGCGGCATCGTCAAG
>RFHJ01000125.1 GCA_003696905.1 Gammaproteobacteria bacterium | reverse complement strand
CAGCTTGTCGGCACCCTCCACCTGCTCGGCACCGACGATGCGTGCGATGCGCAGGTCGACCTTGGCGAAGTCGTCGAAGGTGATGGTCTCGGCAATGGGTTCCCTGGACAGGGGAGAGTTTTCGGGGGGGGGCGAGGCCTGGGCCTCGGTCTCGGCCTGCAGGTCTTCCTTCGAATCCTCGATCATGGCCTTGATACGCGCCTCCTCCACCCGGGTCATCAATGGCTTGAACCTGTCGATCGGATGGTCGACCAGCGGCTCGCCCTGACTGTCCCATTGCATCGGCGGAATCTTGAGAAAGGCCTCGGCGTCGGCTGCCAGCTTCGGCAGCACCGGCTTCAGGTAGCCCACCAGCACCCGAAAGAGGTTGATTCCGGTAGAGCAGATCTCCTGCAGCTCCTGATCGCGGCCCTCTTCCTTGGCGATCACCCAGGGTTTGTGTTCGTCGATGTACTGGTTGGCACGGTCGGCCAACGCCATGATCTCGCGTACCGCCCGGCCGTACTCCCGCTGTTCGAAGTGATCGGCGATCGCCTCACCCGCGGCGACGAATTCTGCGTACAGGGCCGGTTCGCTGCAGCGCGCCGAAAGACGGCCGGCGAAGCGCTTATGGATGAAGCCCGCACAGCGGCTGGCGATGTTGACCACCTTGCCCACGAGATCGCTGTTGACCCGCTGGGCGAAGTCCTCGAGATTGAGGTCGATGTCGTCCACCCGCGGACTGAGCTTGGCGGCGAAGTAGTAGCGCAGGTATTCCGGATTGAGATGCTTGAGGTAGGTGCGGGCCTTGATGAAGGTGCCGCGCGACTTGGACATCTTGGCGCCGTCCACCGTGAGAAAACCATGCGCCCAGACCGCGCTCGGCATGCGGAACCCCGCTCCATGCAGCAGGGCGGGCCAGAACAGGGCATGGAAGTAGACGATATCCTTGCCGATGAAGTGGTAGAGCTCCGCCTCCGAGTCAACCGACCAGAAGGCATCGAAGTCGATGCCCCGCTTGTCGCACAGATTGCGGAAACTGGCCATGTAGCCGATCGGGGCATCCAGCCAGACATAGAAATACTTGCCGGGGGCATCGGGGATCTCGAAGCCGAAATAGGGGGCGTCGCGGGAGATGTCCCAGTCGGCCAGGCCGGCCTCGAACCATTCATCGAGCTTGTTGGCGACCTCCGGTTGCACATGGCCGGCGCGATGCCAATCCTTCAGTACCTGTTCGAAATCGGCCAGGCGGAAGAAGATGTGCTCGGATTCTCGCTCCACGGGAGTGGCGCCGGAGACCGCAGATCGGGGATTTCTGAGGTCGGTGGGGGCATAGGTGGCGCCGCAGTTCTCGCAGCTGTCTCCATATTGCTCGGGAGCACCGCAGCGCGGGCATTCTCCCTTGATGAAGCGGTCGGGAAGGAACATGCCCGCCTCGGGGTCGTAGGCCTGCTTGATGGTCTTGCGCACGATGTGGCCGGCATCCCGGTTGCGCTCGTAGATCAGGGTCGCCAGGGCGCGATTCTCGGGCGAATGGGTGCTGTGGTAGTTGTCGAAGCCGATATGGAAGCCGGCGAAGTCTTCGGTGTGTTCCTTCCAGACCCGTGCGATCAGCTCCTCCGGCTCGATGCCTTCGGCACGCGCCCGCAGCATGATAGGGGTGCCGTGGGCATCGTCGGCACAGACGTAGTAGCACTCGTGCCCGCGGAGCTTCTGGAAACGTGCCCAGATATCGGTCTGGATGTATTCCACCAAATGGCCCAGATGGATGGAACCATTGGCATAGGGCAGGGCGCTGGTGATCAGAATCTTGCGGGGTTGTTTGGACATTTTGCAGCTGAGGAACCGACTGGGTTGGAAAGCCAATCATTATCCCACAATGGCCAGCGGCTTGGTGCGGCCGGTGCCTCTTCCAGCTGATGGTCGGCGTGGAACTGCATGTTCAGAGACTGTTTTTGGTGCGGTTCGCGCGGCTCATCGCACCCTAGGCTTCAGAGCACGACGTCGCATGCAGTGGGGTGCGAACCGCATCGATGGCCTGAAAACCCGAGTGATTCGGTTGGGTTTATCCAGGCGGGGGTGCTAGAATTGCGCGTCGTTTTTTCCCGGAAAGTATTTCAGGGCGGGCTAGGGCGCGCTCTGCAGGAGTATTCACAATGGCTGAAGTCACGCGAGAATCCATCGAAGAGGCCCTCAAGGGCTATGTCGAACCCCATCTCGGCACCGATCTGGTGAGCGCCAAATCGATCAAGGACATTGCCATCGACGGTGACAAGGTCAAGGTCAAGGTGGTGCTGGGTTTCCCCGCCAAGGGAGTGCAGGACCAGATCGCCTCCGAGGTGAAGAAGGCCTGCGAATCGGTGGAGGGGGTCTCCTCCTGTGATGTCGACCTGAGCTGGGAGGTGGTCGCGCACTCGGTGCAGAAGGCCCTCAAGCCCATCGACAACGTCAAGAACATCATTGCGGTGGCGTCCGGCAAGGGCGGCGTGGGCAAGTCGACCACCGCGGTCAACCTGGCGCTGGCGCTCTCGGCCGAAGGGGCTCGGGTAGGCATTCTCGATGCCGATATCTACGGCCCTTCCCAGCCGCGCATGCTGGGCATCACCGGCAAGCCCGAGTCGAAGGACGGCAAGACCCTCGAGCCGATGACCAGTTACCACCTGCAGGCGATGTCCATCGGCTTCCTCATCGACGAGGAGACGCCCATGATCTGGCGGGGTCCGATGGTGACCCAGGCCCTGGAGCAGCTGCTCAACGACACCAACTGGGACGATCTCGACTACCTGGTGATTGACCTGCCACCGGGCACCGGTGACACCCAACTGACCCTGGCGCAGAAGGTGCCGGTCTCCGGTGCCATCATCGTCACCACCCCGCAGGACATCGCCCTGCTGGATGCCCGTAAGGGATTCAAGATGTTCGAGAAGGTGGAGGTGCCGGTACTGGGCATCGTGGAGAACATGTCCATCCACATCTGCTCCAATTGCGGCCATGAGGAGCACATCTTCGGTGAGGGTGGTGGCGAGCGCATGGCCAAAGAGTATGGGGTGGAATTCCTCGGCGCCCTGCCGCTGGAGAAGCGCATTCGCGAGGAGACCGATTCGGGCAAGCCGACCGTGGTGGCGGAGCCCGAGGCACGGGCCTCCGAGATCTATCGCGAGATCGCCCGCAAGGCCGCGGCCAAGCTGTCGCGCCAGGCCAAGAGCTATGCGGCCAAGTTCCCCAATATCGTGATCCAGAACAACTGACCGTCTTGTGCGGTCGCTCCCAGGTAGGCTTCGGCACTAATTCGTGTGGGTTATGTCGTCTGGGTTCTCGGATTACTTGGAATTTGGAGCGGAAGCCTGCTCGAAAGGCTCGTCGGCAGGGAAGCCGTCGCAAGAAGTGTCCTGCACTAACTTCCATGAGGCCTTGGCCACACCCCTGATCATGGAAAATGTCACCGAT
>RFHJ01000124.1 GCA_003696905.1 Gammaproteobacteria bacterium | reverse complement strand
GATGATGTAGGATGCGGTGAGGCACGAACCGCATCGATGACCGCCGACCAGGCTTTTCCATGATCAGGGGTGTGGCCAAGAACTCATGGCAGTTAGGGTTTTGCAAGCCTTTGTAGGTCGGGCTTTAGCCCGACATGTCGGACTAAAGTCCGACCTACGTAAAAACAACAACTTAGGAAAATCCCACACTTAACTGGGACAGAGCCTTTTTGTTTCCGCATTCAACTCGCCCGCCCGGCGCGCTTGCGCTCGTGCTCCTTGAGCAGCTTCTTGCGCAGACGAATGGCCCCTGGGGTCACCTCCACCAGCTCGTCGTCCTCGATGAACTCCAGCGCCATTTCCAGGCTCAGCGGGATCGGCGGGGTGAGCGCAATGGCATCGTCCTTGCCGGCGGCACGGATATTGGTCAGCTGCTTTCCCTTCAGGGGGTTGACCACCAGATCGTTCTCGCGCGAATGGATGCCGATGATCTGCCCCTCGTACACCTCGTCGCCCGGCGAGGTGAAGAGACGGCCACGCTCCTGCAGATTGAACAGGGCATAACCGAGGGCCTTGCCCTGGCCATTCGAGATCAGCACCCCATTCTTGCGCTTGGCAATGCCACCCCCCTGGGCGGGGCCGTAGTGGTCGAAGACGTGGTACAACAGACCCGTGCCCGAGGTCATGGTCATGAAGTCGGTCTGGAACCCGATCAGCCCGCGTGAGGGGACGATGTAGTCCAGCCGCACCCTTCCCTTGCCGTCGGGCACCATGTCGCGCAGCTCGCCCCGCCGCTCGCCCAGTGCTTCCATGACCGCCCCCTGGTGCTGCTCTTCCACGTCCACCGTGACCTGCTCATAGGGCTCGCAGACCTCGCCGTCGATCTCGCGGAAGATCACCTCCGGACGCGACACGGCCAGCTCGAAGCCCTCGCGGCGCATACTCTCGATCAGCACCGAAAGGTGCAGCTCACCACGCCCCGAGACCTTGAACTTCTCCGGATCGATCCCCTCCTCCACGCGCAAGGCCACGTTGTGGATCAGCTCGCGTTCCAGACGCTCCTTGAGTTGGCGCGAGGTCAGGTATTTGCCCTCGCGGCCGGCGAAGGGCGAGGAATTGACCTGAAAGGTCATGGAGACGGTCGGCTCATCCACTGACAAGGGCGGCAGGGCCTCGACATGATCCGGATCACACAGGGTATCGGAGACATTGGGCGCCTCGATGCCGGTGATCGCGACGATGTCGCCGGCGCAGGCCTCCGCCACCTCGTGCCGCTCCAGGCCCAGATAACCGTAGACCAGTCCCACCTTCGCCTTGTGGAGGCTGCCGTCGTACTTCACCACGGTGACCGGCTGGTTGGGCCGTACGCTTCCCCGCGTGATACGCCCCACCCCGATGGCTCCCACATAGCTGTTGTAGTCGAGATTGGAGATCTGCATCTGGAACGGACCTTCCGGGTCCACTTGGGGAGGCGGACAATGCGTGACGATGGCCTCGAACAACGGCGTCATATCGCCCTCGCGAACCCCATCATCCAGCGAGGCATAGCCGTTGATGGCCGAGGCATAGACGATGGGAAAGTCCAGCTGCTCGTCGCTGGCGCCCAGGTTGTCGAACAGCTCGAACACCTGGTCGATCACCCAGTCGGGGCGCGCTCCGGGCTTGTCGATCTTGTTGACCACCACGATCGGCCGCAAGCCATGGCGGAAGGCCTTCTGAGTGACGAAGCGGGTCTGCGGCATGGGCCCTTCCTGCGCATCCACCAGCAAGAGTACCGAGTCCACCATCGACAGCACCCGTTCCACCTCACCGCCGAAATCGGCATGTCCCGGGGTGTCCACGATATTGATACGGTACTCACCCCAGGTGATGGCGGTGTTCTTCGCCAGGATGGTGATGCCGCGCTCGCGTTCCTGATCGTTGGAATCCATCACCCGCTCCACCTCGCCGAAGCGCTCGCCCAGGGTGCCTGACTGCTTGAGCAGTTCATCCACCAGAGTGGTCTTGCCATGGTCCACATGGGCGATGATGGCGATGTTGCGGAGATTCTCTATCACTTGGACATCCGGTTCGGGCGGGAAAAGGGGCAGGATTATAGCGAGCGGGCGCGACGGGGTATATCAGAAGTTTCTAATTCGCCAGGGCAAAGTAGCCCAGCTCCCCCATGGAGGGCCAGACACCGGAGCAATCCTGCCACCCTGTGGATAACTCTGTGGACGCTTCGGAGAATAAATGTTCAGTAATCCTGCGCAGATCGCAGCGGAGACGGCGGAGACGAAATATTTACCCCTTATAACAACGCCTTGCCCACCTCCATCCGGGCTTCGGAGAGACACCAAGGGTACCGAGCCGCGCCCCGACAGGATGATCCGCCTGTGCATAAACGGCACGACAGCGAATGCCATACACCTGCGGTGGAGGAGGGCCCAGATCATCCACGGTCAAGACGGGCCTGGTACTCGGAGAGGCGATTCCGCGGTGATTCAGATCCTAAACGTGGACACCAGCTGCTTCAGCTCATGAGCGGCAGCATGCAGAGACTGCACGTCGCCCTCCAGACGGCCGGCGCCCGCGTCCGTGCGTTCGGCGACCTGACTGATGGAGCGGACATTCTGGTCGATCTGCTCTACGGAGACCACCTGTTGGCCCGCCGCACTCGCCACCTGATCGATGGCGGAGGCAATATGCTCCACCTGGTGGATGATATGCTCCAACGATTCCGCCGTGGTGCGGGCATGATCCACCGTCTGCCGCGCCTGTTCACGTCCCGTTTCCATCGCCTGGGTTGCCTCACGGGTCGAGAGCTGAAGGCTCTCGATCATGCCCTGAATCTCCTCGGTGGACTGCTGAGTGCGGCTGGCGAGGGTTCGCACCTCGTCAGCCACCACCGCAAAGCCACGGCCCTGCTCACCAGCCCGTGCCGCCTCGATGGCCGCATTGAGCGCCAACAGGTTGGTCTGCTCCGCAATGCCCCGGATGACATCCAGTACGCCGCCGATGCGCTCGCTGTCGCTCTCAAGGCCTTGCACGACTTTGGCTGACTGTTCCACCCCTGAGGCCAGCTGCTCGAGGGCCCCTTGAGTAACCTGCAACGCCTGACCACCTTCATTCGCCGACGCCAATGCGGCGTGGGCAGCGGTACGGCCCTGGTCAGATACGTGCTGTACCTCTCGCGCGGACTCCGCGAGCTGGGCGGTGGAGCCAGCCACCTCCGCCGTGCGACGCTGTTGCTCGGCGGTGCCCTGCCGCGCCTCCTCACTGACCCCCGCCATGCGGTGGGTCGCCTCCGATATCCCTTCCACCGCCTGAGAGACCGCGCCGATGATCGTCCGCATGCGATCGAGGAACCGATTGAAGGCCTCGCCGAGCTGGGCCATTTCATCTCGGCCCTCCAGGTGCAGCGTCCGCGTCAGATCAGCGTCACCCTCCGCGATCTCCTGCATGGCACCAACCGCACGGTTGATCTTGCAGGTGATGGAACGCGTCAGGAGGGTTCCCAACGCCGCAGTCACCAACAACCCGGCCAGGGCGAGGCCGAACAGCCATTGGCGAGAGCGAGCCACTTCGACCGCCAGGTCCTGACTGGCCTTGCTCGCCTCTCCATTCAACAGCGCAAGCAAAGCGGACAGCTTGTCCGACAGGTTCTGGGCCAGGGGGGAGATGGCTGTGCGGACCAGGTAGACGTCTTCATAGGCGTGATCACCACCATGCAGGGCAACGACCTCGTCGAGCGCCTTGCGATAGGCCTCCCTGGCCTCCACCAAACGCTCCAGGGCATCGGCCTGCTCGAAGGTCAGCAGTGCTTCCGCTGCCTGCAGGCGGGAGACGGCCTCGCCACTCTGCTCCAGATAGAGCTTTATGTTCTCCACGAAACCAGGGTCTCGGTACGCCAGAAAGCCACGCAGGCCGTTGATGACCTGCCCCCAGGCATTGCGCGCCTCATGGATGGCATTCAGTACCGGCAGACGCTGCACCAACTCCCTCGCAGCATCCGGCCCATCGGAGGCCTCCCATTGGCCCGGCGCAACCTCGACAAAGCGCGGCTTTTGCTGGTCCAGTTGATCG
>RFHJ01000123.1 GCA_003696905.1 Gammaproteobacteria bacterium | reverse complement strand
GTGCCGGGTCGTCTGCCGGTGCGTGTGGTCACCATCACCGGCGAGTTCACCCATCTGGACCAAGCAGAGATTCGGCAGCGAGTCGAGACGGCCATCGACGGTGGTTTCCTGGACATCGACATGGAGAAGGTACGCAAGGCAGTACTGGACCTGCCCTGGGCGGCAGAGGCCAGTGTCCGTCGGGTGTGGCCCGATACCCTGCGCCTGCACGTGGTCGAGCAGCTTCCGCTGGCCTACTGGAATCAGTCGGCGCTGGTGAATCTGCACGGTCAGGTCTTTCGGCCGACGCGGCTCCCCAGGTTCGAAAACCTGCCGCGGCTGCGGGGTGAGGATGCCCGTGCGGCCGATGTGGTGGCGTTCTATCTGCAATTGCAGACGGGGCCATTGCCCGAGGGTCTGCGGGTGGCCGAGCTGGATCTGAATCGGCGTGGGGAATGGCGGGTGGTGTTCGACAATGGGCTGGCTCTGATGTTAGGCCGTGATGACCAGGGTCTCGCGCAGCGGCTGAAGCATTTTGTCCGACTCTATCCCCTGCTGGCGAGTCCCGAGGGGGGCAGGCCACGGCGCATCGACATGCGTTACGAACATGGCTTTGCGGTGGAGTGGCAGAAGGTGGACGAACGGGCACAGGCGGCGGTGGCCATCGTCAGGAAGGGTGACAGCTGATGGTCAAGAAGGCAGACAAGAACATCATCGTGGGCCTCGATATCGGTACCTCCAAGGTGGTTGCCATCGTGGGCGAGGTGAAGGACGACAACAGCATCGAGATCATCGGGCTGGGCACCCATCCCTCGCGCGGATTGAAGAAAGGGGTGGTGGTGAACATCGAATCCACGGTGCAGTCGATCCAGCGTGCAGTGGAAGAGGCCGAGCTGATGGCGGGCGTGGAGATCGATTCGGTCTATGCCGGCATTGCCGGCAGCCATGTCGCGAGCCTCAACTCCCATGGCATCGTGGCGATCAAGGACGGCGAGGTCACGCACGCCGACGTGGATCGGGTGATCGACGCCGCACGCGCGGTGCCCATCCCCGCGGATCAGAAGATCCTGCACATCCTTCCCCAGGAATTCATCATCGACAACCAGGAGGGCATTCACGACCCCGTTGGCATGTCCGGCGTGCGCCTCGAGGCGCGGGTGCACATGGTGACCGGCTCGGTGAGCGCGGCGCAGAACATCATCAAGTGCGTGCGTCGTTGCGGCCTGGAGGTGGAGGATCTGATTCTCGAGCAACTCGCCTCCAGCTATTCGGTCCTGGAAGAGGATGAAAAGGACCTGGGTGTCTGCCTGGTGGACATCGGTGGCGGCACCACCGATATCGCGGTGTTCACCGGTGGCGCCATCCGCCACACCGGGGTGATTCCCATCGCGGGCGACCAGGTCACCAACGACATCGCAGTGGCCCTGCGCACGCCCACCCAGCACGCCGAGGACATCAAGCTGCGCTATGCCTGCGCGCTCACCCAGCTGGCCAGTCCGGACGAGAGCATCGAGGTGCCCAGCATCGGCGACCGGCCGCCGCGACGCCTGAGTCGCCAGACCCTGGCCGAGGTGGTGGAGCCCCGCTACGAGGAGTTGCTCAACCTCATCCAGGCCGAGTTGCGGCGCTCCGGCTTCGAGGATCTGGTGGCCGGCGGGGTAGTGATGACCGGCGGAAGCTCGAAGATGGAAGGGGTCATCGATCTGGCGGAAGAGGTGTTTCACATGCCGGTGCGCCTGGGGGTTCCCCAATATGTCACCGGCCTGGTGGAGGTGGTGAGGAATCCCATCCACGCGACAGGGGTGGGATTGCTGCTGTTCGGACATCGCAACCGCGCGGTGCGCGTGCCCGAGATGAGCGGTGGTGGTTTCAAATCGGTCTGGAACCGGATGAAGAGCTGGTTTCAGGGAAATTTCTGAGGCGGGATTCGCAAGGGATCCGTTTCGGGTGTGTTGAACAAGCGGGACAATCGGAGGATGAATCATGTTTGAATTGATGGATGTAGACAGCCAAAGCGCGGTGATCAAGGTGGTGGGTGTCGGCGGTGGCGGCGGCAACGCGGTGAATCACATGCTCCGGTCCGCCATCGAAGGGGTGGAATTCATCTGCGCCAACACCGATGCTCAGGCATTGGCCAATACCGAGGTGCGCACGGCCCTGCAGTTGGGGTCGAATATCACCCGTGGACTGGGAGCCGGTGCCAATCCGGAGCGTGGCTACGAGGCGGCCATGGAGGACCGCGATCGCATCGCCGAGGCGATCGAGGGCGCGGACATGGTGTTCATCACCGCCGGCATGGGTGGCGGGACCGGCACCGGAGCGGCTCCAGTGGTCGCCGAGGTGGCAAAGGAGCTCGGCATACTCACGGTGGCGGTGGTCACCAAGCCCTTTGGCTTCGAGGGACCAAAGCGGATGAAGGTGGCCGAGGCGGGCATCAAGGCCCTGACCGAACATGTGGATTCCCTGATCACCATTCCCAATGAGAAGCTGGTGCCGGTCCTGGGCAAGAACATGCCCCTGACCGAGGCCTTCAAGGTGGCCAACGACGTCCTGCTCAACGCGGTACAAGGGATCGCCGAGTTGATCACCAAGCCGGGTCTGATCAACGTCGACTTCGCCGATGTCCGCACCGTGATGTCCGAGATGGGTGTGGCCATGATGGGGACGGGCCAGGCGAGCGGAGAGGACCGTGCCCGTGAGGCCGCCGAACTGGCGATCCGCAGCCCGCTGTTGGAGGACGTCAATCTCTCGGGTGCGCGAGGTCTGTTGGTGAATATCACCGCCGGGATGGACATGTCGCTGGGCGAGTTCGACGAGGTCGGCAGCACCATTCGGGAATTTGCCCGGGAAGATGCCACCATCGTCGTGGGTACGGTGCTCGATTCCGACATGGTGGACGAGATTCGGGTCACGGTGGTGGCAACCGGCCTGGGTGCCGAAGAGGAGGTGGTCGAGCCGGTGCCTCAGCCGGTCGATCTGCAGCCGGTGCGGGTCGCCAACGGCGAACCCCTGGCGAACGAGGGCATGGCTGGCGACAAATATGCCGATCTGGACGTGCCCACGGCGGTGCGCAAGCAGGCGGAAAGTCGCAAGGGCTATGTCGACGCTGCGACGCGGCAGGACATGGAATATCTCGATATCCCGGCATTTTTGCGACGTCAGGCGGACTGATGACGACCGTTCAGTATCGGTTTGGCACTTGAATGTGACAGAAAAATTGCCGAGAATGAGGGAAATCCCTAGTAGTATCCGGGGGCAACGGGGGTCTGTTCGTCGCCGGCAGCGGCGGCTGGCCCTTCATCTTGCGGAGCAAAGACGCAATGATCAGGCAGCGTACGCTGAAAAATGTGATCCGGGCCACCGGTGTGGGACTGCACACCGGGGAAAAGGTCTATCTGACCCTGCGCCCGGCCGCTCCGGATACAGGGATCGTGTTCCGACGGGTCGATCTGGCCGAGCCGGTGGATATACCGGCCCGTGCCGAATATGTGGGTGACACACGCCTTTCCACCACCCTGGAACGGGATGGTGCACGCATCTCGACGGTCGAGCACCTGCTCTCGGCCTTTGCGGGGCTGGGTGTGGACAATGCCTATGTGGATGTCAGTGCCCCCGAGGTGCCGATCATGGATGGCAGTGCGGGTCCCTTCGTGTTTCTCATCCAGTCGGCGGGTGTCGAGGAGCAGAATGCACCGAAGCGTTACATCCGGATCCTCGAATCGATCGAGGTGCGGGATGGCGACAAGGTGGCGCGTTTCGATCCCTTCGAGGGTTTCAAGGTTCGCTTCGCCATCGATTTCGATCACCCGGCCTTCGACGGGCGCAGAAACGAGGCGGAGATGGATTTCTCCTCCACTTCCTTCGTCAAGGAGGTGAGTCGGGCGCGTACCTTTGGGTTTCTGCGCGATATCGAGACCCTGCGCGAGAATGGTCTTGCGCTGGGTGGGAGCATGGAGAACGCCATCGTGGTGGACGATTTCCGTATCCTCAACGAGGACGGTTTGCGATACCAGGATGAGTTCGTCAAACACAAGATCCTCGATGCCATTGGGGATTTGTATCTCCTCGGCCATAGCCTGATCGGGGCGTTCAGCGGATACAAGTCGGGACATGCGCTGAACAACCGGTTGTTGAAAGAGCTGGTGGCGCGTGAGAACGCCTGGGAAGAGGTTATCTTCGACGACGAGGAGACGGCCCCTATCTCCTATATGAAGCCCATCCATGCTTCCTGAGGGGGCGGTTCAGGCACCACGCAGGGTTTTTGCCAGTCGCAGCAGCGCGCGACCAAGCGCGTCGCCGGCATGAGCGCGTGCGGTTTCTTCGACGTGCTGGGCGGCGCGGCTCGAGCCGGTGGGGCGAAGCGGCGCATACCCGCCGCGGGCGGGGCCCGTGCCCCCTTGGTGGGCGACGCGGACCTCGATGTTCGCCAGACCCGGTCGATGTTCACGCAGGCGGCCCAGTAACTGGGGTGTCAGAAAACGCACCCGTGACGCCCAGGCGGGTGAATCGCACAGCAGGCGCAGCGTCCCTTTGTGCAGGCCGGCGTCCAGGCAATGAGGCGTCACTTCGCTGGGTAGCAGTTCACAGACCTGTGATAGCAGTGCCTGTCGTTCGCGCACCGCCCGGTCGAGATGAGCAAGTTGGGGTTGGGTCTGCAAAAGCTGTGCGACCGGTTTGGGTTTCTTGCTCACGGGAAGGATTGCCGGGGGTATCGGGTGTTGCAGGGAAGGGTCGAATCGATTAATAAATATTGCTGTTACCCAGTGGCCAAGTGCCCTGGAACGGGAATTCACGGACATGAACATTATCCTGCTTTCGAGCTTTTGCAAGAAGAAAGGCAGTCTCGACATCTGTGTGCCGGAGGCCATGGCCTGGGTGGTGCCGGGAGTCGCACTGTTTTCTGCGTTGCTCCTGTGGGCAGGATACGAGCTTGGCAGCTGGCGTGCCGCGGAGGCTCGTGAAACGGCGAAGGCTGTCGAACTGCAGCAGATGCTGGAGCGCGAGCGACACGAGCTGGCCGTCGCCAAGTCCGAACAGCAGGCCCATCTCGATGCGCTGGCTCTGCGCGTGGCGCGCCTGCAGGCCCACCTGATGCGCCTGGATGCCCTGGGCGAGCGGCTCGCCAGTCAGGGCAAGCTGGATCAAAAGGAATTCGATTTCTCCGCGGAACCGCCGCAGGGGGGTATCGAAGACGAGGTGACGGGGTCGCTGCGGGCGGATGAGATCGCCGCATCGCTGACCAAGATCGACCGCCTGCTGGGGG
>RFHJ01000122.1 GCA_003696905.1 Gammaproteobacteria bacterium | reverse complement strand
CCCCCTGGGGCCGGTGTATCAGGCGGGGACGCTCTCCGGCAATCCGGTGGCGATGGCCGCGGGCCTCAAGACCCTCGAGCTGGTTTCCCGCCCCGGCTTTTTCGAGGCACTGAGCACCAAGGTGGAACGCCTGGTGGACGGCATCATGGAGGCGGCCCGCGAGGCCGGCGTTCCGCTCACCGAGAACCATGTGGGCGGCATGTTCGGACTCTTCTTCACCGAGGCGGATCGGGTCACCGATTTCGCCGGCGCCACCGCCTGCGACCAGGACCGTTTCCGACGCTTCTACCACGGCATGCTCGATGAAGGGATCTACCTGGCGCCCTCGGCCTTCGAGGCCGGCTTCGTATCGGCGGCCCACAGCGATGACGATCTGGGGCGGACCGTCGAGGCCGCGCGCAAGGTGTTCGCCAGCCTCTCTTGATCGACTATTTCAACGGCCTGCTGGACTGGATCGGCGCCCACCCGGAGTATGCCGGGCTGGTGATCTTCGCCATGTCCCTGGCGGAATCCCTGGCGATCGTCGGCATGCTGATACCCGGGGTGGTGATCCTGTTCGGCGCGGGCACCCTGATCGGCGCCGGGGTGCTCGACTTCTGGAGCAGCTGTGCCTGGGCCGTGGCCGGCGCGGTGATCGGCGACGGTCTCAGCTATCTTCTAGGTCGCCACTTCGACTACCTGACCGAGCGCTGGCGCTGGTTTCGCCTGCACCCGGACCATCTGCGCAAGGGGCACGAATTCTTCGAGAAATGGGGTGATATCAGTGTCGCCCTGGGACGGTTCTTCGGCCCCATCCGCGCCATCGTGCCCCTGGTGGCAGGGCTGATGGACATGCCGCCGCGCCGCTTCTACCTGGCCAATGTGCTCTCGGCGCTGGCGTGGGCACCGGCCTATCTGCTCCCGGGGATGCTGGTCGGCGAGGCGGCCGAGAACGGCAACTGGAACCAGGTCATCATTCTGGGCGCGGCGCTCGGCCTGGTATTGGTGATCCTGCTGTTGCTGCGAAAGAGGTTCTGAAGATGCAGACCCGTCTCGATTATCTGCGTCATGGCCTGCCGGTCGGTGGCAGCCGCTACCGCGGCCATGGCATCGACGACCCCCTGAGCGAGGAAGGGTGGGCGCAGATGCGAAAGACCACCGAAAGGCTCGATACCCGCTGGGACAGGATCATCACCTCCCCACTGGCACGCTGCGCGGCCTTTGCCCAGGCCCTGGGGGCGGAGCGCGACATCCCGGTAGCGATCGAACCGGACCTGCGCGAGGTAGGCTTCGGTCGTTGGGAGGGCATGACCCGCCGCCAGCTGCTGGAACAGAGTCCCGAGGAATATCATGCCTTCTATGCCGATCCGGTGAATCACCGCCCGGCCGGCGCCGAGCCCCTGGGGGCCTTCGGCCGGCGCGTGGCGAAGGCCTTCGACCAACTCGTGGAACGGCATTCCGGCGAGCACCTGCTGGTGGTTGCCCATGCCGGTGTCATCCGTGCCACCCTGGGACATGTGCTGCAGGCCCCGCCCGCCGCCTGGTATCGTGCCACAGTGGACAATGCGGCGGTCAGCCGGTTTGTCCAGGATGACAAGGGAGCGCAACTGGTCTGGCACAACTGGCGCCCCGCTATCGACTGAACGAGGAACCACCGATGCCCTTTGCCCGCAAGCTGTTCAAGACACTGTTGGTCCTGGCGATCGCCTTCGTACTGCTGGGGCTGTTCCTGCCAGACCACGCCAGCCTGCAGCGGCAGATCGTGATCGATGTACCGCCGCAGCGCGTCTACGCGCAGATCGCCGACCTGCGCGCCTTTCACCGCTGGTCGCCCTGGCGACGCAACGAGGGCAACGGCGGCTGGCGCTTCAGCGACCCGAGCAGCGGCGTGGGCGCCCGCATGAGCTGGCTTTCACAGGATGGGACGACCGAGTTGGGCAGCATGGAGCTGATCCGCGCAGAGCCGCCCCGGCTGGTGGCATTCCGCCTCCAGTTCGGCGACAAGGGCGACGGCCTGGCACGGTTCCGTCTTGATCCCATCGACTCCGGCGGCACCCGAGTGACCTGGACATTCGAAACCGCTTTCGGTTGGGACATCTTCAGCCGCTACGTGGGCCTGATGCTCGACCGGATGCTGGGGCCGAGCTACGATGCCGGTCTCAAAGCGCTGAAGGCCAGCGTGGAACGCTCTTGAGGAGACGAGATGTCCACTCCCTTGCATGAAGACCTTGGCCAGGATACCCGCCTCGTGGACTGTCGGCTGTACCGCCCGGCGCTCGCCGCCTGCTATCTGGTCCGGGACGGGGACGAGCTGGCCCTCATCGACTGCGGCACGCGCCACAGCCTGCCGCAGATCCTGGAGGCGATAGCGGCGATGGGCGGCAGTCCTGAACAGGTGCGCTGGATCATCCCCACCCACGTGCATCTGGATCATGCAGGTGGCGCCGGCGTCCTGATGCAGCACTGCCCCCATGCCACCCTGGTCACTCACCCCCGGGGCGTGCCCCACATGATAGACCCTTCGCGTCTCCAGGCCGGGGCCACCGCCGTCTATGGCGAGGCGGCCTTCGCCCGCGATTTCGGCCAACTCGAACCCATCTCCGAGGAGCGCTGCATCGCCGCCGAGGATGGCCAGGCCTTTGCCCTGGGCGGGCGCGAGCTGCGCTTCTACCACACTCCGGGCCACGCCAACCACCATGGCTGCATCCTCGACAGCGCCTCGGGCTGGCTGTTCACCGGTGACACCTTTGGCCTGGGCTACCGTGAGCTGGCCATCCCCAGTCCCTACATCGTGGCGACCACCACCCCGGTAGCCTTCGATCCGGAGGCCTGGCAGCACAGCCTCGACCGGCTTCTGGCGCTGGAGCCCTCAGCGGTGTGCCTTACCCATTACGGCAAATATGAAGATCCCTCCGACCTGGCGCCCATGCTACGAAACAGCATCCAGGCGCACGTCGAGATCGCCCTCGCCGAGGAATCGAATAATACGGAGGGACGCGAGGAACGGCTGTACGAGACGGTGAAGCGATTGCTCGTCGACGGCGCAATGGCACACACCGGCCTGCCGCGGGAACGTATCGCACCACTGCTGGACAACGATGCACGCCTGAATGCCCAGGGTCTCGCCGTGTGGCTGGCGCGTCGGGCCAAACGCCGCCAGGAACAGAAAAGCGATTGACTATCAGCGTCATAGAAAAGCTTCAATGGCCGAGGCGATTCCGCCGGTTATAATGCCGCCCTCGAGGAAAACCCAAAGATTCCATGCACCAGACAGACGACCTTCGCATCCAGAGCATCACCGAGGTGGCACCACCCTCCGCGGTACACGCCCTCTTTCCGATCACCGAAGAGGCCGCGGAAACGGTGGCAGCCTCACGCCAGGCCATCCACCGCATCCTGCACGGCGAGGACGATCGTCTGCTGGTGGTGATCGGGCCCTGTTCGGTACACGACCCCGCTTCGGCCCTGGAATACGCCGAACGGCTGAAGCAGGTGCGGGACCGCCTGAAGGACGATCTGGAGATCGTGATGCGGGTCTACTTCGAGAAACCGCGCACCACGGTGGGCTGGAAAGGGCTGATCAACGATCCCCACCTGGACGAGACCTTCGACATCAACGAAGGGCTCCGCAGGGGTCGCAAGCTGCTGTTGGACATCAACAACATGGGACTGCCGGCAGGCACCGAGTTTCTCGACCTGATCAGCCCCCAGTACATCGCCGATCTGATCGCCTGGGGCGCCATCGGCGCGCGCACCACCGAAAGCCAGGGCCATCGCGAACTGGCCTCCGGCCTCTCCTGTCCGGTGGGCTTCAAGAACAGCACCGACGGCAGTGTGCGCATTGCCATCGACGCCATCCGTGCCGCGGTACGACCGCACGTCTTCCTGTCGCTCACCAAGCAGGGCCATTCGGCCATCTTTCGTACCACCGGGAACGACGACACCCATATCATCCTGCGGGGTGGACAGCGCCCCAACTACGACCAGGAGTCGGTGGCCGAGGCGGCCGAGGAGATGCGCAAGGCGGGCCTAAGGCCGAATCTGATGATCGACTTCAGCCATGCCAACAGCCGCAAGCAGCACGAGAAGCAGATCGACGTGGCGCGCGACGTGGCCGGCCAGATCGCCCGCGGCAACCCCGACATCATGGGGGCCATGATCGAGAGCCACCTGGTGGCCGGCCGCCAGGATCTGGTGCCCGGCAAGCCCCTCACATACGGTCAGAGCATCACCGATGCCTGCATCGCCTGGGAAGACAGCGAACCGGTACTCGATCAATTGGCCGAGGCGGTGCGGGAACGGCGCAAGCTGCTCTCCGCCGCCTGAGAATCAACCGATCACCCGGGATACCTTGAGCACCGAGGGAATGGCGCGAATGCGTCGGAAGATGGCAGCCAGGTGCTTGCGGTCGCGAACGGTGAGGGTGAAGCGCAGGCTGGTACTCAGCCCGTCCCGCTCCTCGCTGCGCACATCCTCGATGTTGGAGCCCGCCTCGGCGATGGCGGCGGCCACGGTCGCCAACAGCCCCCGCTGGTTACCGGCATCCACCCGAATAGCGGTAGAAAACTCGCCTTCCACCTGATCGGCCCATTGCACATCGATCCAGCTCTGTCCCTGGCGGCGGAAATCCCCCAGATTCGGACAACTCTGATGATGGACCACCATGCCCTTCCCCGGGCTGAAGATCGCCACCACCGGATCGCCGGGGATCGGACCACAGCACTTCGCGAAGTTCACCACCATCCCTTCACTGCCCTTGATGGTCAACGAGCCCGCCGCTTCCCCCTCGGCCTGTTCGCGATGCTCATGGAGCACCAGCATGCGCGCCACCAGACGTGCCATGCGATTGCCCAGGCCGATCTGTCGCAGCAGTTCGTCGAAGTCCTGGTGGCCCAGTTCTGCAACCGCCTCCTGGAGCTGCTCTTCGCCCAATGTCTCGAGACGCACACCCAGTTCCTCCAGCTCGCGTTCCAGCAGGCGACGTCCCAGCTCCGCCGCCTCGCGCGCCTCCAGGCGCTTGAGGAAGGAACGAATGGTGGCACGCGCCTTGCCGGTGACCACGAAGTTCAGCCAGGCCGGGTTGGGGCGTGAGCCGGGCTTGGTGATGATCTCCACCGTCTGACCACTGCGCAGACGCGTCCGCAGGGGGGCCAATTGACGATCGACGCGTGCCGCCACGCACTGGTTGCCGATGTCCGAATGCACCGCATAGGCGAAGTCGATCACGGTGGCGTTCTTCGGCAGCACGATGATCTTGCCCCGCGGCGTGAAGACATAGACCTCGTCGGGAAAGAGGTCGACCTTGACGTGTTCGAGGAACTCCATGGAGTTGCCCGAGCTGCGCTGCACCTCGAGCAGCCCGCGCAGCCATTCCGCTGCCGCATCGGAACTGAGGTTGCCCGCCGGCGCCCCCTTGTACTGCCAATGCGCCGCAATCCCCTGCTCGGCGACCCGGTGCATGTCTTCGGTACGAATCTGGATCTCGATGGGGACCCCTTGGGGTCCGAACAGCACCGTGTGCAGAGACTGGTAGCCATTGGCCTTGGGGATGGCGATGTAGTCCTTGAAACGCCCCGGGACGGGGCGATAGAGATTGTGCACCGCACCCAGCACCCGGTAACAGGTATCCACCGTGTCGACCACGATGCGGAAGGCAAAGACGTCCGCCAGCTCGCTCAGCGACTGCTTCTTGTCGCACATCTTGCGATAGATACTGTAGACGCGCTTCTGGCGGCCATAGACCTCCCCGTGCAGCCCCTCCTGTTCGAGGCGCCCGGCGATCACCTTCTGCACGTCTTCCACCAACTCGCGGCGATTACCGCACAGCCGCTTCAATGCCTGACGCAGCACACAGTCGCGCCAGGGCCAATAGGCGCTCATGCAGAGGTCTTCGAGCTCATGGCGAATGCTGTTGATTCCCAGCCGGTTGGCGATGGGAACATAGATCTCGAGGGTCTCGCGCGCGATCCGCCGCGCCTTGGCCGGCTTCATTACCCCCAGGGTACGCATGTTGTGCAGCCGGTCGGCCAGTTTGATCAGGATGACCCGGATGTCCCGGGTCATGGCCAACAGCATCTTGCGGAAGTTCTCGGCCTGTGCCTCGGCGCGGGAACGAAAGTTGAGATGGGTCAGCTTGCTGACCCCATCCACCAGCTCTGCGACCCCCTCACCGAACTCCTCGGCCAGGCGTCGCTTGCTGATCCCGGTATCTTCGATCACATCGTGCAATAGTGCGGCGATGAGGCACTCGTGGTCCATGTGCATACGCGCCAGGATGCGCGCCACCGCAATGGGGTGATAGACATAGGGCTCCCCCGAGAGCCGCTTCTGCCCCTCATGGGCCTCTGCGGCGAAAAGATAGGCGCGATAGACCTCGCGCACCTGTTCCGCCGGCAGGTAGGTCTCGAGGTCGGCGAGCAGATCGCTGACCAGAATCCGTTGCGCGGCCCTGCTCTCGGCAACCTCCTGCCTGTCCTGTCGCAACGGCGGATCAGCAGCATCACGGGACATGAATCACACCGTTCCAACCGGACAACAACGACAGCATGACACCCACCCCGTAGGGTGGAGGCGGCACGCTGCGGATGCCCCGGTTCCCAGCTGCACGATATAGCAGATACTGCGCATGACTGGGAAGGGCGTAATAAACGCCTCAGGCCTCGTCCTGCGGCTCCTCGTAGGCCTCGAGCTGACCCGCGAGCGCCGCCGCCAGTTCCTCGTCGATCGACTCTTCGGTCTCTTCCGGCTCTTGCAGAATCTCGGAAGTAATCAGTCCCTCAGCGATCTCGCGCAACGCCACCACGGTGGGTTTGTCGTTCTCCCACGGCACCAAGGGCTCGACGCCGTTGGCCAGCTGACGCGCCCGCTTGGCGGCCATCAGGACCAGATCGAAACGATTGTCGACATGTTCGAGACAGTCTTCGACAGTAATACGGGCCATGCAAAATTCTCCCAAACCCAGGGTTTTCGAAGGAAAGCGTTATATGTTAACCCAGTTTCCAGCGAAACAACCGGGAAATTTCGACGTATTCAGGCATCGCCAAGCATTCGACGCAAGGCATCGGCATGCCGACTGGCCTGGCGTTCGGTACGCAGGCGTTCGGCGGAAACGATGTGCCGCAACTGCTCCAAGGCCTCCTCGAAACGATCGTTGATCACCAGGTAGTCGTATTCGGGGTAGTGTGACAGCTCCCGGCGGGCGTCGCGCATGCGCCGCTCGATGACCTCTTCGCTGTCCTGGCCACGCGCACCGAGGCGCTCGCGCAATGCCTCGATGGAGGGAGGCACGATGAAGATCGAGACCGCATCCGGGAAACGCGCCCGTACCTGGCGGGCACCCTGCCAGTCGATCTCGACCACCACATCGTGTCCCGCCGCGAGCTGGTCGCGCACGGAGCGTTCTGCGGTACCGTAGTAGTTGTCGAACACCTGGGCATGCTCGATGAATGCGCCCTCGCCCACCAGTCGTTCAAAGGTTGGCACGTCGACAAAATGATAGTCGACGCCATCCTGTTCTCCGGGACGCATGGGCCGGGTCGTGTGGGAGACGGACAGCCGCAATTGCCGATCCCGCTCCAACAGGGCACGCAACAGACTGGTCTTGCCGGCGCCAGAGGGGGCGGAGACGATGAAAAGGATGCCGCCCTCGATCATGCTTCCAAAGCCCGATTTTCTGCACTACTCATTTTCCCTCCCTTCGATTCACTCGATGTTCTGCACCTGTTCGCGCATCTGCTCGATCAGTACCTTCATCTCCACCGAGATGGCGGTGGTCTCGCTGTCAGCGGACTTGGAACCCAGGGTATTGGCTTCGCGATTGAGTTCCTGCATCAGAAAATCCAGCCGCCGACCCACCGGCTCGTCGCTCTGCAGCACCCGTTCGGCCTCGTCGATATGGGTCGCCAAACGGTCCATTTCCTCGTCCACATCGAGGCGTTGAGCGAGTATGACCATCTCCTGCTCGAGTCGATCGCGATCCAGTTCTCCGGCGACCTCTTCGAGCCGCGAACGCAGACGCTCGCGAACTGTCGCAACCACCTGCGGCATACGTTCACGGGCCTTTTGGACCTGCACTCGCAGTGCCGCAAGCCGCTGACGAATCAAATCAGCAAGACGGGCACCCTCCCGCTCACGGGTTGTCACCAGTTCGTCCAGCGCCTTGTCCAGGGCCTCGAGCGCCGCCTTTTCCACAGGCGTGTAGTCTGCCTCTTCGGTTTCCAGCACTCCAGGCCAGCGCATGATGTCGGTTACCGTCGGCAGTGAAGAGCTGTGCAGATATTGCAGCAGTTCGCGCGACGCCTCCACCAACTGCTTGACCAACGATTCATTGATTCGGAGTTTCCCGGCCACATCGGGTGCAGGACGGAACCGCAGATTACACTCCACCTTGCCTCGGCCGAGGCGCGCATTGACCTTGTCGCGAACCGCTGGCTCGATGGCGCGAAGCTCTTCAGGCAACCGCACTACGGTCTCGAGATATCGGTGGTTGACACTGCGGACCTCCCAGGTCAATTCGCCAAGTCCGTCACGTACCTGGTAGCGCGCAAAGGCGGTCATGCTGCGAATCATCCTTACCTCGGCTAGTCTAAGGGTCGAGCCATGTATCATAGAGGGCGGGCAGCCCCGCTGCACGGACTATCGCAACCAGCCAATCCCATGCCATCCACACCCTCACGCGAAGCCCTTCCTCCAGGCACCGGACTGGATTGCTACCGCCTCATCAAGCTCATCGGCAGCGGCGGCTTCAGCCTCATCTATCTCGCAGAAGATGAGGATAATCACGATGAAGTGGCCATCAAGGAATACTTTCCAAAGCGATTCGCCCAGCGCGAACGACGTGGCCGAGTCGCCGTCACCGAACCGGAAAAGCAACGAAGTTTCGAGCGCGGAAGACGCCTCTTCTATCAGGAGGCCGACATATTGGCGCGTCTGGACCACCCCAACATCGTTCGCGTTCGCAACTGCTTCCTGGCCAATAACACGGCCTATCTCGTGATGGACTACGAGCCAGGCAAGAACCTGGGGCGGTATATCAAGAAGCGCAACGGCAACCTCAGCACCAATTTTCTGATGACCGTATTCCCCCCCTTGTTGGATGCCCTGGAAGCCATTCATGCAACCAACAAGCTTCACCTGGACATCAAGCCCTCCAACATCCATCTCAGGCCAGGCGGCAACCCCCTGTTATTGGATTTCGGCGCGGTCTATCACCTGGACGATGTGGGTGAAAAGAAGGCCCAGGTGATCACCCCCGGTTTCTCGCCGCTGGAACAGTACTACAACACGGGCAAGGTGGGGCCCTGCACCGATGTCTACGCCATTGGGGCCAGCATGCGCGCCTGCATCGAGGGCAAGCCCCCACCTTCGGCCGTCGAGCGTCACGCAAATGACGAACTCGAACCCGCGGTCGATCTGTTCAGCGAACGTTACCCGCGGCACCTGCTGGAAGCAGTGGACTGGGCGATGCGGGTGGAGGCGACCGAGCGTCCTCAAAGCGCGCTGGAACTGCGCAAGGCCTTGCTGGGGGAACTTTCCGTGCCTACACTGAGCCGGAACGGAGGCACACATCGTGATGAAAAGGCAATGTCACGAGGCTAAACGGATTAGCCTGACCGGTGACCGGCACAACAACCAGGATCGCAGCATCGTGCTCGAGGCCGGCAGTACGACACTACTCGCGGTGGCAGACGGACTGGGAGGCCACCCCAAGGGAGAAGTGGCCGCACAGCTCTTCATCGATACCTGTGAATCTCTGCTGCGTCGCGTGGTTCATCCGATCCGTGATCCGCGCCACTTCATGTACGAATGCATGCACAAGGCCCACCACGCCATCATCAACTATGGTAATCGCCAGACACCCCCGATATGCCCGCGCTCTACTGCGGTGATGGCCATCGTGCAGCACGGCAAGGCCTGGTGGGCACACGTGGGCGACAGCCGTCTCTACCTGATCCGTGAACGCAACATCCTGATACAGACACATGACCACAGTGTCGCGCAGCCAATCGGTGGACAGCCGTCCGCCAGGCCACGCTCTGCACTTACCCGCTGTCTCGGAGGTCTGGACCAACCGCCGGAAGTCAGCTTCGGAACGCCAATGGCCCTGCACGACGGTGACACCCTGCTGCTGTGCAGCGACGGCCTATGGAACCAGGTGCCACAGGAAAGACTGGTGGAGCTGATGAGTATCGACGATCTCGGCGCCGGACTACAGCGCGCCGGCTCCATGGCGTCCAGTCAGCCACGTAGCGACAATGTGACTGCCATTGCATTGCGCTGGGGCGAGGCCGGTCGTACCAACTCCGAAAGTACGGGAGTGGTGCACAGGAGCGCCTAGACGCCCCAAAGCCCCCATGATCCGGGCAGGATTTCCCGCAAGATCACATCGCCTCTGCAACCATCGCCGCGCCACGTGAAATATTCATGTCAGTACGGGCTTTTCAACCACGGCCCGTGACGCTACTGTTCGCTCCCCATATTCAATTCGATGTCAAAGAGGCTCCTATGAGACCCAGTGGTCGTCTGCCGGCACAGCTGCGCCCCGTGCAATTCATCCGACACTTCACCAAGCACGCCGAAGGATCGGTACTGGTGAGCTTTGGCGATACCCAGGTGCTGTGTACCGCCTCTGTAGAGAACCGCCAGCCCCGCTGGATGGCGGACCAGAAGGGCGGGTGGATAACCGCCGAATACGGCATGCTGCCACGCGCCACCCACGATCGAATCGGGCGCGAAGCAGCCCGAGGAAAACAGGGCGGTCGAACCATGGAGATCCAACGCCTGATCGGACGCTCGCTGAGGGCCGCCGTCGATCTGGAGGCTCTCGGCCCACGTACCATCACGCTGGATTGTGATGTCATCCAGGCCGACGGAGGTACGCGTACCGCTTCCATATCCGGGGCCTTTGTTGCGCTCCGCGACGCCATCGATCGCTTGTTGGGCAAGGGCGAACTGGAGAAAGACCCCGTGCGTTGCAACGTGGCATCGGTCTCGGTGGGTATCTATGAGGGGACGCCAGTCCTGGATCTGGACTACGTCGAGGATTCCAATGCAGAAACGGACATGAACGTAGTAATGGATGACCGGGGCAGATTCGTCGAGATACAGGGCACCGCCGAAGGTACCCCCTTCTCCCAGCAGGAAATGATCGCGATGCTGGACCTGGCCCGGCAGGGCATCGGTGAGATCATCGCTGCTCAGAATGCTGCACTTCGTGACGATAGGAGAGACAGCTGACATGAGGTTCGAACGCATTGTCCTGGCCAGTAACAACAAAGGAAAACTGAGGGAACTCGAGCAATTGCTGGCCGGCCACGAGGTAGAGGTGGTCCCCCAGAGGGAATTCGACATTCCGGATGCGGTCGAGAACGGGCTGAGTTTCGTAGAGAATGCCATCATCAAGGCCCGGCACGCGGCAGCGCTCAGCGGATTACCGGCCATTGCCGACGATTCCGGCCTAGAGGTCGATGCCCTCAATGGTGAACCCGGCATCCACTCTGCCCGATTCGCCGGCGAACACGGCGATGACACCGCAAACAACCGCAAGCTGCTGGAGGCCCTGGCCACGGTGCCGGAGGAAGAGCGCACCGCCCGTTTCCAGTGCCTCATGGTCTTCATGCGCCATGCCAAGGACCCCACGCCTGTGATATGTCAGGGCACCTGGGAGGGGCGCATTTTGCGGAAACCCCGTGGCGAGAACGGCTTCGGCTATGACCCACTCTTCTGGGTGCCGGGTGAAAATGCCAGTGCCGCCGAACTGCCGGCCGATATCAAGAACGCGCAGAGCCATCGAGGCCAGGCCTTGCGGGAACTGCTGGTCAGACTTTCCGCCCTTGGCGTGTAGCCCATTCTCCAAATTTCCGTCGGCCGCTTTCCCCAATGACCGCCAGAGATCACCCCGCCTCAGCCGGTGTGCAACCAATTCGATGGTAGAAGGGCCCTGTCCGGACTCGCACCGGGGTCGTCGCCGTCGCGACTTTCAGAAGCGAAGTCTTCGCGGGAGAAGTCGGACGCCCACCCGGCCTTACCCATTACCCCCAACGCCGCCTGCTTGCCCCGACGCCGCCCGAGCGGCAACAAGAAACCAAGGGTTCCATCCCTATCTACGATGGTCTCCCGGCTCCGCTCGTGGACAGCGCCTTGGACGGACAGTTCGAGCGCATAGAGCACATGATGTTCATCTGGATTCGCCAGCTTCCCCCGACGGGCGCAGGCCAGTCCGATCCGGAAGTCGAGAGTGACAGCGAATGCGACTGGCCTGACCGGGGAATAGCCGCAATAGCGTCATCACTCTCTCGGGATCCCGCCCGCCTTCGCTGTCTGGCAGTTCTCGCACTCCCTGAACAGATGAAAAGAATCTTCCACCGTGCCGGTCTTTTGGAGTGACCGCAGCGAACAAGAAATGCTGCACAACTGCAACCCACTACGAGAGAGATCAGCCATGAAGATTCTACTCACTACCGCCATCCTCGCCTTCAGTTTCACTTCGGCACATGCCTGGGAGCCCCGCTTCGACAATCAGGAGTACTACTCCGGCCTGTCCGATTCACAGTTGCTCACACGCAGTGAAACGCAATCCCCAGACCTGTACCGGGAAGGTAACTATGCCGACATCAACCAGCGGTCGGGAATGGACGAGGGTGACACCATTGGCCATGTGGACAACCCTGACAGCTTGGTCTACGAAGAAGCCGCTTACGACGTATAGGCGTCGTGAGACTCCAGAACCTTTTCGAATTGAACACGAGGATAGTATGATGAAAAAGTTACTCATTGCCGGCCTCATCGGCCTCACCAGCACCGCCGCGCTGGCGGACAACGACAGCCTCTACAGGGAAGGGAACTATTCATTCCTGGATGAGCAGGAGAGCACCATCGCGCGGACCGTGGCACCTTCCGATCCGGTCGCCCTGGAGAACCTGTACCGGGAAGGGAACTTTCCCATCGTGGACCATACAGTCCCTTCGGAGGACACCGTCGTGGACTCCATCGTCCCCGACAGCCTGTACGTAGAGGGCAACTACTCGGTCTGATTCGCCCTTTGGAGCAGATCCCTGGCAGCGACGCAGTTCCTGTCAGGGTTTTCGTTCGTCAGACTGACATCCAACTACCAACGAAAGATGACCCACTTGTTGATATTGGGTCCCTCCAGTGGATCATCGGTCGTATATTCCAGTTCCCCATCCCCATCTTCATCGATGAAGTAATAGGGCTCGCCCACGCGTGGCTCTACCCGCACCATCACCAGACGACCGCTGATTCGGTACTCGTAGATCTTCTCGGAGCGGGTTTCGCGGATGGTCACCTCCGGCTCCAGCGGTTCGCCCGATTGCAGGGCCGGCGGCAGAGGAGGTGGTTCCACCGGTATGGCCGCCCCCCCACCCTGAACCAGTCCAGGCAGCCATAGCCCAGCCATCAGCCACATCGCCCTTTCAAACCGCTTCACTTACCGCTCCTGAATACAAAAATCAGCCCCATCCACGAAGTATAAGCTGCTTCCCAGTCCGCCGCATTGGCATGTCTAACCGGCCTCTACCCTCGTGCGGAAGTTTCCTAAGGAATCACAATTCCAGCAGAATCTCCTGCTCTTCCTCGGAGGGTTCGAGACTCCGCGACTCGTAATGGGCAAAGATCGCATCGACGATTCCCTGAGGACTGTCCTGCACCTGGATCAACGCCATATCTTCCCTGCTGATGGTGCCCTGGGTTACCAGGGTATCGCGAAACCACGACAACAGCCCATCCCAGAAGCGGGAGTCGACCAGGATAATGGGTATCCGGCGCGACTTGCCTGTCTGCACCAGGGTCAGAATCTCCGCCAGTTCATCCAGTGTCCCGAACCCGCCCGGCAATACCACATAGGCCGAGGCGTATTTCACGAACATCACCTTGCGGGCAAAGAAATGGCGGAAATTCAGGGAGATGTCTTGATAGGGATTGGGCTCCTGCTCATGGGGCAGCTGTATATTGACGCCGATGCTGGGAGATTTGCCGGCCTGCGCACCCTTGTTGGCGCCTTCCATGATACCCGGCCCGCCTCCAGAGACGACGGAAAAGCCGGAATCGGACAGCAACCTGGCGGTCTCTTCGGCCAGTTTGTACCAGGGGTGATCGGACGGTGTCCTGGCCGAGCCGAAGATGCTCACCGAAGGCTGGATCATGCAGAGCTTTTCGAAACCCTCGACGAACTCGGCCATGATCTGAAAGATTCGCCAACTCTCGCGGGAGAGCTCGCGCTTGGCCTCGCTCGTGGCGAGGCGGCGTGCAATCTGCTGATTCATCGGTCCTTTCCCTTCATTTGCGCCCTGGCGCGTTTG
>RFHJ01000121.1 GCA_003696905.1 Gammaproteobacteria bacterium | reverse complement strand
GGTTTGCGGCTGGCTTCAAAATCAATCGCTTATAGCGATCGATTTTGGCGGCTCTTCCCTGAGCCGCGGAAGGTCTGAATTTTTCAGACCTTCCTTTGCGTCCTTGGCGGTCAAAAGTACTCCATGCAGCTGCCGGGAATCAGATCCAGCCCCGCTGCGCCAGCGAGCAGTGCTCGCCGTCGCCGATCACGATGTGGTCCAGCACCCGTACGTCGATCAGGCCCAGGGCCTGGCGCAGCCGCTCGGTGATCCGCCGGTCCGCCTGGCTGGGCTCGGCGATGCCCGAAGGGTGGTTGTGGCTGAGGATCACCGCCGCCGCGTTGTGCGCCAGGCTGCGGCGCACCACCTCGCGGGGGTGCACGCTGGCGCCGTCGATGGTGCCGCGAAACAGCTCCTCGCAGGCGATCACGCGGTGGCGGTTGTCCAGGAACAGCACCGCGAATACCTCGTAGGGATAGTCGCGCAGCCGGGCGGCCAGGTAGTCGGCGCTCTTCTCCGGGGAGTCGATCACGCTGCCCCGCTGCAGACGCTCGCCGGCATGGCGGCGGCCCATCTCGAGCACCGCCTGCAGCTGGGCGAACTTGGCGTCGCCCAGCCCGGGTGCGGCGCAGAAGTCCTCGCGCGAGGCGGTGAGCAGGGGGCGCAGACCGCCGAAGCGATCCAGCAGCTCGCGGGCGAGGTCCACCGCGCTGCGGCCCTTGACCCCGGTGCGCAGAAAGATCGCCAGCAGTTCCGCATCGCTCAGGGCATCCGCGCCGCGTGCCAGCAGTTTCTCGCGTGGCCGGTCGTCTGCCGGCCAGTCCTTGATGCTCATGGTTTCGTCCTTGAAGCCATTGGAAAGGGGAGTCCTTATTCTACCCGCGAGCGCAAAAGTTGTTTATCGCCTGTCGCCGCCGATGGCGTGGCGCCGGGAGTGCAAGTACACTTGGGCCATGGCTTCCCAGGTAAGCACACACTATCGTCTACGGAGACGGAACATCCTTCTGGGCATCACCGCCGGGGTGGCCGCCTACAAGGCGGCGGAGCTGGCGCGCCTGCTGGTCAAGGCCGGTGCCCAGGTGCAGGCGGTGATGACCCCCTCCGCCTCCGAGTTCATCGGTCCGCTGACCCTGCAGGCGGTCACCGGCCGCCCGGTGCGACAGGCGTTGTTCGACCCGCAGCACGAGGCGGCGATGGGGCATATCGAATTGGCGCGTTGGGCCGACCTGGTGCTGATCGCGCCCGCGACCGCGGACTTTCTGGCGCGCCTGGCCGCCGGCATGGCGGATGATCTGCTCACTACCCTCTGTCTGGCGAGCGAGGCCCCGCTGGCGGTGGCGCCGGCCATGAATCAGGCCATGTGGCGCCATCCGGCGACCCAGGCCAATATCGCGACGCTGGCGGCGCGCGGCGTGATGTTCTGGGGGCCTGCCGAGGGTGAGCAGGCCTGTGGCGACAACGGGCCCGGGCGGATGCTGGAGCCTGCCGAGCTGCTACAGCGTCTGGTCTCCGCCCTGGGCGGTAGTCGATTCCTCGGGCGTCGGGCAGTGGTCACCGCTGGTCCCACCCGCGAGCCGCTGGACCCGGTGCGCTTTCTCGGCAATCGCAGCTCCGGTCGCATGGGCTATGCGATCGCGGAGGCGCTGGCGCGCGAGGGGGGCGAGGTCATCCTGATCAGCGGCCCGGTGGCATTGGCGTGCCCCCCAGGCGTCGAGCGGATATCGGTCGAGACGGCCCTGCAGATGCACTCAGCGGCCCTGACCGCGGCGGAGGGTGCAGATCTCTTCGTTGCCTGCGCGGCGGTGGCCGATTATCGTCCGGCGAGTGCGGCAGATCACAAGATCAAGAAGGATAGCGAGACCCTGCGGGTGGATTTGGTCAGGAACCCGGATATCCTGCGGGATGTGGCGGCGCTGCCCGATCGTCCCTTCTGCGTCGGCTTTGCCGCGGAGACCGAACGGCTGCGTGAACATGCCACCGGCAAGCTGATCGACAAGGGCGCGGACATGATCGCGGCCAACCCGGTGGGAGAGGGATTGGGATTCGAGTCGGACGACAATGCCCTGCTGGTGATCTGGAAGGGGGGCAGCCTGGAACTGCCCCGCCAGCGCAAGGGGCGACTGGCCGAACAGTTGGTGTCGGTGATAGCGGAAAGGATGGATGCACAAGTTACAGCTCAAGATTCTCGATAGACGTCTGGGCGACGAGTTTCCTCTGCCCGACTATGCCACGGAGGGTTCGGCCGGCATGGACCTGCGCGCCATGCTGGACCAACCGCTGGAGCTGGCGCCCGGGGAGACCGAACTGATTCCCACCGGTATCGCCATTCATATCGGGGATCCCTCGCTGGCGGCGGTGATCCTGCCGCGCTCCGGTCTGGGCCACAAGCATGGCATCGTGCTGGGCAACCTGGTGGGCCTGATCGATTCGGACTATCAGGGACAGTTGTTCGTCTCCTGCTGGAATCGCGGTACCGAACCGTTCCGTATCGAGGTGGGCGAGCGTATCGCCCAGCTGGTGTTGCTCCCCGTGGTTCGGGCGGTGTTCGAACAGGTCGAGACCTTCGATCTCAGCGAGCGGGGAGCAGGAGGCTTCGGACACTCGGGGCGGCACTGATGAGATTCGGTAAGGCGCGGACATCCAAGGAAGAGCCGAAGCCTACGGGCAACGGCACGGCCGGGTCGGCAGGGGGGCGGAGACTCTGGTCCTACCTGTTGCCGGTGCTGTTGGTGGCGCTCGCGGGGATCCTCATCCCGACGAGCCTTGCCTGGCAGTCGTTGCAGGATTATCAGGCCCGTCTCGATGAACAATCGGCGAAGGCTGCGGCCGAGGCATTGGCGGCCCGGATTGCCGCCCATCTGCAGGGGCGAAAGGCACTGCTGAAGGTGGTGACCAGTTCGGCGGCTGTTCACGAGGCCTTGAAAGGCGGCAAGCGCAACCAGCTGGATCGGGCTGCGCGTGTCATGGAGCAACTGCTGCCGGAGGTGCTCCAGATTCGGCTGTTTTCCCCACGGGAGGCGGTCACGCTCGAGCCGGATCCGCAGGGTAAGGCGCCAATGGGCTTCGCGGGCGTGGACTTGGTGCGGCGTGCGCTACGGGGGGAGGTCACCGCGGCTGAAGTCCACCAGATCGCCAGCGGCAGGCCCTATCTCGGCATGGCAAGTCCCATCAGGGAGAAGAATGCCGTGATCGGTGCCGTCTTTGCTGCCTGGCCCGTTGGAAAGCTGCAGCAGGTGGTGGTTGCCGCCCGGCAGGAGACGGCCCGGTTGTGGCTGGTGCAAGGTGGACGCAAGGGCTATGCCCTGGGCGGAGCCGGAAAGCCGCCTCCGGATGCGGAGGGGATCGCCGTGCCTGGCAGCATCTGGAAGGTCTACTATCTTCCTGTGCCGGCGCAGGCGGCAGGGGTTTGGGTGCTGCTGTCGGCTGCCGGTGCCCTGTTGCTGCTGGTGATCGCGGTGGCATTTCTGCAGCATCGGACATTGCGGCGAGACCTGACCGCTGACATGGCCAGGCTGTCGTTCCTGGCCGAGGCGCTACTCGACCCGGGGCGTGCCCCGGAAACCGGGGGGGCTGTCACGGAGGTGGCGCGTGATGCCATGACCAAACTGTCTGAACTGGTGCGCGAGCAGCGGCGCGGGGGAGGGGTCACTCCGCAGAAGGTGGCGCTCAAGACCAAGCGTTCGAAGGAGCCCAAGGCTGCGGTGGAGGAGGCGGCATCGTTGGGGATCGAGGTTACGGAAACCGAGGAGCGGCCGGCCGTCCCGGCGCCGGCGAACTGCTTCCGTGCCTATGATATCCGCGGACTGGCCGAGACCGAGGTCAGTGACCGGATGGCGCTGGGCCTCGGTTGGGCCTTTGGCGAGCTGGCGCGGGACAACGGCGTCGAGGAGGTGTTCATTGCCCACGATCCCCGCCCCTCCAGTCCTCTCCTCTACGATGCGCTTTGCAACGGCCTGGCCGAAATGGGTTTGCGCGTGGTGGAACTCGGCATGGTGCCGGTGGGGGTGCTCTATGTCGCCATGCATCGGGCGCCGGAGAGTGCCGCGGTGATGGTCACCGGCAGTCACAACCCGCCGGAGTACAACGGCTTCAAGTTGTACCTGCGTACCGCGCCGGTACATGGCGAACAGTTGCAGCAGTTGCGCGAGCGTATGCAGCAGGGCGGATTCGAGCCACGCCCCGGATTCCGCGAACGGCGCGATGTACTGAACGACTATCTCGATGCAATTGCCGGGGATATCTCTCTCGGCCATCCGGTCACTGTGGTGGTCGATGGGGGGAATGGTGCCGCCGGGGAGGTGGCCTGCAGGCTGCTGGAGAGACTGGGTTGCGAAGTCGTTCCCCTGTTCTGTGAACCGGATGGCAGCTTTCCCCACCATCATCCCGATCCCAGTCGGCCGGAAAATCTGGAGGCCCTGAGGGCCGAGGTGGTTGGGCGGGGCGCTGCCCTCGGAATCGCCTTCGACGGAGACGGCGATCGCATTGGGGTGGTGGACGATCAGGGGGAGCCGGTGCGACCGGAGCACCTGCTCATGCTGCTGGCAGGCGACATCTTGCGACGCCACCCGGGCAGCGACGTGATCTTCGACGTGAAGTCGTCGCGTCACCTCGCTACCTTCATTCTCGCCCAAGGGGGGCGGCCCATCATGTGGCGCGCGGGACATACCTTGATGAAGGAGAAGATGCGCGAGACCGGTGCGCTGATCGGTGGGGAATATTCGGGGCACATCTACATAAAGGAACGGTGGTTCGGCAGTGACGACGGGATCTATGTCGCTGCACGCCTGCTGGAGGTGGTGACCGAGGATCCGCGATCCCTTCACGAGCAACTGGCGGAGCTGCCGGTCAGCCCGGCGACACCGGAACTACAGCTGATGATGGCAGAGGGCCAGCCCCAGCAGGCTATGCGGGCGATCATGGCGATAGCCAATTTTCCGGATGCCCGGGTGGTGGACTTGGATGGTCTGCGAATCGAGTTTGGCGAAGGCTGGGGATTGGTCCGTCCCTCCAACACCACACCCTCCCTGGTGTTTCGGTTCGAGGCCGACGACGAGGCGGCGCTGGAGGAGATCCGTGCGCGCTTCCGTGAGCTGTTGCACAAGGCGTTGCCCGATGTCACGCCGCCTTTCTGATCTGCAGTTTCTGAATCTCGAGTAGCTGAAGAGGATTCCCATGGGTTTGAACGCCAAGGCGGCCGCGGATGTCGCCCATGTTCTTTCGGAGGCCTTGCCCTATATCCAGCGATTCGCCGGCCGTACGGTGGTCATCAAGTATGGCGGCAATGCCATGACCGACGAACGGCTCAAGGCCGGCTTTGCCCGGGATGTGGTGCTGATGAAGACGGTCGGCATCAATCCGGTGGTGGTGCATGGTGGCGGACCGCAGATCGGTCGCCTGCTGGAGCGGCTCGGCAAGGAGAGCGAGTTCGTGCAGGGCATGCGGGTGACCGATGCCGAGACCATGGATGTGGTGGAGATGGTGCTTGGCGGTCTGGTGAACAAGGAGATCGTCAATCTGATCAACCGTCACGGCGGCCAGGCAGTGGGCCTGACGGGCAAGGACGGTGACCTCATCCGGGCGCGCAAGCTGCAGATGACCACGCCCGAGACGGCAGACAGGCCATCGGAGATCATCGATATCGGCCACGTGGGAGAGGTCGAGAGCATCGACGCCTCGGTGGTGGACATGCTGGTGCATGGCGATTTCATCCCGGTGGTGGCGCCCATCGGAGTCGGCGAGGACGGTTTCTCCTACAACATCAACGCCGATCTGGTGGCTGGCAAGATGGCAGAGGTCCTGAAGGCGGAGAAGCTGATCCTGTTGACCAATACACCCGGACTTCTGGATGCCAAGGGACAACTTCTCACCGGCCTGACCACGACGGATGTGGGTCGGCTGATCGCCGATGGCACCATCCACGGGGGTATGTTGCCCAAGATCCGCTGTGCCCTGGACGCGGTCAAGTCGGGGGTTCGAACTGCGCATATCATCGATGGCAGGGTGCCTCATGCGGTCCTGGTCGAGCTGTTCACCGACGAGGGTGTCGGTACCCTCATCAAGTGACATGCCTCGCCCCTCTCGCAAGCAACTGATACTGGAGACGCTGGCTCGCGAGCTGGAGAGCAATCCCGGCGACCGCATCACCACTGCGGGTCTGGCGCGGGCCGTTGGCGTCTCGGAGGCGGCGCTGTATCGCCACTTCGCGAGCAAGGCGCGCATGTTCGAGGGGCTGATCGCCTTTGCCGAGGATGCGGTGTTCTCCCGGATCAACCAGATCCTGGAGAAGGAGAGGGGGACGGAGGCGCGCTGTGCCCAGGTGCTCTATCTGCTGCTAGGATTCGCCGATCGCAATCCCGGCATTGCCCGGGTCCTGCTGGGCGATGCCCTGGTTGGCGAGCGGGAACGGCTGCTGGAGCGGGTGCAGAAGTTCTTCGAGCGGATAGAGGCCCAGCTGAGGCAGATTCTGCGCGAGGCGGCCATTCGGCAGGATGTGATGCTGTGCTTGGAACCGGAGGCGGCCGCCAGTCTGCTCACCGCCTACGTGGAAGGCCGTCTGCACCAATTCGAGCGATCACGATTCTCCCGCCCCAGCCTGCTCAACTGGGACAACGACTGGGCCGCTCTCCGGCGTGCCCTGTTCACCGACTGAGCGCTGCGTTGCCCGGCGCATCGCCTCCACGAATCGGCGGCGCAGTACTTTGACCCCCTCGGTCCTGCAGAAGTCCTCGCCGCTGACACTGGCCTGACAGCTGATGTCCAGAAACAGACGCTCGACACCATTCTTTTCCAGCCGGGATACGGCGAGGCTGATGTCGTGGGGCTTTTGCGCCGCCTTGGTGACCAGGATGCGTTCGCCGATTACCTCGACCGGCGTCGTCGCGTGTTGCCTCGCCCATTTCTTGGCAAGTGGCCAGAGCCGGTCACAGGTGGCTCTGTCCGGGCAGACGTAGGCCCCTTCCACCTCGATGACCTTGGGCTGACGGGGTGCCTCAGAGACGTCATCGGTACTGTTCGCGCGGAACCCGCGTTTGAGCTGACGGAAGCGTTCCAGCTGATAGGCGTACTTGGCGGCAATACGTTTCTTGTCCGCTTCCTTCTCGACAATACTGGCATAGGTGTTCTCGAGCTGGGACTGAAGATTCTTCAGGTGCTCGAGCTGTTTGGTGGTCGCTTTCTGTCCTCTGCGCTCTCGTACCGCAGCTGCCGCCTGCCATTTGCTGAGGCGCTTCTTGAGTTGTTCGATGCGCGCCGTCTTCAGCCGGATCTGTCCGTCGATCTGCGCCAACTTGCCATCACGGACCATAATGAGATCGTCTTCGCTGCGGAACATGTTGAGCAGTACCTGATCGCGTGCACGTTGCTCGGCCACGATACGCTCCTGCTCACGCCGCAATGCCTCCAGTTCTCGCTGACGGGCGATCTCCTGCGGAGTAAGCGCTCGATCCACCTTCTTTATCTTGATGCCGCGCTCATTGAGCTCTTCGTGTCCCTTCTGTACATATTCGGGCGGGATCGTCGTGCCGTAGTGGGTAATTCCCTGGTCGTCGACCCATTTCATGATCTTGGCGCCCCACGCCATCGTTTGTGTGAGGCAGGTGAGGATCAGCAAGGATGTCGTCGGAAGAAAGGGGTTGCGCATTGATGACGACTCATCTCGAGTAGGTTTGCGAAGGGTACACATTATAATCGGCAGATTCCTCAGCCACTTGAGCTCCTCGTTGGATCATATCGTTCTCTTTGTGGCCTCTCTGATGGCCAATACCTTCTCGGCCTTCGCTGGGGGAGGGGCAGGACTGCTTCAGTTGCCCATTCTGATTTTCCTGGGGCTGCCCTTCGGCGTGGCGCTGGCAACCCACAAGGTGGCTTCGGTGGCGTTGGGGCTAGGGGCAACCCTGCGCCATATCCGGGAGGGGACGCTGCAAAGGCGGTTCGTGCTCTTTATCCTCGCGACCGGGTTGCCCGGGGTGTTCCTGGGTGCCTCTCTTATCTTGCAAATACCTGGGCGCACCGCCGAGATCGCCCTGGGGTTCCTGACGTTGGGGTTGGGACTCTATTCCTTCAGGCGAGGTGAACTGGGCCAACGGCTGCAACTTCGCCATCAGCAGGGCATGGGGTTGTGGGTGGGAGGCTTGGTGTTGTTCCTTATCGGTGTGCTCAATGGCAGTCTCACCTCGGGAACCGGGCTGTTCGTTACCCTCTGGCTGGTACGTTGGTTTGGTGCCGACTACAGGCTCGCCGTGTCCTATACCCTGATCTTGGTGGGGGTGTTCTGGAACGGCGCGGGGGCGCTCACGCTGGGTTTGTTGGGCGAGATCCGCTGGGGCTGGCTGCCGGCCCTGCTGGTGGGTTCCCTGCTGGGTGGCTATCTGGGTGCCCACCTGGCGATCCGCCAGGGGAATCGATGGATCAAACGGGCATTCGAGATCGTGACCCTTGCTGTGGGGATCAAATTGATCGTGGGCTGAGAACATGTCGTACGCGAGCGACCTGGCTCCGAACGTCCAAGTTCGACAAGGTCTAGACCGTGTCGAGGGGGTAAAGATGAGGGCGAATCGTTATAATCCTGCCCGGAAACTCCATCACCCAAAAAGGGAGCACTGCCGTGTCTGCACAAAACGATGCCAGCTTTTTTCGAATGTTTCTCTTCGTCCTTGGCCTGTTGGTCCTCTTTACCATCGTGATCATGACCGCTGCGAATATCGTGAGCGAAGGAATCGAGGAAAAGCAGGGTGGTGACAAGCGGAGGCAGGCAGCCATCGAGGAACGGATCAAGCCGGTCGGTGAAGTTGCCGTGGCAAAGGTGGGGGCTGCAGCGGCTGCACCTCGGTCGGGCAAGGAAGTCGTGAGCGCGGTTTGCGGCGCCTGCCATGCTACGGGCGCGCTGAATGCGCCCAAGATTGGTTCCGCGGATGCCTGGCAACCGCGCTTCGATGCCAACGGTGGCCTGGACGGACTGGTGAAGAGTGCAATTGCCGGCAAGGGCGCCATGCCGCCGCGCGGTGGTGGCAATATCAGTGACGAGGAACTGCGTAATGCCATCACCTATATGCTCGAGGAATCGGGTATCGACGTTGGGGGTGGGTCGGCACCTGGGGCCGCGGCTACCGCGACCAAAGCGGTGCAGGCGGCCGCGGCCGCAGTGCAGAGTGTGGCGAAGCAGGCGGGCGAGGCCGTCTCGCAGGCCGCGGGTCAGGCAATGGAGGCGGTTTCGAGCATGATGGGGAAGGCGCCGGCGGTCGAGGATGCCACGGGCCTTGCACAGGCAAAGGGGTGCCTGAACTGCCATCAGGTGAACACCAAGGTCGTGGGACCGGCCTACAAGGATGTTGCCGCGAAGTACGCGGGTGACGGGGGTGCAGTGGCGCGGCTTGCCGCCAAGGTACGGAACGGCGGTGCCGGTGTGTGGGGCCAGATTCCCATGCCGCCCAACAATGTCACCGATGAAGAGGCCACCAAGCTGGTGAAGTGGATTCTCAGTCTGCGCTGACGGCTTGACCTTTGTGTTTCCCTCCACGCGAGTTGGTGTGGAAAACCGCTGACCGCAAAGGACGCAAGGAACCGCAAAGCGGAGTGTGTCAGGGGTCGGAGTCGTTCGACACCGCCAAGACCAGCCAAACGGTATGCTTGGGAACGACTCCGACCCCGGGGCAAAGACTAGTGAGTAGACCTGATTTCCATAATCAGGGATGTGGCCAAGAGCTCATAGCAGTTAGGGAAGGTCTGACAAACTCAGGCCTTCCGCGGCTCAGCGACGAGCCGCCAAAATCGATCGCTGTAAGCAATTGGTCTTGAAGGTAGCCTGAAACCTGGCTTGCGGCGCAGCGTACCCTGACAAAGCCAGGGACGGCTTTTATCAGGGTTTTCTTGGTGGTGTACCCGTAGGCCGGGAATTTCAACTCTCCAGCAGGGCCTTGAGTCCGGCGATGCTGGCGCGGCCCCGTGCCTGTCGCTCCTCTTCGCTCAGAGTTACGCCACGCCCTTCCCATTGCAGGTCCTCATCGGGAAGTTCCTTGAGGAATCGACTCGGTTCGCAGCGCACGATCTCGCCCCCGCGGCGGCGGCGTTCCGCGGTGGTGATGATCAGTTCGCGCTGCGCGCGTGTGATACCGACATAGGCCAGGCGGCGTTCCTCCTCGATGTCATCCGCCTCGATGCTGGTCTGGTGTGGCAGGAGGCCTTCTTCCATACCGACCAGGAACACGACCGGGAACTCCAGGCCCTTGGCGGCGTGCAGGGTCATCAGCGCCACCCGGTCCCCGGCGTCGTCCTCGTCCTGTCGTTCGAGGATGTCCATCAGGGAGAGGTGGGCGACCAGCTCCGGCAGGGTCTCTCCCTTGTGCTCGTCCTGCTGCAGGCGCTCCAGCCATTCCGCCAGTTCACGCACGTTTTCCCAGCGGCGTTCGGCGACCTTGTCGCTGCTGCTGCTCTGATCCAGCCAGCCCCGATAGTCCAGGTCTTGCAGTAACTGTTCGAGAACCGCAGCGGGCGGCTGGTGGGCGGCGAGCCGCTGCAGACCGATCATCCATTCGCGGAAGGCGTGCAGGCGTCGCAGCGCTCGCGCCCCAAGGGTCTGTTCTATGCCCAGGGTATCGATGGCGTCGAACAGGGAACTGCCCCGCTCGGCCGCCCAGGCCGAGAGCTTCTGTAGGCTGGTGTGGCCGATCTCGCGCCGTGGGGTATTGATGATGCGCAGCAGGGCCGCGTCGTCATCCGTATTGCTGATCAGGCGCAGGTAGGCCATCAGATCCTTGATCTCCGCGCGCGAGAAGAAGGCGGTGCCCCCGCTGATGAAATAGGGGATGTTGTGGGTGCGCAAGGCCTTCTCGAAGATCCTGGCCTGGTGATTGCCGCGGTACAGAATCGCAAAATCGGCGAAATGGCTTCGGTGGTTGAATCGATGCTGGATGATGGCGGTGGCGACCCGCTCCGCCTCGGCCTCCTCGTCGCGGCAATGGATGACGCGGATCGGGTCGCCCGGCCCCAGCTCGCTCCACAGGCGTTTCTCGAAGACATGGGGATTGTTGCCGATCAGCTCATTGGCGGCGCGCAGAATACGGCCGGTGGAGCGATAGTTCTGCTCCAGCTTGATGACCTTGAGCTGGGGAAAATCCTGCTGCAGCCGGGCCAGATTTTCCGGGCGGGCGCCACGCCAGGCGTAGATGGACTGGTCGTCGTCGCCGACCACGGTGAAGGCGGCGCGCACGCCCGCCAGCAGCTGGACCAGGCGGTACTGCGCGCCATTGGTGTCCTGGTATTCATCCACCAGCAGGTGGCGCACCCGGTTCTCCCAGCGTTCCCGCAGTTCTGTGTTCTCTTCCAAGAGGCGCACCGGACGCAGGATCAGGTCATCGAAATCGACGGCGTTGTAGGCCTGGAGGGCCTCTGCGTAGGCACGGTAGAGCGCGGCGTGGAAGGCCTGATGGTCGTCTTCGGCGCGTGAAAGGGCAGTGGCCGGGTCAATCAGTTCATTCTTCCATCGGGAGATCTGGTGACGCGCGATCTGGAGGCCCTGGCGGTCCAGCTCGGTCTGTTTTGACAGTTCCTTCAGCAGTTGTTCGACGTCCTGTTCGTCCAGGATGCTGAACCCGGTCCGCAGTCCGGCCGCTCGGTGTTCCCGACGAAGCAGGTTCAGCCCGAAGGTATGGAAGGTGGAGACATTGAGTCCTCGCCCATCACTGCCCTCCAGCAGTCGATCGACGCGCGCCCGCATCTCCCTCGCGGCCTTGTTGGTGAAGGTGACGGCGAATATGTGGCGTGCCGGGATGCCGGCATGGCCGATCAGGTGGGCGATCTTGGCGGTGATCACCCGGGTCTTGCCCGAACCGGCACCGGCCAGTACCAGCGAAGGGCCGTCGAGATAACGTACCGCTTCCCGCTGGCGCGGGTTGAGATCCTGCATTGCCGCTATTTGTCTTCGAGCAGGGCCTTCTTCAGGCGGAATAGGGCGGAGATGTCCTCATCGCCGTGACCCGCCTCCATCAGGCGCTCATAGTTGACCAGGGTCATCTCGATGCAGGGAAGCTGTTTGTGTTCCTCTGCCAGCATCTGTTGACAGATCCGCAGATCCTTGTGGTGCAGGGCGACCCGGAACCCGGGGTCGAAGCGACCCTCGCACATGCTGTGTCCCCGGTGGTCCAGGAACCAGTTGCCTGCCGCGCCGCCACCGACCACATCGATGACCTTGTCCATGTCCAGCCCCTGGTGCTGGCCGAAGGCGAGCGCCTCGGTGACTGCGTGATTGATGCCGGCGACCATGATCTGGTTGACCGCCTTGGTCGCCTGGCCACTGCCCACCGGCCCCATGTGGACCACCTTTCGGCTGATCGCCTCCAGCGCCGGCATGATCTGGCGCAGTACTTCTGCGTCGCCGCCGACCATCATCACCATGGTGCCCTTCTCGGCGCCTTCCTTGCCGCCGGAGACCGGAGCATCGAGAAAATGCACCCCGTGGGCCTCGTAGATCTCTGCCGCACGCTGCGCGGTCTTGACGCTCACGGTGGAGGTGTCCACCACCACATTGCCCGCCTGCAACAGGGGTGCGATGCGATGCGTGATCTCCATCAGATCCTCGTCGGCCGAGACGGAGGTGATGATCAACTCCGCACTCTGGACTGCCGATTGGAGGTGAGGAAAGAGTCGGAAGCCATGGCGTTCGGCCGCGGCGCGGCCTCGTTCCGGCGTACGATTCCAGGCACTGGCGAGCATGCCGGCCCGATGCAGGTTGCCCGCGATACCGGCGCCCATGGCGCCCAAGCCGACCACACAGGTACTGATCATTGCATCTTGCTCCACGCGGAGGGGTGTCGTGATATTTCCGGATTCGACGATCGGCAACAAGAAGGCTGCCGGGGGAGGTATCCTACCGCCTTCGCCCGAGGTTGGCCCGGGAAAATCGATGCATCAAAGGTGGGGAATTGGGTCGTGCAATGGGTCTATTTTCAGACCATGGACATGCTCCGCCGATGGGTGCGCGGCACCCGATGCAAACGCGCCAGGGCGCAAATGAAGGGAAAGGACCGATGAATCAGCAGATTGCACGCCGCCTCGCCACGAGCGAGGCCAAGCGCGAGCTCTCCCGCGAG
>RFHJ01000120.1 GCA_003696905.1 Gammaproteobacteria bacterium | reverse complement strand
TTGCCGTAGATGCGTCTCTTGCCCAGGGGCGCTGACCGAAATCTCGATACGCGGGGTGATATAGGTGGGTACGCCATGGCCCGCACCGCGATTGGCGATCTCGATTCGGACCCCGGCCGGCACCCGCTTTACCGACATGGCAAGCGCACGGCGGACAGTGGTCGGGTCATGGATACCGCGGAAGCCATGATAGCCGCCTGCCATGTGGCAGGCCTGGCAGGTGACGCCCAGCTCGCCATAACGGGAACGGCGCCATTCCTCGAGGGTGTTCTCCAGCAACTTGCCATTGACGGCGACGTCGCCGGGCGCGAACTGGTGACAGGGGGCGCAGAAATCGGCCTGTCTGAATCGCTTGTCCCCGCTAACCGATCCGTGAGGGGTCGCGCTGAGATCGCGCGGGCCCACAATTTTGCCATCCCTTACATGACAGGCAATGCAGCCGACCGCTTCGCCGTCTGTGGTGATCTCGGTTGGCTCGGTCGTGTCCCGGGCCGACAGCGGCGCATGGCATTTCAGGCACATTCGCGACGTGGCGTCGTCGAATGCCGGCAGCTGCCCCATCACTCCGGGGGACAGTGCCTGCGCATGGCGCGATGTCTGCCATTGTGTATAGAGGCGAGGGTGGCAGTCACGACATTGCCTCGATGAGACAAGGGGTGCAGCAGGCGCCCGGAAGTCAAGCGATTTCGATGCGGTCGGGGGCGAAGCTGCCGCCTCGGCAAGAGGCGGGTGGGCGCCGAGAAGGGTGAGGCAAACAGCGATATATCGAAAGATCCGGGTGGGCATGCGGAGGGATGGCCCTGAGCCTGTCATCGCGGCATGGTATCCCCACCTATCATCGAGAAAAAGGCCTTATGAGGTCGGGTCTGGGAAAAGTAACTTTGCGGGTGTGGGAGTGCGCAAGTGGAAGGCGAACAGACCTTTTTGACTTGACCCCGCCAGGAGGTACCTATGATCTCAATCTCGCTGTGCTGGAAGATAAAGAATCGCCCCCTCGGTGAGTTGCAGGTCCCTCAGGTGTCCGGCAAAGCCATCACCTTTGAGTACGATATGGGCATGCAGGTTGTAGCCGGGCACCATGAACAGACGTTTCTTGTCGTGGCGGCTGTAGATGCCGACGATGGCCGCTTGCTGTGGCCCGGCATGTCCAACATGGTTCACCGGTCGGGTGTCCAGGCTCCAGGTGGCGGCCTGGATGTGCCCTTCGATACGGAAGGGGAGTACGGCGTCTTCACCGCAATCGATCTCCTCGAGCAGCTCGTCGAGCAGAAAGGCCAGATCGTCGAAGGTCGAGATCTCGTCAAGCTGGGTGACCGGCTGCCATTTCGACGGGGAGGCCAATTGCAGCATCACCGCCCCTTCGTCCGGGCGGGGATCGTGGCGTACCTCGAAGCCCTCTCCCTTTGGTCGCACCATAAAGACACGGCCCTGATCCACGGTCAGCTCATAGGCCCGTCGTGCCGCGGAACCATAGCCAATGGTGGTCGGCTGCAAGCTGGTATTCTGCCAGTTCACACTGGCTCGAAAATCACCCTGCTCCACCAGTGCGCGGTCACCGTGGGAATCCACTGTCGAGATGCACTGCACCTGGGCAGCAACGGTGCCGGTCGCCAGCACCAGGCCCAGTGCCAGGATGTCTCGCGCTTTAGCCACAGCAACCGCTGCCGCTGTTGTCGCTGCCGCTGCAGCAGCCTTCTTCGTTGCTGCCCTCCAGCCAACCGTTGATGGCCTCCTTGGAGGGAATGCCGCCGGCATGGACGACCTTGCCGTCGACCACCACGCCGGGTGTGGACATCACGCCATAGCTCATGATTTGCGGCAGGTCTTCGACCTTTTCCAGCTCCACCTCGACGCCCTTGGCCTTGGCGGCCTCTTCGATCAGCTTCAGGGTGGTCTTGCAGTTGGCACATCCCGTGCCGAGTACCTTGATGTTCTTCATCGTTACCACCTCAGGAGCAGCAGGAGTTGCCGGCGTCGGCATCCTTCAGCCCCAAAGCACGAAATACCGATTTTGCGGGGCAGAAGCCGGTGAAGCTGGACTGGAACAGGTTGGCGCCCACGAAGGCCACCAGCCAAAGCCAGCTGGGCTGGGTGATGTCGATGGTGTTGGAGAAATGGGCCAACCCCAGGCCGATGAGTACGAAGGCGCCGGCCATTGCGTTGACTGCACTGTTTACGGTCATTTGTCGATCCTCTTGTCGGAAGTGGGATGGGTAACACTCAGCAGCAGCTCTGGCCGCTGGGTGTGGTGGAACAGCAACTGTTCCCGGTTTCGATCTGGAGCTCGGGCAGGGTGGGCTCCGTCGTTATCCGCTGCGCTTCGGGCAGCGCGATCCCGGCCTTTTCGTCGAAGGCGGCATCCAGCTTCTGTGCTGCCTCGTCGCGGATGTGGCGGGCGATCTCGATCACCGTGGCGATCTGCTCGTCCGGGATGCCCATGCCGCGCAGTTTTTCCAGCTGGCACAGGCCCATGTCCGGGTGCTTGCTGGCGATGCCCGAGGCGAGCGAGACCAGGGCGATGATGGATGAATGCAGTTCAGGTGCAGACATGGCTTCTTCCTCTCGTTAAAGGACAGCGTTGAACAGAAAGCCCACCAGGAGAATGCCGGTGCCCACCACACCGACGAAGGTGGCGATCAAGGGCAGCTTGAGTACCTTGCGCAGGATCAGCATCTCCGGCAGGGACAATGCGATCACGCTCATCATGAAGGCGAGGGTGGTGCCGAGGGCCGCGCCCTTGCCGATCAGGGCCTCGACGATGGGTATGATGCCGGCGGCGTTGGTGTACATCGGGATGCCCATCACGACGGCGGCGGGTACCGACCACCAGGTGTCCTTGCCCATGAATGAGGCCATGAAGTCCTGCGG
>RFHJ01000119.1 GCA_003696905.1 Gammaproteobacteria bacterium | reverse complement strand
GACCGGCACGGTGAAGAAGCTCGACCGGTTCGGCGGTTACTCGCAGAAGCGCTACCGTGCCGTTTTCGTCGGCATGGCGCCGGCGTCGCATCCGCGACTGGTGCTCGCCGTGATGATCGACGAGCCGCGGGGCAAGGAATACTACGGGGGCGATGTGGCCGCACCGGTGTTCGCCAGGGTGATGCGCGAGGCCCTGCGCCTGCTGAATGTGCCGCCGGACGCACTCGGGCGTCCACAGGTTCGATTGGCCCAGGCCGGGGGAGGTCGCTAGTGGCGCAGCGTCCCGACCACAAGGCCCTGTTGCTGGGCGACCTGCTCGACGGCATCGCCGACGCCGCTGGGCACGCTCACCTGGCGGTCGACGGGATCGCCCAGGACAGCCGCGAGGTGGGGCCCGGCAGTCTGTTTCTCGCCATCCATGGACAGGCCACGCATGGCATGGACTATCTCGATCAGGCGGTCGAGGCAGGGGCCCGGTGCGCGCTGGTCGAGCCGGGAGGACGCTGGGATCTGGCGCGGCTCATGCGTGCCGCCGCCGATGCGCCCATTCCGGTATTGCCGGTCGAGTCACTGGGCCGCAAGGCGGGTGTGATCGCGGCCCGCTTCTTTGGGCAGCCGGGCCTGTCCCTGCGGGTGGTGGGGGTGACCGGTACCAACGGCAAGACCAGTATCAGTCACTTTCTCGGCCAGGCGCTCTCCCATTGGGTCAATGCCGGGGTGATCGGTACCCTGGGCAACGGGCCGGTGGATCGGTTGCAGCCGGCGACCCATACCACCCCGGATGCGGTCTCGCTGCAGGCGGAGCTGGCGCGCCAGGTGCAGTTGGGCGTCAGGTCGGTGGCGATGGAAGTCTCCTCCCACGCCCTGGATCAGGGGCGCGTGGCCGGTGTCCCCTTCCATACGGCCGTGTTCAGCAATCTCTCGCATGACCATCTCGATTACCACGGCAGCATGGTGGCCTATGCCGAAGCAAAGGCGCGGCTCTTCCGCCGGCCGGGCCTGTCCCTGGCCGTAATCAACGCAGACGACCGGGCGGGAAGGGAGCTGCTGCAGGAGGTCAGCGCCTGCACCATGACCGTCGCGGTGGGAAGCGAGCGTCCTCCGCTGCTGGCGGATCGCCATCTGCGGATTCTCGAGGTCGAGCCCCATGCGCGGGGTCAGCGGGTACGCTTCGAGTCCAGCTGGGGAGACGGCGAGTTGGCCGCCGGCCTGCTGGGGCGCTTCAACATCGACAATCTGATGTTGAGCCTGGCGGTGCTGCTGGCCTGGGACATGCCGCTGGAGCGGGCCTGCGACACCCTGTCCCGGGTCGAGCCGGTGCCCGGACGGATGAATCTTCTGGGTGGCGCCGGCCTTCCCGGCGTGGTGATCGACTATGCCCATACCCCGGACGCGCTGGAGAAGGCGCTGCAGGCGGTGCGTGAACACGCGAAGGGCCAGGTGTTGTGCGTGTTCGGCTGTGGTGGAGACCGCGACCGCGACAAGCGACCGCGCATGGGTGCGGTTGCCGAGCGTCTGGCGGACCGGGTGATTCTGACCGACGACAATCCGCGCAGCGAGCCCGGTGAACGGATCATCGAAGCGGTGCTCGCGGGCATGCGCAGTCCCGACCGGGTGGCCGTGCAGCGCGACCGCGCGCGTGCCATCGAGCAGGCGATCGCCGCGGCCGGACCCGACGATTTGGTGCTGATCGCCGGCAAGGGCCACGAGCGCTTTCAACTGGTGGGGGATGCGCGCATCCCCTTCTCCGATCTGGAGCAGGCACAGCGGGTGCTGCGGGAGCGTGCCGCATGATCTCGATGCGCCTCTCGGAAGCGGCCCAGCTGCTCGGTGGTCGGTTGCATGGCAGGGATGCACGCTTCTCCCGCGTGAGCAGCGACAGCCGTACCCTGGCGACCGGTGAGCTGTTCGTGGCCCTGGTTGGCCCGCATTTCGACGCGCACGACTATCTGCCGGTGGCGGCCCAACGCGGGGCCGTGGCGGCCATGGTGCAGCGCCCCGTGGAGACGCCGATGCCGACCGTGCAGGTACCGGATACCCGGCGTGCGCTCGGTGAACTGGCACAGGCCTGGCGGCAACGTGCGCCGGCGCGCATCGTCGCGGTGACCGGATCCAACGGCAAGACCACCGTGAAGGAGATGCTGGCAGCCATTCTTTCCCGGAGCCACAGTGTGCTGGCGACGCGGGGGAATCTGAACAACGAGATCGGCATGCCGCTGACCCTGCTGCGCCTGCAGGACGAGGCGTTTGGCGTGATCGAGATGGGGGCCAATCGTCCCGGCGAGATCGGTTATCTCAGCCGAATCGCCCGGCCGGACGTGGCGGTACTGAACAACGCCGGGCGCGCGCATCTGGAAGGGTTCGGCTCGGTGAGGGGTGTGGCTCGCGCCAAGGCCGAGATCCTGGAGGGGCTGGCCGAGGGCGGTACCTTCGTCTTCAATGCGGACGATCCCCATGCCGGGCTCTGGCGCAAGCTGGCGGCGGGCAGATCCCTGCTCGGTTTCGGCCTGGATGCGACCGCCGACGTGCGCAGCCCGCCGGAAAGCCTGCATATCGAGCGGATCGGTGACCGTTTCGAGACCCGCTTCGACGTGGAGCATGCCGGAGGGCGCTTCGAGCTCCGACTCTCACTGGCCGGGGCCCACAATCGCATGAACGCCCTGGCCGCCACGGCGGCGGCACTGGCCCTGGGCGTATCGCCGGACGATGTGAAGGCCGGGCTGGCCTCGATGCGGCCGGTGAAGGGACGGCTGTGTCCTGTTCCCGCGGCCAGTGGGGCCCTGCTGCTGGACGACAGCTACAACGCCAACCCCGACTCGGTCGCGGCGGCGGTGGCGGTGCTGGCGGCCCTGCCCGGACGGCGGACCCTGGTGCTGGGGGATCTTGGCGAGCTCGGTCCCGAGCAGGAACGGCTGCATGCCGAGCTGGGCGAGCTGGCGGGCCGGGCGGGCATCGAGCGGCTGGTGACCTGCGGGCAGCTCAGCCGCCATGCCGGCGAGCGGTTTCCCGGCGACTGGCGGCACTTCGACGAATGGGAGGCCGTGGTGCGTCATCTGGAGCAGGTCGTGGAGCCGAAGGATGCCCTGCTGGTGAAGGGCTCGCGGGCCAGCGCCATGGATCGGGTGGTGCGCTCCCTGGCCGCGGAGGAGACCCTATGCTGATCGAACTGGCCAACTATCTCGCGATGTTCGACAGCGGCTTTGGGGTGTTTCGCTACATCACCCTGCGCACCATCCTGGCCGTTCTCACCGCGCTGCTGATCTCCTTTCTCGTGGGCCCCGGCATGATCCGCCGTCTGTCGCGCTACAAGATCGGGCAGACGGTACGGGACGACGGCCCGCAGAGTCATCTGTCGAAGGCGGGCACGCCCACCATGGGAGGGGCGCTGATCCTGGTGGCGGTCGCGGTCTCCACCCTCCTCTGGAGCGACCTGGGCAACCGCTATGTATGGATCGTGTTGCTGACCACCCTGGCGTTTGGCGCCGTGGGGCTGTGGGATGACTACAAGAAACTGGTGTTGCGTGATGCGCGGGGTCTGGCGGCGCGCTGGAAATACCTGTGGCAGTCCCTTTTCGGATTGGGGGCGGCCTATGCCCTGTACGCCACCGCACAGGTGCCGGCGGAGACCCAGCTGTTCCTTCCCTTCCTCAAGGATTTTGCCCTCGATCTCGGTCCCTGGTTCATTCTGTTGACCTATTTCGTCATCGTCGGCTCTTCCAATGCGGTGAATCTGACCGATGGCCTGGATGGTCTGGCCATCCTGCCCACCGTCCTGGTGGCCGGTGCCCTGGGAATCTTTGCCTATGTCTCCGGCCATGCGCGTTTCGCCGAGTATCTGTTGATACCCCACCTGCCAGGGGTGGGTGAACTGGCCATCTTCGCCGGGGCACTGGTGGGTGCCGGGCTGGGTTTTCTCTGGTTCAACGCCTATCCGGCCCAGGTCTTCATGGGTGACGTGGGGGCCCTGGCCCTCGGAGCGGCGCTGGGGGTGCTGGCGGTGGCGACACGCCAGGAGGTGACCCTGTTCATCATGGGTGGTGTCTTTGTCATGGAAACCGTTTCGGTGATGCTGCAGGTGGCCTCCTTCAAGCTCACCGGCAAGCGTATCTTCCGCATGGCGCCGCTGCATCACCACTTCGAGCTCAAGGGCTGGCCGGAGCCGCGCGTGATCGTGCGCTTCTGGATCATTACCGTCATTCTGGTACTGGTCGGCCTGGCCAGTCTGAAGATCCGCTGAGGGGTAGGGTGAGCGCAATGGCAGAGAACGACAACCAGCCCCTGCGAACCCTGGTAGTGGGCCTTGGTGCCACCGGCCTGTCGGTTGCGCGCCATCTCAAGCGCCAGGGCATACCGGTCGCCATCGTGGACAGCCGCGCCGAGCCCCCTGGTCTGGCACAGCTGCAGCAGGAACACAAGGACGTGGCTGCCTTCCTCGGCGGCTTCGACGACGCCCTGTTCGAGCAGGCCGACATGCTGGTGGTCAGTCCCGGTGTGCCCCTGAGTACACCCCAGATCGCGCGGGCCAGTACCCGCGGGGTGCCGGTGATCGGCGACATCGAACTCTTTGCGCGCGCCGTTCGGGCCCCGGTGGTGGCCATCACCGGTTCCAACGGCAAGAGCACCGTTACCACCCTGGTGGGGGAGATGGTCAAGGCCGCCGGGCTGCGGGCGGCTGTGGGAGGCAATCTGGGTACGCCGGCACTGGATCTGCTGGACGATCGAACCGAACTCTATGTCCTGGAGCTCTCCAGCTTTCAGCTGGAATCCACTCGCAGTCTCTATCCGGCAGTGGCCTGCGTGCTGAACCTGTCGCCCGACCACATGGATCGGTATCCCGATCTGGCGGCCTACGCCGCTGCCAAGGCCCGTGTCCTCGAGGGCGCGGAGACCCGTGTCTGCAACGCGGATGATCCGGTGGTGATGGCGATGCCCGGTGCCGGGAATGCCGTGACCTTCACCCTCGGCGAGCCGTGCGACGAGGAACAGTTCGGCGTGCGTGAACAGGCCGGCAGGACCTGGCTGTGCCAGGGGACGACACCGCTGATCGCAGCCGACGAGGTCCTGATACCGGGATTGCACAACCGGGCCAATGCATTGGCGGCGCTGGCGATTGGCAGTGTTCTCAATCTGCCCCCCGAGGTGATGACCGAGGTGCTGCGCCGTTTCCCCGGCCTGCCGCACCGTTGCGAGTTCGTCGGCGAGGTCAATGGGGTGCGCTGGTACAACGACAGCAAGGCCACCAATGTCGGCGCCGCGCTGGCGGCACTCAAGGGGCTCGAGCAGGGAGACGACAGTCGCGCCGTGATGATCCTCGGGGGCGATTGCAAGGAGGGCGACTTCGGTGAGATGCGCGAGGCGCTCGCCCGCCATGCGCGCGGGGTGGTGTTGATGGGACGCGATCGCGAGCAGATCCGCCCGGCCATTCCGGAATCCTGCCAGGTGGCCGATGCCGGCGACCTGGAAGAGGCAGTGGGCCTGGCCCTGGAGATGGCACGTCCCGGTGATCACGTCCTTCTGGCGCCCGCCTGTGCCAGTTTCGATCAGTTCCGCGACTACGCGGAGCGGGGCGATCGCTTCCGTGGTCTGGTGAGGCGGCTGGGGGCATGAGCGTGGCAGCGACCCAAGGGATTCCGATGGCCAGGAGCCGTGGCAATGCCGCCACTCGTGCCCGTCACGACACCGTGTTGCTACTGGTGGCCGGCCTGTTGCTGGGGATCGGGGTGGTGATGGTGGCATCCGCCTCCCTGCCCCAGGGGATGCGTTCCGGCGAGCCGCTGCGTTTCGTCGAGCGGCATCTGTTCGCCCTGGCATTGGGTCTGGCCGGCGGGGTGGCGGTCTGGTTCACCCCGATGGCGCGCTGGGAACGCTGGAGTACTTGGCTCTATTTCCTTGGCCTGGTGCTGCTCTCCCTGGTGTTCGTGCCGGGTCTGGGTCGCGAGGCCAATGGCGCCCTGCGCTGGGTGGGCGTGGGGCCGTTGAGCCTGCAGACCTCTGAATTCATGAAGCTGTTCGTGGTGCTCTACATGGCCGGCTACGTGGTACGCCACCGGTTCGCCGTGGCCTTCGAGATGAAGGGGTTCGTGCGGCCACTGGTGTTGCTGCTGGTCGCCTGTGGTCTGATCATGCTGCAACCCGATTTCGGCACCACCGCGGTGCTGTTGGCCACCGCCTTCGGCATGCTCTTTCTGGCCGGCGCCAGGTTGTGGCAGTTCGGAGTGCTGATCCTGTGTGCCGCAGGGGCTCTGGCGGCGCTGATCTATGTCTCTCCGTACCGCATGGCCCGGGTGACCTCCTTTCTCAATCCCTGGGAACAGGCCCGCGACGCGGGCTATCAGCTGACCCAGGCCCTGATCGCCTTCGGCCGCGGTGAATGGACCGGTGTGGGACTGGGCAACGGGATTCAGAAGCAGTTCTATCTGCCCGAGGCACATACCGATTTCGTGATGGCGGTGATCGGCGAAGAGTTCGGGCTGGTCGGTTCGCTCGCCATCGTGTTGCTGTTCGGCCTGTTCGTCTGGCGGGCCTTTGCCATCGGTGCGCGTGCCGAAAGCCGTGGTGCCCGCTATGCCGCCTTTGTCGCCTATGGCGTTGGTTTGTGGATCGGCATGCAGGCCTTCATCAATATCGGGGTCAACATGGGCCTGTTGCCGACCAAGGGCCTGACCCTGCCATTCATCAGCTACGGCAGCAACAGCCTGATCGCCTGTTGCATTGCCGTTGGCCTGCTCGCCCGGGTGTATCGCGAGAATCAGGAGGCCGGCGTGGAAAAGGAGGGCAAATGGCAGCGCGCGTGATGATCATGGCGGGTGGCACCGGCGGCCATGTGTTCCCCGCCTTGGCGGTGGCGGGGGAGCTGCGTGCGCGCGGTTGCGAGGTCAGTTGGCTGGGCACGCCGAACAGCTTCGAGTCCCGCGTGGTACCGGAGCAGGGGATCGAACTCGACCTGATTCCTGCCCACCGTCTGCGAGGGCAGGGCATCCTGGCACGGCTGCTGGCCCCCTGGCATCTACTGCGCGCCATGGGGCGCGCCGCCGGCGTCCTGCGGCGGCGGCG
>RFHJ01000118.1 GCA_003696905.1 Gammaproteobacteria bacterium | reverse complement strand
GGAGCGGGTGTCTGCCCGAAAAAACGCCGTAAATACATCCTTGTAGGCTCGACGGCGGCATCCCTGCCGCCGACGTTTTTCGCGCAGACACCCGCTCCATTTTTCAAGTAGGTTACAAAGATGGATGACGGGGCCCTGTGCGGGAACGCCAAGTCGCTGGAGCAAACCCCGGATCGAGGGCATAATTCCCCGCTTCACCCCGGTGATTGATCCCTTGGAGTCGTATCGCCCGGGCGGTATAATTTCCTACCAATTCAGTCAACTTAGCGAGGCAGCGGCGCTGCCGCCCGGATCGCCCATGACCACAGTTTCCACCCCCAAGCCCGTCAATGCCGAAGAGATCGAAGACGTCCAGTCGAGCGCCGACACCCGGCACATCGCCATCGACAAGGTCGGCATCAAGGACATCCGTCATCCGGTGAGAGTCGCCGACCGCAGCGAGGGCGAGCAGCACACCATCGCCAACTTCAACATGTACGTGTACCTGCCCCACAACTTCAAGGGCACGCACATGTCTCGCTTCGTCGAGATCCTCAATGCCCACGAGCGTGAGATATCGGTCGAGACCTTCAAGCAGATGCTCAGCGAGATGGCCGAGCGTCTCGAATCCGAGGCGGGCCACATCGAGATGAGCTTTCCCTACTTCATCAACAAGAAGGCCCCGATCTCGGGCGTGGAGAGCCTGCTCGACTACGAGGTGACCCTGATCGGCGAGATCCGCAACGGCAAGCCGGAGATGTTCATCAAGGTGGTGGTGCCGGTGACCAGCCTCTGTCCCTGCTCGAAGTCGATCTCCGACTATGGGGCACACAACCAGCGTTCCCATGTGACCGTCACGGTGCGCACCTGCAAGTTCATCTGGATCGAAGAGATCATTGAGATGGTCGAACAGGAGGCCTCTTGTGAACTATACGGCCTATTGAAACGGCCGGACGAAAAGTATGTCACCGAACGGGCCTACGACAATCCGAAGTTCGTCGAGGACATGGTGCGGGACGTGGCCGCGCGCCTGAATGCCGATGACCGTGTCTGCGCCTATACGGTGGAGTCGGAGAACTTCGAGTCCATCCACAACCACTCCGCCTACGCCCTGATCGAGCACGACAAGGAAGCAGACACCGGCAAAGGGTGACCCCTTCAGATCCGGGTCGGAGTCGGTACCCCCGATCCCTGGACTGGACTCCAGCCCCTCGGGGACCGACTCCGAGCCCTGGGGATAGTGGGCTATTCAGAGCAGATCAGTGGCGTGCGCGCAGGATCATCAGATTGCCGCGGTGATCCACCTCAAAGGCGCCGATCACGTTCATGCCCAACAGCACGTTGCGCGGGTAGTCGCCCTCCACCACCATTGCCTGGACATTGCGGAAGGTACGGGTGCCCAGCTTGAGCGACTTGAGACGCACGGCGAAGGCGCGTGCGGTCCCGGAAGCGGTCTGCACCTGCGCGCCCTGCCCTTTCGCCACATAGGGAATGCCCAGGCGACGCGCATCACGCTCGCTGAGTGCCACCGTCGATGCCCCCGTGTCCACCAGCATCCGTACCGGCTGGCCGTTGATCAATCCGTCCACATAGAAGGCGTTGCCCTGGCGCAGCAGGCGGATCTCCTCACGCGCGGGGGTGGCGAAGCGACTGGCCACCCCACCCCCCAGCCGCAGCCGCTCGATGCGGCCACCGATCTCCACCCTGGCCTCGGAGGGAGTTGCGGCAATCAGGCGCACACCGTCGAGACGCTCACCATCGGAAAGCACCTTGCGGCGGCCGTCCACCTCCAGCATCGCCTTCCCGGGAAACAGCGCCAGCACTCTCACCTGGGCGGCATTCGCCACGCCAGTCACGAGGGTGAGGAGCAGGATCATGGTCAGCCTGGGCATGGCAGGTCCTCCGTGTCGGTCTCTGTACACACGGATCTATCGGTCAATGCCCGTTAATCATGAGGGCCGCAACCTGCAGGACGCCCCAGGCCGCCAGACCGGCCGCCACATCGTCCAGCATGATACCGAGGCCGCCGCCGACCCGCCGGTCCAACCAATGGATCGGCCAGGGCTTGAGAATATCGAAGAGGCGAAACAGCACGAAGCCCGCCATGACCCACGGCAGCCCAGGCGGGGCCGCCAGCATGGTCAACAGATAGCCTGCGATCTCGTCCCACACGATACCCGGATGATCGTGGACCCCCAAGTGGCGCGCAGACCAGCCGCAGATGGGGATACCTGCGAGTATGACACTCAGGACGACTGCCGCGTACAAGGGCAGCGAGAGATGCGATAGCGGGAGATAGAGCGCGACCGCGACCAGGGTTCCCATGGTACCGGGGGCCCTGGGCGAACAACCCGCGCCAAAGCCGAAGGCCAGAAAGTGCAGCGGCCGACCCAGGTCGGGGCGCGGCAGCCGCTCACTCCCGGAAGTGGTCATATCCGCCTGTAATCTCGTGCTCTAGACGACCATCGGGATACATGGCGCGCACGGTCCGACCGTGGTCGACCATCCCCACCCAGGTGGCCGGCACCAACCAGTCCCGGGCTGCCCTCTCGAAGACACTCTGCCGGTCCGCCGGCACGCTCAGCAGCAGCTCGTAGTCGTCGCCAGACGACAGGGGCACCGACCAGTCGCCGGTCTCCTCTACATAGTCCCGTACCGCGTTGGACAGGGGAAGGCTCTCGAGATACAGCAAGGCCCCCACGCCGCTCGCCTCGCACAGGTGGCGCAGGTCTGAACCCAGCCCATCCGAGAGATCGATGGCCGCATGTGCAAGGCCGGCGGCTGCACGACCCTCATCGACCCGGGGCTCTGGCCGGTCCAGCCGCTGTTGCAGTTCCGCCATGCTGCCATCGCGCACGTAAAGCCCCTGCCGTGCCAGCAACGCCAGCCCGGCATCGCCCAGGTGTCCGGTCACATACAACAGATCGCCAGGCCTTGCCGCGTCACGACGCAATACCCGGCCGGGCTCGAGCAGACCGTGGACGGTGACGCTGATCGACAGGGGACCGCGCGTGGTATCACCGCCAACGAGCTGTACACCATGGCGGTGTGCCAGGGTCGCAAAGCCCTGCGCAAAGCCGGCGATCCAGGCCTCGTCGGCCTCCGGCAGGGTGAGACACAGGCTCGCCCAGACCGGCTCTGCCCCCATCGCTGCCAGATCGCTGAGGTTGACCGCCAGGGCCTTGTGGCCGAGGGCATCGGGCGCCACGCCGGGATCGAAGTGGCGTCCCGCGACCAGGGTATCGCTGCTCACCGCCAGCAGGCGATCAGCCGGCACCTGCAGCAGGGCACAGTCGTCGCCCACGCCCAACAACACATCCTCGCGTGCCGGCGTGGCGGCCAGGAAATGCCGCCGGATGATGTCGAATTCGCTGACCACGGTGTCAGGAGGTCTCGATGGTTCGCAGGCGACGCGCCGTCTTGTCCAGCACGCCGTTCACGTAACGGTGTCCCTGCTCGGCGCCAAACACCTTGGCCAGCTCGACGGCCTCATTGATGGCGACCTTGTAGGGAATCTCGGGATGCCGCAACAACTCGTAGGCGCCGAGACGCAGGATGGCGCGCTCGACGGGGTCGACCCGCTCGATGTCCCGATCGAGGGCCTCGGCCAATGCCTCGTCGATGGCCTCGAGATTCCGCGGCACGCCCTCGAGCAGATCACGAAAGTAATCCCGATCGAATTTCCTGTCGGCATGCTCCGCCAGGAACTGCCCAAGAATGTCGGCGACCGGCTGACCCGCCATCTGCCATTGGTACAGCGCCTGGGCCGCCAGGCTGCGGGCCTTGCTGCGTTCCCGGCTCACTTCGCCCTCACAGTCTGCGCAACAGGTTGACCATCTCGATGGCGCTGGCCGCGGCCTCGCCTCCCTTGTTGCCCGCCTTGGTACCGGCGCGCTCGATCGCCTGTTCGATGGTATCGACCGTCAGGACACCAAAGGCAATGGGCACTCCATGTTTGAGCGAGACATGGGCCATGCCTTTGACACACTCACCCGCCACGTATTCGAAGTGCGGCGTACCGCCGCGGATAACGGCACCGAGCGCGACGATAGCATCGTAATCGCCACTGTGCGCCACCCTGTCGAGCACCAGCGGCATCTCGAAGGCACCGGGCAGACGCACCACGGTGATGTCTTCCTCGCGCGCACCATGCCGCTTGAGGGTATCGATGGCGCCCGCCTCCAGGCTGTCCACCACGAAACTGTTCCAGCGCGAGACCACCACGCAGAAACGGGCGTTTTCGACGGTCATGCCGCCTTCGATGACATTGATGCTCATGGGTGGGAAACCTCTTTCTCGTCGGTATTCACGAATTCAGTCACTTCCAGGTCAAAGCCGGCTAGGGCGTGCAAATGCTTGGGCGCACTCATCACGCGCATCTTGCGCACACCCAGGTCCACCAGGATCTGCGCGCCCACACCGATGGTGCGCAGTTCCTCGTCATTCTTCGAGGACTTGCCATCGCAACGCAACTCGGGCTTGATGCCGTGCTTGAGCTCCTCGATGCGATTGACGATGTCGCGCGCGGTATCGTAGTTGCGCAACACCACGATCACGCCCGCTCCCTCCTTGGCCACGTAGTCCATGGCGGCGCGCAGCGGCCAGCCGCATTCATGGGTGCTCTCGAACAGATCGCACAGACTGTTCTGCACATGCACCCGTACCAGGATGGGCTCCTCCGGATGGACCTCGCCATGCACCAGGGCCAGGTGGATATCGTTGCCCACGATGTCCTGGTAGGCATAGAGATGGAAGTCGCCATGCCGGGTGGGCAACAGGCAGTCGCTCACCAGCTCGACGGTCTTCTCGTTCTTGATCCGGTACTGGATCAGATCCGCGATGGTGCCGATCTTCAGGCCATGCTCGGCGGCGAATTTCTCGAGATCCGGACGGCGCGCCATGGTGCCATCCTCGTTCAGAATCTCGACGATCACCGAGGAGGGTTCCAGGCCCGCCAGACGCGCCAGATCACAGCCCGCCTCGGTGTGCCCCGCGCGTACCAGCACCCCGCCGGGTTGTGCCATCAGCGGGAAGATGTGCCCGGGCTGCACCAGGTCTTCCGGCTTGGCATTCGGCGCCACCGCCGCCAATACGGTAGTGGCGCGGTCCGCCGCCGAGATGCCCGTGGTCACGCCTTCGGCGGCCTCGATGGAGATGGTGAAATTGGTCGCCTCGAGCTGGTTGTCCGTATTCACCATCAGCGGCAGGCGCAACTGGCGGCAGCGCTCCGGGGTCAGGGTCATGCAGATCAGACCACGCCCGTAGCGCGCCATGAAATTGATCGCCTCGGGCGTCACCTTCTCCGACGCCATCACCAGGTCGCCCTCGTTCTCGCGGTCCTCATCGTCCATGATGATGACCATCCTGCCCTGGCGCAGGTCTTCGATGATCTCTTCTGTGGTATTCAGTGACATGATTCAGTGCCGTTGGAGCGAACGGCGAATATTAACATTTCCTGGAACGCAATCGGCAGAACCCATTGCCCACCCCAACCAACCCTGCGATCATTGGCCCCATGGATGCACCGGATCAGAACGAGTCCCCCACCGAGGGCGTCATCCGCTTTCAGCTCGAGTACCGGCAGACCCCGCTGCCCGAATGGGCGGATCCCACCGCGATCATCACCTGGTTCCGCCGCTGCCGCGCACTGGGCGGCATCGGCCGCTATCCACCGGACCGCTACCATGGCGCGGCCTTCGGCAATATCAGCGAACGCGGCCAGGAGGGCTTCCTGATCACCGGCACCCAGACGGGGGGCAAGGATCACCTGACCGACCAGGACATCGCCTGGGTGCGCAGCGTCGATGTGGCAAACAACCGGGTGGTCGCAAAGGGGCCCGCCAAGCCCTCCTCCGAGTCGCTCTCCCATGGCCAGATCTACGCCCTGCACCCGGGCACCCGCTTCGTGATTCACATCCACGATGCGCTGCTGTGGCACCAGGCCGAATCCCTCCAGCTGCCGCTGACCGATCCGGCCGCAGAATACGGCACGCCGGCAATGGCACGAGAAGTGGAGCGGGTGATGGCCTTGCCAGAGACGCTGTGCAGCGGCGCCTTTGCCATGGGCGGACACGAGGATGGCATCGTGATCTTCGGCGATGATGCGGAACAGGCCGGCATTCGGTTGCTGCGACTCTACCGCCGCGCCTGTCACCCTGCTGCGGAACCGACGGACTGACTCGGTGGTCTCTCGCGGCTGAAGCCGCTCCCACAGTCACATCGATGCAGGCTTGAGCCCGACAGTCGGACTGAAGTCCGACCCACCTGTCATTTCCAACAATCCGCCAGGATAGTCATGCTCCCTTGTCAGACCTTGAACCCGGCGCGGGCCAGGGTTTCCAGATCGATCCCGCCACCGCTCCCGGGCTCTGCCGCACGGTCACCCAGCAGCAGGCGCTCGAGGTAGCGCGCCACCAGGTCCACCTCCAGATTGACCCGGCGACCCGGGGCATATTCGTCCATGATGGTCTCCTGCAAGGTATGGGGCACGATGTTGAGCTCGAACACCGTGCCATCCACACCGTTCACCGTGAGGCTGGTCCCGTCCACCGTGATCGAACCCTTGTGCGCGATATAACGGGCCAGCTCGCGTGGCGCACGAATCCGAAAGCGCACCGAACGCGCATCGTCGGCACGCTCGATCACTTCGCCAAGGCCATCCACATGACCCGACACCAGGTGACCCCCGAGGCGGGTCTGCAGGGTCAGGGCCTTTTCCAGATTGACCCGACTGCCCGATTCCAGGGCGCCTAGGGAGGTCAGGGACAGGGTCTCGTTGGAGACATCCGCCGCAAAGCCATCACCGGGCAACTCGACGGCGGTCAGGCAGACCCCATTGACCGCAATGCTGTCGCCCAGCGCCACATCGGACAGGTCCAGCTTGCCGGTCTCGACATGCAGCCGCAGATCGCCGCCGCGTGGTTCGAGCCGCTGGATGCGGCCGACCGCCTGAATGATGCCCGTGAACATACTCAGCCCTCTCGTTTCGGATACCAGCTCAGGCGCAGATCCTGACCCACCGCACGCACATCCTGCAACGCCAGTTCCAGCCGCTGGGACATCTGCTCCACACCCGGCAGGTGCACCAGGCCGCGCGCCGCATCACCCATCAGGTGCGGCGCCATATAGACGATCAGCTCGTCCACCACACCGGCCTGCAGCGCAGACCCGGCCAGGGTCGCGCCACATTCCAGCAAGATCTCGTTGACCTCCCGCTCGGCCAATGCCGCCAGAACGCCGGGCCAGGCCAGACGCCTCTCGACATCGAGCGGCAGGGTCTGCACCTCCGCACCCCCATTCCGCAGACGCTCGACCGCAGCAGGGGCCGCTGCCTCGCCGGCCAGCACCAGGGTCTCCCCCGGCAGGCCCAGCATGCGGGCATCGGCGGGCATTCGCGCGGCGCTGTCCAGCACCACCCGCAAGGGCTGGCGCACCGGCAGGTCCTCGGGCAGGCCGAGGTCTGCGCCCCCCAGCCGCACATTGAGCGAGGGATCGTCGGCGAGCACAGTGCCAACGCCGGTCACGACGGCCGAGCTGCTGGCGCGCAGCAACTGCACGTCGCGGCGCGCGGCCTCGCCGGTGATCCACTGGCTCTCGCCGCTGGCCATGGCGGTCCGGCCGTCCAGACTCATGGCAAGCTTGAGGCGGACCCAGGGTCCCTGTCCCTGCATGCGCTTGATGAAGCCCGGGTTCAGGGCACGCGCATCGTTCTCCAGCAGCCCGCAGGCCACCGCGATTCCCGCCTCGCGCAGCTGCGCCAACCCCTTGCCGGCCACCTGGGGATTGGGATCCTGCATGGCCGCGATCACCTTCGCCACGCCCGCCTCGATCAGCCCCTCGCTGCAGGGCGGGGTGCGGCCGTGGTGACAGCAGGGCTCGAGAGTCACATAGGCGGTCGCCCCGCGGGCACGCTCGCCCGCCTCGGCCAGCGCAACGCGCTCTGCATGGGGTTCTCCGGCGCGGCGGTGCCAGCCCTCGCCCACCACCTCGCCGTCGCGCACCAGCACGCAGCCAACACGCGGGTTGGGATCGGTGGTGAAGCGGCCCTTGCGCGCCAATTGCAGGGCGCGCGCCATGTACTGGTGGTCGGCCCGGTCGAACCGGCTATTCACTTGTCGTCGCCCAGCAGGTCCAGCTGGGCCTTGCGCGCCTCCGGCGAGGGCTCCTGCTTGAGGCGCTCGATCTCCTCGCTGAAGGCCTGCACGTCCTCGAACTGCCGGTAGACCGAGGCGAAGCGCACATAGGCCACCTGGTCCAGTGCCTTGAGCTCCTCCATCACCAGTTCCCCGATCAGCTTGGAGGGCACCTCGCTCTCGCCTCGGGACATCAGCTTGCGGGTGATGCGGCTGACCGCGGCATCGATGTCTTCGGTGGAGACCGGCCGCTTCTCCAGCGCCCGATCCATCCCGGCGCGCAGCTTGCGGCCATCGAAGTTGACCCGCCGGCCATCACTCTTGATGACCCGCGGCAGGTTCAGCTCGGCCGATTCGTAGGTGGTGAAGCGCTCCTTGCAGACCGTGCACTCCCGCCGGCGCCGCACCTGGTCGCCGTCGCCATGCAGCCGCGAGTCGACGACCTTGGTGTCCTGGGCTCCGCAGAAGGGGCAGCGCATCGACCTATCCTGCCGGGCTCAGCCCTTGTAGACCGGGAATCGGGCGCAGATGTCCAGGGCCTTGGCCTTGACCTGGGCGATCACCGCCTGGTCGCCGCGGCTGTCGATCACATCGCACATCCAGCCGGCCAGCTCGCGGCATTCGGTCTCGCCGAAGCCCCGGGTGGTCACCGCCGGGGTGCCCACCCGGATACCCGAGGTCACGAAGGGGGACTGAGGGTCGTTGGGCACGGCGTTCTTGTTCACCGTGATATTGGCTGCGCCCAGCCAGGCATCCACGTCCTTGCCGGTCAGGCCTGCCTCGATGAAGCTCACCAGGAACAGGTGGTCCTGGGTGCCGCCGGAGACCACATCGTAGCCACGATCCATGAACACCTGCGCCATCACCTGGGCGTTCTTCACCACCTGTTTTTGATAGTCGGTGAAGCCGGGCTCCATCGCCTCCTTGAACGCCACCGCCTTGGCCGCGATAACGTGCATCAAGGGGCCGCCCTGACCACCGGGGAAGACCGCCGAATTGAGCTTCTTCTCGACATCTTCGTTGGCCTTGGCCAGGATCAAGCCACCGCGCGGTCCGCGCAGGGTCTTGTGCGTGGTGGTGGTCGTGACATCGGCGATCTGCACCGGCGAGGGATAGACGCCGGCCGCCACCAGACCGGCAACGTGCGCCATGTCCACCATCAGCCAGGCGCCGACCTCGTCGGCGATAGTGCGGAAACGCTGCCAGTCCACGATGCCGGAATAGGCCGAGAAGCCGGCCACGATCATCTTCGGCTTGTGCTCACGCGCCAGCCGCTCGACCTCTTCGTAGTCGATCTCGCCGGTGTCGGGGTTCAGGCCATATTGGACGGCGTTGTAGATCTTGCCCGAGAAATTGGGCTTGGCCCCATGGGTCAGGTGCCCGCCGTGGGCCAGCGACATGCCCAGCACGGTATCGCCCGGCTGGCACAGCGCCATGTAGACCGCCGCATTGGCCTGCGAGCCGGAGTGCGGCTGCACATTGGCATAGTCGGCACCGAACAGTGCCTTGGCGCGGTCGATCGCCAGCTGTTCGGCCTTGTCCACATACTCGCAGCCGCCGTAATAACGTTTCGCCGGATAACCCTCGGCATACTTGTTGGTGAGCACCGAACCCTGCGCCTCCATCACCCGGGGGCTGCAGTAGTTTTCCGAGGCGATCAGCTCGATGTGCTCTTCCTGGCGGCGCTCCTCGTCCTTGATGGCCTGGTAGAGCTCATCGTCATAACCCTCGATCTTCATGGACTTGTCAAACATCGGGCTTCAACCTCGGTGGCAGTGGGCAGAACGGAAAAAGGGGCTGCACAGCAGCCCCTTCCGGGTAGTGGGGTGGGTAATGGGACTCGAACCCACGACGACCGGATCCACAATCCGGGGCTCTACCAACTGAGCTATACCCACCAGTGAAGCGCGCATTGTAGCGCCAATCCCTGCGCCTTGTGAACCGCCTGTTCCGGCAGGCGACCGGCATTCCAACCTCTAACTCCCAACTTCTGACTTCTAACTTCAATGAATGGCACGCCCGGCAGGGTGAGCGGGACCGTTTGTCCAGTGGACAAACGCAGCCCGGCGAACGCCCCGAAGGGGCCGGAAATCCTGCCCACACGGAATCCGTTACAGGGTAAATGGCACGCCCGGCAGGATTCGAACCTGCGACCCACGGCTTAGCTTACCAACTACGCCTTTCGGCGCCCCGTAAACACGGGTTTGTGGTCTGGACTATCTCTTCGCCATCTCAGGCGCCGCACGTATAGTCTCTACGGAACTCTCCGAAAATCATCCGCGTATTTCACATGACGCGACTGATTGTTCTTGGGTGCTTCTACCCTCAAGGTCACCGAACGTCCAAATAGCTTCGGGTCAAAGTAGTAACAAGCATCGGTATCCGGACAATAGATGCAATAGAGGTCGATCTCGTCCTTATCGACTTGACGCATCTTGGTTCCATCCTTGTCTGCCCAGGAGGAACGAAAATGGACCGTGATTCCACCTGAACCGTCCAATGACTTGTACTTTACCTGAACCCTCAGGAACCTCCCGCCCCGGTATGCGACAAGGTCGAAAGGGGCATGCTCGGTGACGGGATTCAAAATCATGAACCCCTGCTCGAACAAGTCGAGCTGAGCCTTCAAAACACCCAGGTCGCCCTTCTCCTTCGTATGGTGCCTCGCCATCACAATCACCGTGGCCCACACGGGGCGACCAGAGATTTCCTCGGGGTTGCCATCGGCCGGACCGTTAAGGTTTCCCCGATACAGTGCAGTCCACTCTACAGGTTCCCTTTCCCTGTAGAGGCTCCTGGTATGTGCACCCTTGGTGCACGCTCAAAGGCCGTTGCTCTATCCAACTGAGCTACGGGCGCAAATCTTCGGTCGAAACCGGCGATGCGGTTCGTTCCTCACCGCATCCTACGATCACTTCAGTCCGACTGGACCGACTTGATTGGTCGGGGTAG
>RFHJ01000011.1 GCA_003696905.1 Gammaproteobacteria bacterium | reverse complement strand
GCCTCACCGCATCCTACATCATCCTCCAACTTCGTAGGGTGTGGTGAGCACCGCGAACCGCACCAGAAATGGTGCCTGGATGTGTATTTCCACCCTAACATCAGATCATAGAGTAAAGCGGCCCGACAGCACAGCCGGGCCGCGCCGGCTCACCGGGATATGCCGCGCCCGGCTGGTGGCCCCATGGGGCGGGGCACAGCCGGTCCCATTGGGGGTAGAAGGCCAGGCGGGAGCATGTTTCCGGTGTTCGCGCCCGGCGGTACCATCATGCGGCGGCGAGGGGGCTTGAGCGCCGGTGGGCGGCTGTAGCCCGCGGGCGGATAGCCACGCCAACGCCGGTCCCTGTTGGACCAGGGCATTGGCTTCCAGTCGCCGGAGTTCCAGGGCAACTTTCTTCCCTTGCGCCAGGGAGCCCAGTCATCCCATCCCCGATTGCCTTTCCAGCCTCCGCGGCGTCCTTCCCAGGGCATGCGCCGGCCGCTCCAGGACCAGGTTCGGTGTCCGCCCCAGGGCATGTTGTCACGGCTCCAGGGGGCATTTCCCTTGCCGTTCCAGGGCATGTCGGCGGGACTCCATCCGCTGCTCTGGGCGGTGCCGGCCAATAGGGTCAATACCCCGGTGATCAGCAAGGTCATTTTCCGTTGCATTGGGTTCATTCCTCTCTTTGGGGTGGTTTGACAGGCCGGGAGTTCACTGGCCCGTTGCTGCGTGCTGCGCTTGTCGCTCATCAAGCATAGGACATTATGGCTGGGCAATCCCGCAGCGTCGTGGGTCGTGTGGGGGCCATGCCCCGCCAGCGGGACTTCGGTGGCGTGTCTAGAGGCCGATGGCCCTGTCAGTGTTCGTTGATGCGGATCGCTGTGTCGTGGGTGACCGCCGGGGTGGTGTGGGGGTTTGCCCGGGGTTGTGGGGTGCCAGAAAGGCGTTTCAGCAGGCGTTGGCACTGGCGCAGGCTGAGCTCCACGCCATAGTTTTGCTGCAGATGCTGTTGCAGCTGTTTGCCCCGCCATCGGTCTCCCTCCAGGCCAAAGGCGCCGGGGGGGGACTGGAGATCCCTCGCTACGGCGGCCATTTCCTCTTGGGAAAGGCGCGAGGGACGTCCCGGACTGGTATCGTCGAGCAGACCCTCTATGCCTTGCTCGTTGAATCGCTTGCGCCAACGTTCGATGGTGCGGGTATGTTCGCCCAGGGCCTCCGCAATGTCGCTTATTCGCTGGCCCTTGAGTATCATGAGGAGACAAAAGGCACGGTAGCACGCCTTCTTTTCGCGCGAATGCCCGATCTGCTTGCGTAAGGCGTCTCGGAGCTGCGCGATCTGGATTTCCTTACTGCTGTCCTGCATGGCGTTCGGATCCGGCTGGAATTCGGCATCAAGTATGCAGGGGTAACGCCCGGTTCTGGATACTTAATCGCGCTGTAATTGATCTCGGTCAGGTGACCGTCCCAGGAGGAACCCGATGCTCGAATATGTCTTTTTCGATCCGCGCCCGCGCGATCGTTTTGTCGCCCATGTCCGGGATCGGGGACTGGAGCCGGTCCTGGAGGAGGACGACGGTCTGCTCAAGGTCCTGTTGCCGGAGGAAATCGATGACGATCTGGCCAAGGGGATCGAGGACTTCTATGACGCCATGATGGAAATGGGGCGCGAGCTCTACGAGCAGGATGCCGACAGCGAGGAGGTGGGTTACCATGCGGCGGGCATAACGGTGCAGCTCGCCGATGGCAGCAACGTCTATGCCCAGGTCGATCCTCGGCTGTTGGGGCGCATCATGGAGGTGGTCAGCCCCGAGGAATTCAACTCGGTGGTCAACGCCATCGTCGAAGCGGTCGAGAACCCCGATAGCCGGAGCCTTTGTCAGCGGATGCGCGACGGCGAATGAGTCACCGTTTCCCCGCGGCGTCCTCCGCAGAGGACGGCATGGCCCCGTACTGCTGGCGTTGGGCGCGCTTGCGCTGGACCAGTTCGATGTACTCCTTGGGCGACATCATGCTGGCGTTCTGCGGGCGTTTGGCCGGCAGATAGTAGGCGGCTATGGCCGCTACGATCACTGCCAGCAGCAGGATGTAGACATTGAGGCGATTCTTCTTCGGAGGCATGTCTCACAGTTTGGCACAAGGCGCGGGCCAGTTCAGGATGTCGTTTCCCAATCGATGACCAGGTGGCCGGAGGCCTCGCGCCGGACGGGCTGACCAAAGAGCCTGGTCAAATGCCGCTCGGACGCGATCTCCTGGCGAGGCCCGGCCAGCCAGGCGCCACTGCCGTCGAGCAGCAGGCAGTGGCTGGCGAGGGTCAGTGCCAGATCCAGATCGTGCAGTACCATCATCAGGACCCGGTCGGGGCCGCTGAAGCGGTCCTTCAACAGGTGGGCGATGCGGGCCTGTTGGGCGATGTCCAGGTTTGCGAGGGGTTCGTCCAGCAGCGCCACTGTGGGGTCTTGGACCAGCAGGCGGGCGATCTGCGCTCGCCGCAGTTCGCCTCCGGAGAGGGTGTCGGTCGTCTGTCCCGCACGCTCGCCCAGCCCTGTCTGCTCGAGTGCTCTGTGCGCCGCGAAAATCTCTTCGGGCGTGTCCCACCAATGGCGTTTGCGCGGATAGCTGCCGGTCAGGGCCAGGTCCAGCACGCTGTTGTGCAGTCCCGTGCCGTCCTGCTGCAGCAGCAGACCGATCTGCCGGGCCCGTTCGCGTGGCCGAAAATCGCCGAGTGGGCGGCCGTGGAGGTGGACCTCGCCCTCGTTGGGTGCCCGCAGGCCGGCCAGGGTCTCGAGCAGGGTGCTCTTGCCCGCCCCGTTCGGTCCGAGTACGACCCAGCATTGTCCCGGCATCAGGCTGAGGTTCAGTGCCTCGAGCAGCCCTCGATCCTCGTGACGTAACGACAGGGCCTCTGCTCGCAGCAAGGGCGTCACAGGCGCGGCTCCCTGCGCAACAACCAGAGGAACACCGGTACGCCGAGCAATGCGGTCAACACCCCTACCGGGAGTTGCGCCGGTGCGATCAGGGTGCGTGCGGCGGTATCGGCGAGGGTGAGCAGTGCACCCCCGAGCAGGGTGGCAACGGGCAGCAACAACCGGTGGTCGCTGGCCCCCAGCAGACGCGCCAGGTGGGGGGTGACCAGACCCACGAAGCCGATGGCACCGGCGCTGGTGACGGCGACTGCCGTCAGCAGGGAGGCCAGGAGGTAGAGTTGCAGACGGAGGCGTCGGGGATCTACGCCAAGGGCGGCGGCCTGACGCAGACCGAAGGCCGCCAGGTTGAGCTGTGGTGCCAGCGCCAGCGATGCCGCCAGGCCGAGGCCCAGGGCGGCGAGCAGCAGTCCGGGCGAGTAGGCGGCACTCAGGTCGCCCATCAGCCAGAACAGCATCCCTGGCAGTTGCAACGGTGGGGCGAGGCTCAGCACCAGGCCGATCAGCGCCGACCAGCCGGCGGCCATGACGATGCCGGTGAGCAAGAGGCGGCGGTTGTCCGGGTCGTCGTGCCGGCTGGCGAGGGCGAACACCAGCAGCATGCTGGCAAAGGCGCCGGCAAGGGCCAACGGATGGAGCCACAGTATCGGCAGTCCCAGCAGCATGCCGGCCAGGACCGCCACTGATGCCCCTCCCGAGACGCCCAGGACATAGGGGTCGCCGAGCGGATTGCGCAGCAATACCTGCATCAGCGTACCCGCCAATGAGAGGGCCCCGCCGACCGCGAAGGCCGACAGGGTGCGTGGCAGGCGCAGCTGGTCGATGATGCGATCGTCCACGGTGCCGTCGTCGATCCACAGCAGGCGCAGCACGTCCCAGGCGGAAATCGACGCCGATCCGGTCAGCAGCGAGACCAGGAGGGCGGTACAGGCCGCTGCCAGCCCGAGGCCGACTAGTCGGGTGGCCGTCCGGCCGGGGTCAGGCGGCGCTGCTGGCATCCTGATGCAGACTGATGATCGGCCAGCCGACGCGTTCGGCGTGGGCCCGCAGAGCGGGGTCGGGATCCACCGCGACCGGCCGGTCGACCTGCTGCAACAACGGCAGGTCGTTGTGCGAGTCGCTGTAGAAACTGGAACCGCGCAGGTCTTGACCGGTTTCTCGAAGCCAGGCCTGCAGCCGTTCCACCTTGCCCTCGCGGAAGGCGGGGGTTCCCGAGACCCGTCCGGTGAAACGGCCATCCCGTTGTTCGGGTTCGGTGGCAATGAGGTGCTCGATGCCGAACAGCTCGGCGATCGGCCGGGTGACGAAACTGTTGGTGGCGGTAATGATCAGCAGGGTATCGCCGGCCTGGCGGTGCGATGCCACCAGTTCGCGCGCCGACTCGCCGATCAGGGGGCGAATGCGCTGGTCGATGAATTCGGCACGCCAGCGTGCCAGGTCCGCCGGGTCGTTCTCGGCCAGCGGTCGCAGGGAGAAGGCCAGGAAGGCCAGGATGTCCAGCCGGCCCTGCCTGTAATCTTCGTAGAACCGCAGGTTGCAGGCCTCGTAGTGCTCGCGGTCGACGACGCCGAGGTCGCACAGATACTGGCCCCAGAGGTAGTCGGAATCGCCGCTCAGGAGGGTATTGTCGAGGTCGAAGATGGCCAGGGGCATGGCAGGATTCTGTTGGCTAGGGAGAAGAACACCGGATGATACCGAAAAATGTTTATAAGCAATACCTTATGTGTCCGCGTAGCGTTGCCGCAAGTTGCGGCGCGCGGCCGCGATGTGGAAGAATGGGGCCAATTGAAGGATACCGGTGAGTGACGTGATCGATGCGGAAGGTTTCAGGCCCAATGTCGGAATAATCCTCGTCAACGACGAGAACCGCCTCTTCTGGGGGCGCCGGGTCGGACAGGATGCCTGGCAGTTCCCGCAGGGTGGCATCAAGGCGGACGAGACGCCGCGCGAGGCGATGTTCCGCGAGTTGGAGGAAGAGGTCGGCCTGCGCCCCGACCAGGTGGAGGTGCTGGGCGAGACCTCGCGATGGTTGCGTTACCGCCTGCCCAAGCGGTACATCCGGCGTCATTCCCAGCCCTTGTGCATCGGCCAGAAGCAACGCTGGTTCCTGCTGCGGGTCAACTGCGCGGAAAGTGACTTCTGCCTCGATCGCTTCGAGAAACCCGAATTCGACGACTGGCGCTGGGTCGACTATTGGGATCCGGTGCGCGAGGTGATCTATTTCAAGCGCCGGGTCTACGAACGTGCGCTCGAGGAGCTGGCGCCACTGCTGTTCCCCGAGGGGCCGCCCAAGCGCCCACCGCGGGCCAGCCATCCCCATCGCCGCCGCAGGCTCTATTCGCGCCGCCGCTGATTTCGCCCTTCACGACCAGGTAAACGCTTCTTGCTCGACACGCTGCATCGTATCGTCAATACCGTCAACCGTGCCCCCAACCTGCAAGAGGCACTGACCACCCTGGTCCGGGCCGTGCGTGACGCCATCGACAGTGATGTCTGCTCCATCTACCTGGTGGACGAGGAATCGCGTGCCAACGTCCTGATGGCGACCGTCGGCCTGGAATCCAAGGCCGTTGGCAGGGTGCGCCTTCCCTTTGGACGAGGGCTGGTGGGGCTGGTGGCCGAGCGAGCCGAGCCGGTGAACGTCGCCGATGCACCGGCACACCCCCGCTATGTGCGGGTTCATCATACCGGCGAGACCCGCTTCCGCGGTTTCCTCGGCGTGCCCATCATCCAGAGCCGGCGGGTACTCGGCGTATTGGTCGTGCGTCAGCGTGACGTGCGCGAGTTTCAGGACGACGAGGTGACCTTTCTGTTCACCCTGGCGGCGCAGCTGGCGGGGGCCATCACCCATGCCCGGGCCAGCGGCGAACTGGACGAACTGACCGGCGGCCTGCGGCCGGTGACCCGGTTTCTGGCGGGTCAGGCGGCCAATGCAGGGGTGGCCATCGGCACCGCTGTGGTGAGTTATCAGGCGTCGGACCTGGATGCGGTGCCCGACCGGCCCGCGGAGGACGCCCGCGCCGAATGTCAGCGCTTCCAGCGCGCGGTGGAGCAGGTGGAGGCCGACCTGCAACGGCTGCAGAGTCGCCTCGAAGGACGGTTGCCGGAAGAGGATCGGGCCCTGTTCGATGCCCTGTTGCTGATGCTGCGCAGCGAAACCCTGCTGCTGCAGACCGAGGAACTCATCCATGGCGGCCTGTGGGCGCCGGCGGCACTGCGCGAGACCATAGCGAGTCACGCCGCGATCTTCGATGAGATGGACGATCCGTATCTTCGGGAGCGTGCATCGGATGTGCGTGATCTGGGTCGGCGTATTCTGTTGCACCTCGAGCACGATGCCCCACGGCCGATGGAATATCCGCCCCACACGGTGCTGGTGGGGGAAGACGTCAGCGCCACCCAGATTGCCGAGGTCCCATCGGGTCGCCTGGCGGGTGTGGTGTCGGTGGGCGGATCCGGCTCGTCGCACGCGGCCATCCTGGCGCGGGCGATGGGGGTACCGGCGGTCACCGGTGTTGCGGACCTGCCCGTCAATCGCATGCATGGCCGGCCGCTGATCGTGGATGGCTACCGGGGACGGATCTACGTCGACCCCGCGCCGGCGGTGCGCGACGAGTACCAGCGGCTGCTGGCCGAGGAGCGGGCGCTCGGTGCCGAGGTAGAGGGCATGCGGGGGCTGCCCTCGGAGACCACCGACGGCCATCCCGTGCCGCTGTATCTGAATACCGGCTTGATCGACCAGCTCAACGGAGAGGAACGTGCCGAGGCGGCCGGTGTCGGGTTGTACCGCACCGAGTTGCCATTCATGGTGCGCGATCGCTTTCCGGGTGAGTCGGAACAAGCCGAGAAGTACCGCCGGGTATTGCAGCTCTTCGCTCCGCGTCCGGTGGTCTTGCGTACCCTGGATATCGGTGGGGACAAGGAGCTGCCCTATTTCCCCGTCAAGGAACAGAACCCTTTCCTTGGCTGGCGGGGTATTCGCATTTCGCTACAGCATCCGGAGATCTTTCTGACCCAGATTCGTGCCATGTTGCGGGCCGATATCGGCCTGGGCAATCTGCAGATCCTGCTGCCGATGATCAGTGGGGTGGGCGAGGTGGACGAACTGCAGCAGCTGATCCGGCGTGCCCACGATGAGCTGCTGGAGGAGGGGCATGCGGTCTCGATGCCCCGAGTGGGCGTGATGATCGAGGTGCCCTCGGCGGTCTATCAGGCCGGCGAGCTGGCACGCCGGGTCGATTTTCTCTCCATCGGCACCAACGACCTCACCCAGTATCTGCTGGCGGTGGATCGCAACAATGCCCGGGTCGCCGACTTGTACGACGAGCTGCATCCCGCGGTATTGCGGGCACTTCGGTCGGTGACCGAGGCGGCGGCCGAGTTCAATCGACCGGTGAGCGTGTGCGGCGAGCTGGCGGGCAACCCGCTGGCGACCATTCTCCTGCTGGGCATGGGGGTGACCACCCTGAGCATGAGTGCCGGCAGCCTGTTGCGGGTGAAATGGGTGGTGCGCAGCGTCAGCCGCAGTCGTGCGCGGCAGATCCTCGGGGTGGCGCTGCGCATGGAGGATGCCGACCAGGTACGGCGTTTCATGGAGAACACGCTCGAAGAGATGGGCCTCGCGGGCCTGATTCGGCCGGGGAAGTAACCGCTATTGACGCCGCCGGCGTTCGAGTCGATGGAGTGCCAGGGGCGCCTGCACGAACAGGGAAAAGACCACCACGCCAAAGGCGATGGACTGTACCGTCCACCACCAGGGAAGTGTCGTCGGCAGCGAGAGGGCCAGGGCCACCACCACTGCGCCACGCAGGCTGCCGAGAAACATCACCTCGCGGAACTGGGTGTCCAGGTTCTTCTCGGGGAAAACGCCCCTGGTCATCAGATGTGCCACGTAGAGCGCCGCGACGCGGCCCACCAGTACTGACCCGATGCCGATGAGCATGGCGAGCCAGCGTTCCTCGAACATCGAAAGGGTCAAGGTGAAACCGACCAGGAGAAACATCAGGGCCTCGGCGATGAAGGCGACGAAGGACCAGAACTCGTCGATGAAGCTGCCGCGCTGATCCTGGAAGTCGTTGTGGATCACCCGTCCCATGACCAAAGCGGTCACCAACACCGCCATGATGCCGGAGACGTGCAGTACATCGTGGGCCAGCAGAAAGGCGCTGTACGCGGCCACCAGGGTGACCACCCCCTGATGGATGTGATCTTCGAACAGGCGTGAGAGAAACAGGGAACCGAGCCCGATAAGCAGCCCGATCAGACCGCCGCCGAAGAATACGACCAGGAAGCGGACGACTACGTCGGACGCCTCGATAGGCTCCTGTGGGTGGGTGGCCATGTAGAGGGCGATACCGAACACCACGATGGCAGTGGCATCGTTGAACAGATCCTCTCCCTCCAGGAGCACGCGAAGGCGTTTGGGCAGGGCCATAGCGGCGAAGCGGGAGCTGATCGGCGAGGCATCCGTGGCGGCCAGTACGGCCCCGGTCAGCCACGCCGCCACCCAGGGAAAGCCCTCCGGCTGGCCTATTCCGTAGAAGACCAGCACCGCGACCAGCCCCACGGTGATCAGCAATACCGGGATTGCGAGCAACAGGATCACCCAGAGGTTCTGGCGCAACAGTCCGGCGTCGATGCGAAACGCGGCAGAAAAGACCAGCAGGGGCAAAAAGGCATAGATGATCAGCTCGTGAAACAGGCGATAGTCGAGTCCAGTGTCCAGGCCGTTACGTGTGATGAGTTCCGAGCCCACGAAGCCGACGAGCACCAGTACGGCGGCGAGCGGCAGCCTGATCCGCTCGGCCAGTGGCTGCAGCAGCAGAGAGACCAGCAACAGGCCCGAGAGCATCATCAGGACCTGTCCCAGCGACATGCTCACCGCCTGGGTTCCGGTAGCGGGAAGAGCTCGTCCAGCGGCACGCTCAGGCCGTTGTCTAGCACCATGCGGGCATGGGAACGCTTCAGCTCACGCGGTGAACGGACGCCGCAGCTATGGGCGATGATCCCCACCTCGCGGGTCATGTTGCGCACATAGTTCGCCACCCGCTGGGCCTTGTCGGGCGGATGCAGGCCGCGTTGCAGCTTCTCGTTGTGGGTGGTGATGCCGGTAGGACAGGTGTTCTTGTTGCATTGCAGGGCCTGAATGCACCCGAGGGCGAACATGAAGCCGCGTGCGCTGGTGATGAAATCGGCGCCGGCACATAGCGCCCAGGCCACATCGGTCGGGTTCACCAGCTTGCCCGACGCGATCACCCGCACGCGATCGCGCAGGCCGTACTCGTGCAACTTGTCCACCAGAAGGGGCAGGGCCTCTCCCAATGGCATGCCCACCGCATCGATCAGTGGCATGGGTGCGGCGCCGGTGCCGCCCTCGGCACCGTCGACGGTGATGAAGTCGGGCGCGCTTTCGGTCCCTCGCTCTAGGATGCGTTGGAAACACTGGTCCAGCATCGTCGCGGACCCGATCACCGTCTTGATGCCGGTGGGCTTGCCGGTCACGACCCGCACTCGCTCGATCATGTCCAGCAGGTCGTCGAAATCGTGGATATCCGGATGCCGGTTGGGGCTGATGGCATCCTCGCCCTGCCGAATGCCGCGGATACGTGCGATCTCCTCAGTCACCTTGACGCCGGGCAATATCCCTCCCTTGCCTGGCTTGGCCCCCTGGCTGAGCTTGATTTCGAACATCCGCACCTGGGGGTGGGCTGCCACCTCCTGCAGCTTGCCATCGTCCAGGTTGCCGTCGAGGTCACGTACCCCGAACTTGGCGGTACCGATCTGGAACACGATGTCGCATCCGCCCGATAGATGGTAGGGACTGAGTCCCCCTTCGCCGGTGTTCATCCAGCAGCCGGCCTTCTTGGCCCCTTCCGAGAGCGCCAGTACGGCCGGCTTGGACAGTGCGCCATAGCTCATGCCGGAGATGTTGAACAGCGAGGGGGTGGTATAGGGCTGCTTGCAGCCCTCGCCGATGGTGACCGCCGCCGGAGGGACCGCGTCTTCGCCGAGGGTGGGAAAGGGGCAGTTGACGAACAACACGCTGCCAGTGCGTTTCAGATCGCGTGTGGATCCGAAAGCCACGGTGTTGTCGACATTCTTGGCCGCCCGGTAGACCCAGGAGCGTTGAGCGCGGTTGAAGGGCAGTTCCTCCCGGTCCATGGCGAAGAAGTATTGGCGGAAGAACTCGCCGAGGTGTTCGAAGAAATAGCGAAACCGTCCGATGACCGGATAGTTGCGGCGGATGGCCTGGCGCGTCTGGGTGACGTCGACGATGTAGGCGACGATCGCCCACAGCACCAGTGCGCCGAGCGCCACCACGAACACCGCCGCCATCACTTCCAGGCTGGTGAGCAGGAAACGCCCGAATTCCTCTGACATGGCCTGCATGGGATCTCCTCATTGAATCAAGACCGGTGGAGCGGCTGGATCAATTCCCCGGATAATGCCCGGTGCAGCCTGGCTGCCCTCTCCGTTGGTCACGCTTGTTCGGTGTATCGGGCCGCTGCGCCGGTTCTTGAAAAACGGCCTGCGTGCGTCGAGGTTCAGCGGGCGGCACGAGAGACCAGGAACAGGGTGAGGCCGTCGAGAAACAGACTTATTCCGATCAGCAGCCCGACCAGGGTCATGGAACTGAAAGGCCAGCCGACGAGAAAGACCAGGCCGAGAAAGAAGGAGACGACGCCATTGGCAACCGCCCAGCCAGACCCTGGCATCGGGCGCAGGCTGAGGCCGAAGCTGATACTTGCGTAGGCGTCGAAGAAGAAATAGAGCATCAACAGCAGACCGAGGGCCGCCGCCAGAATCTGTGGCTGGACGGCCAGCAGTATCCCTAGCAATAGCAGCAGGAAGGGCTTGAGCCAGGCCACCAGGCTCTGCCGATAGTCCACCCAGTTGAGCCAGGCAGTGACGACGCCGGCCACCAGGAACAGCCCCGCGATCAGCAGATTGAGGGTGATGGTGATTGCTTCTGGCAGCAGGATGCCCAGCACGCCAATCAGCATCAATACCAGGCCAGCACTCCTCAGGTGGCCCCGCATCGGGTCGTTCAGGTAGATCTGAATCTGCTGCATGGGGTTTCCTTGTCCCGGATCAATTCGACGGGGTTGAAGTCTGCCTCCTTCGGCGCCATAGATAAAGGGTCCTGAAACGAACCCTAGGAGAACAACCGATGGCTACCCAGCAGATTGCAACAGAGCACCTCAAGGACTATTTCGACCACTTCAGCATGATCATGCCCACCGAGCTGGTGGAGGTCGAGGTGGCCGGCCTGGATCTGGGCGACCAGATCGAGGCCGAATGGGCGCCTCTGACTGGCATCAGTTACGACCCGAAGGACGATGTGGTGGTGGTCGAGCTGGATGATGGCAAGGTCCAACACAGCATTCGCTCCCCGCAGGAAGTGGTCGTCGACGAGGGCGAGGACGGTGTTCACAGCATCAGCATCAAGTGCGGAGAGGGCCATCTCCACCTGCTGCGGCTGAAGGAGCCGCGGACCCTGCCACCGAAGGAGTAAGGGCCTCAGCGACGTCGGCCGCCATCCGTCCTTCTGCCACGCCGCGGTCTTGCCGACTCGGCGCGGCTATGCTGCGTGCGAAAGGGCCGGCCGGTCTTGCCCTCGCGTCTTCCACTGCTGCCTGCCGGCTGCCAGCGGGGCACGAGGTGGCGCTTGCCGTTGCCGATCAGGTCGGCGCGGCCCATTCGTTTCAGTGCCTCGCGTAACAGCGGCCAGTTCTCCGGGTCGTGATAACGCAGAAAGGCCTTGTGCAGACGCCTCTGGCGGTGCCCACGTGGCGAGACGACCTGTTCCGAGTCGCGTCGGACGCGGCGCAAGGGGTTGCGGCCGGAGTGCCACATGGCGGTGGCCAGTGACATGGGAGAGGGCAGAAAGGCCTGGACCTGGTCGGCTCGGAAGCCGTGGCGCTTCAGCCACAGGGCCAGCCTGAGCATATCCTCGTCGCTGGTCCCGGGGTGGGCGGCGATGAAATAGGGAATCAGATATTGTTCCTTGCCCGCCTGTTTCGAGTACTTGTCGAACAGGGTCTTGAAGCGATCATAGGTACCGATGCCCGGCTTCATCATCTTCGACAGCGGACCGGGTTCGGTGTGCTCGGGGGCGATCTTGAGATAGCCACCCACGTGGTGGGTTACCAGCTCGCGCACGTATTCGGGGGTCTCCACGGCGATGTCATAGCGTAGGCCGGAGGCGATCAGCACCTTCTTCACCCCGGGCAGGGCCCTGGCCTTGCGGTAGAGCCTCACCAGTGGCATCTGGTTGGTGTCGAGGTTCTTGCAGATCCCCGGATAGACGCAGGAGAGGCGTCGGCAGCGGGCCTCGATCTGTGGATCCTTGCAGTGCAGACGCCACATGTTGGCGGTGGGGCCGCCGAGGTCCGAGACGACACCGGTGAAGCCGGGGGTGCGGTCCCGAATCTGTTCGATCTCGCGCAGAATGGATTCTTCGGAGCGATCCTGGATGATGCGGCCCTCGTGTTCGGTGATGGAGCAGAAGCTGCAGCCGCCAAAACAGCCCCGCATGATGTTCACCGAGAAGCGGATCATCTCGTAGGCGGGGATCCGGGCGTTGCCGTAGGCCGGGTGCGGCACCCGCTGATAGGGCAGTTCGAAGATCCGGTCCAGTTCGGGGGTAGTCAGTGGCTGTGGGGGCGGATTGACCCACAATTCGCGGTCTCCATGTCGCTGTACCAGGGCCCTGGCATTGCCGGGGTTGGACTCGAGATGCAGGATGCGCGAGGCATGGGCATACAGCACCGGGTCGTCCCGCACCTGCTCATAGGCGGGCAGGCGCACTACGGTGCGGGTCTGGTTGAGATCCCGCGGGCGGCGGGTGAGGGAGACCACCCGGACCTCCCCCTCCCGGCCTCCCCCGCAGGCGGGGGAGGGGCTCCCTTGCCCCCTCACTGCTTGCGGGGAGGGTTGGGGTGGGCCATTCGAAACGGATCCCGGCGTTTGCTCCCTCCCCACTTGTGGGGAGGGTTGGGGTGGGGACCCGGCATAGGGATCCGGATGCGGCTCTACCGTCCCTGGCTCGTCGATACTGGAGGAGTCCAGCACCGTCCATCCCTCGGGTACGCGCTTGCGCACGAAGGCGGTGCCCCGCAGATCGCGGATCCGGTGGATCGGCTCCCCCGCCGCCAGGCGGTGGCTGAGTGCCACGATGGCGCGCTCCGCATTGCCGTAGAGCAGGATATCGGCACGCGAATCGAACAATATCGAGCGCCGCACCTTCTCCTGCCAGTAGTCGAAATGGGCGATGCGCCGCAGGCTGGCCTCGATGCCGCCGATGACGATGGGTACGTCCTTGAAGGCCTCGCGGCAGCGCTGCGAATAGACGATCACCGCCCGATCGGGCCGCTTGCCGCCCACATTGCCCGGTGTGTAGGCGTCATCCGAGCGGATCTTGCGGTCGGCGGTGTAACGATTGACCATCGAGTCCATGTTGCCGGCAGTGACACCGAAATAGAGATTGGGCCGGCCGAGGCGGGTGAAGTCCTCGCTCGATCGCCAATCGGGCTGGGCGATGATGCCGACCCGGAAGCCCTGGGCCTCCAGCACCCGTCCGATCACCGCCATGCCGAAACTGGGATGATCCACATAGGCATCGCCGGTCACCAGAATAATGTCGCAGGCGTCCCAGCCCAGCGCATCCATCTCTTCCCGTGACATGGGCAGAAAGGGCGCCGGGCCGAACTTGTGTGCCCAATGGCGGCGATAGCTGAAGAGGTTTCTGGGGTTTTCCATGCCTGGCGGCCGACAAGGGGGTGGGCCAAGTCTATCATTGCCTCTTCGAGGCATTTCATGACGAACGAGGAGGAAACCATGCCGAGAATGCTTCCGCTACTGGGATTGGTGACGATCCTGCTGTCGACCGGCTGTACCCAGGAGACCCAGAACAAGCTTGGCAGGGCCATTCAAAACTGGACCGGGACCAATGGCGTACTGGAGGTCTATGCCGGAGACAAGCTGGTGCGTCGCTTCATCGAGATCGACAAGCTCACCACCGCCAAGGCCACCCAGGGCAACGCGGACCGTCCCTACCGTTTTGGCTACGGTGTATTCGACGAGAACCTGAACATGCGCAAGGATCCGGGGGAAAAGAAGGTGTACTTCGAGATCAGCGATTACTCGACATCCTATGTCTTCTTCGAGAATCCCTATTGAATCGGGCCCCGTGGCAGGGATGGCCGGGGCAACCCTGCAAAAACCCGGGCAGAGCGGTGCCCGCTGGGCGTATAGTGCGCCTCCCTGCTGTGTTCCCGCGCTGTTTGCCCGGCCGTCCTGATCGACCCACAGCACTTGTTTCTTGAAAAGGCTGTGAGTCATGAGTGATACGAACGTCAGGTTCGCCGACCTGAATCTCCCCGAACCCCTTTTGCGTGCGGTAACCGAAGTGGGTTACGAATCGCCCTCGCCGATTCAGGCAGAGTGCATCCCCCTGCTGCTCAAAGGGCACGATCTGTTGGGACAGGCCCAGACCGGGACCGGCAAGACCGCGGCCTTTGCCCTGCCGTTGCTGGCGCGCATCGATTATGCCCGCCGTGAGCCACAGTTGCTGGTCCTGGCTCCCACGCGGGAGCTGGCCATCCAGGTGGCCGAGGCGATGCAGAGCTATGCGCATTTTCTGCCCGACTTCCATGTCTTGCCCATCTACGGCGGACAGAGCTATGAGGTTCAGCTGCGCCAGCTGCGGCGTGGCGTTCAGGTGATCGTCGGCACACCTGGACGGGTGATGGACCACATGCGCAAGGGTTCGCTCAAGGTGGACGGTCTCCGTGCCCTGGTCCTGGACGAGGCAGACGAGATGCTGCGCATGGGCTTTATCGACGACGTCGAATGGGTGCTCGAGCATATCCCCAGCGAGCGCCAGATCGCGCTGTTCTCGGCAACCATGCCAAAGGAGATCCGGCGGGTTGCCGAGCAGCATCTGCGCGACCCCAAGCTGGTCAAGATCAAGTCCAAGACCACCACTGCCGCGACCATACGCCAACGCTATTGGGTGGCCACCGGGATGCACAAGCTGGATGCGTTGACGCGGATCCTGGAGACCGAGTCCCTGGACGGGGCCATCGTCTTCGTGCGCACCAAGACTGCGACGGTGGAACTGGCGGAGAAGCTGTCGGCACGGGGATTCCTGGCCGAACCCTTGAGCGGGGACGTGCCCCAGGCGCAACGCGAAAAGACGGTGGAGCGGCTGAAGCAGGGTCGGATCGATATCCTGATCGCCACCGACGTGGCGGCGCGGGGGCTCGATGTCTCCCGTATCAGCCACGTGATCAACTACGACATCCCCTATGACACCGAGTCCTATGTGCACCGCATTGGGCGTACCGGCCGGGCGGGACGTGAAGGCGAGGCCATCCTGTTCGTTGCGCCGCGGGAACGGCGCATGCTGAAGGCAATCGAGCGGGCCACCGGGCAGGCCATCGAGCCCATGCAACTGCCGTCGGTGAGCGATGTCAACAGCCGTCGCCTGGAGCGATTCAAGCAGCGCATCGTCGACGTGCTGGGCCAGGACAGGGATCTCGCCCCCTTCTACCAGATAGTGCGCGAGATCGAGGACGAGCACGAAGTCGACCCCCTGCAGATTGCTGCCACCGTGGCAGCGCTGCTGCAGGGTGATACACCGCTGCTGCTGCGGGAGAATCCGCGCGAGAAACAATCGACTGCCGGTCTCGACGAGCGTCCCGAGCGCAAGCCACGTGAGCGCGCTCCGCGCAACAAGGTGATTGAAACGGAACCGCTGCCACTGAAGGCGCATCCCGATATCGAGATGGAGCGCTATCGCCTCGAGGTGGGCTATCGACATGGCGTGAAGCCGGGCAACATCGTCGGGGCCATTGCCAACGAGGCCGATATCGAGAGTCAGTACATCGGGCACATCGAGATCTTCGACCATTTCACCACCATCGATCTGCCATCGGGCATGCCCAAGGAGATCTTCAACGCATTGAAGAAGACCTGGGTCTGCCAGCGTCAGCTGCAGATCAGCCGTCTGGGCGCGGGTGAGGCGCCGACGCCTGCGACCGACAAGCCGCGTCCCAAGGTGCGTGGTGGGGGTGACAAGCGTTCGGCAAAGCGCGACGCGAGCGGTGGCAAAGGAGGGCATGCGCCGCCGCGCAAGAACCGCCAGTCCGCGGCCAAGGTCAGACCGGCCAAGCCACCGCGTGAGCGGCTGTCGATCAAACCGAGAGGGAAGTAGGAATAGCCGATGCGGTTCGCAGGGCTCACCGCACCAGAGGTGGGCTCGAGGCCTTTCCCTTACCGGGCAGAATGCCGAAATCGGCGCGCGATCCAGTAGTCGAGACTGAGATAGCGCCCGGCACCGTAGAAGAACAGCACCAGCAGCATGATGAAATAGGTGGCGGCGAACTCGATCCCGTTGTTGAGGATGACGAATTCGCCCGAGCTGGTAAGCCATTCATAGTTGCCATACTGCTGCAATATGGCTATCGCGCGCTCGAGCTTTTCTGTGGCCTCGGGTGTCTCCGCGATCGCTGCCCAGCCGTGCTCCCAGTGCACCGTCACCGCCGCCACTACCATGGTGACCATGAGGGGGATGCTGATCCAGCGGGCGGCCAGTCCCAGCACCAGCAAGACCGCGCCGCCTGCCTCGGTGAGCGCTGCGGCCCAGGCCATGACCTCGGGGTAGGGAAGGCCCAGACCCCACTCGCTATTCCCGAACCAGGCGATGGTATTGTCCATGTTGGCAAGCTTCTTGGTCCCAGCCATCCAGAAGACAGGCGCCAGATAGAGGCGGATCGCCAGCGGGGCGAGAAAGTCCAGCGCCCGGCTGGCGTCGAGCAGGTCTTGCAGGCGGTTGAGCAGGCGCAGCATGGGATATCCTCCGCTGTGACGATCTGTGTTGGCGCCTGGATTCAGCGGGCGCCGAGAACGATGTTGCGCTGACGCATCTCCTGCAGCAATTCTGCACCGAAGTCGATCAGGGTATCAGGCTGCGGATGTTGCAGTGCTTGTGCGATGCGTCTCAGGCATTCCAGACCGGTCGGCACCGGATCTTCTTTCAGCAGCTGAAGGAGATGGGCAGTCACCGCGTTGATTTCCAGGAAATGGACCTCATGCTGCCGATCACGATAGATCACCAGGTGGGTGGGCTGAGGGGGCGCCTCGGTCGGCAGAAAATCAGGGCCGATGCGATGCACGGGAAAGCGATAGCCGAGGATCCAGGCGGTGGGCGCCAATACGGGATGTCCCTCGAGCAGGTCGCCATTCGGGTCATAGGTCGCCATCTCCTGGTCTGCATCGCTCACCGCCACCGCCAGCTCGGCATATTCGTAGTGGGCCAGTTCCAGCAGGAAGGGAAAGTCGTCCGGTGCCGCTTTCCGGCGGTTCTGCAGGTAGTCAAGGAATTCCTCTCCGATCCGGGTGAACAATGGCGTGCGGCAGCGGTGACGCCGCATGAAGTCGCGGACCATCTCCTCCCAACGGCTGTCGTCGGTAATGGCGCGCAACACCGGGAAGATCGATGACAGCTGGTCATCGAAGCCATTGAAGAACAGCTCCCGGTAGACCGCCATGCGTTCGTCCGGGATCTCTTCCGGCGCAGGTCTGGCCGGATCGCGTATGTGTTCGGCGAAGGCCAGCTGTCGGCGCTGGAAATCGGGCAACGAGTCAGGCGACGTGCTCATCGGCATTCTCTGCGCGTTTCTGCGCCTCCAGGATCATGGCGATTTCACGCCGTAGTGTGTCCAGTGGTGGAATGTTGAAGTCCCTTTCGAGCAGGGTCGGGAAGACGCCATACCGGGCATAGGCATCGTCCAGCATCGCCCAGACCTCGGGGAGGACGTCCTCGCCATGGGTGTCGATGCGCAGATCGGGTGCTTCCTCATAATGGCCGGCGATATGTGCATAGAGGATGCGTTCGGCCGGAATCGCCGCCAGGTATTCGTAAGGGTCGAAGCCATGGTTCATGGCGTTGACGAAGATATTGTTGATATCGAGATGGTAGCCGCAGTCGGCCTCCTCGAGTACGGCGTTGAGGAAATCGACCTCGCTGAGCTCGCCTTGGGGCAGGGCGTAGGTGGAGACGTTCTCCATGCCGATGCGGCGGCCGAGTACATCCTGGACCTGGCGGATGCGTTGCGCGACATAGTGCACGGCCTCTTCGGTGAAGGGGATGGGCATCAGGTCGTAGAGCTGGCCGGTGTCACCGCAGAAAGAGAGGTGCTCGGTGTAGATACGGACGTCGTTGCGGTCCAGAAAGTGTTTCAGCGCCTTCAGGAAATCGTGGTCCAGTGGTGTCGGTCCACCGATATTGAGGGACAGGCCATGACAGACCAGCGGATAGCGTTCCAGGATCTGATCGAGGGCACGTCGCCGGGCGCCCCCCACCCCGATCCAGTTTTCCGGCGCCACCTCGACGAAGCCGATCTCTGCCGGCGTCTCGGTCAGCATCTCGGGAATGATTTCCTGCTTCAGTCCCAGGCCCGCGCCTTGCACCAGGTAATGTCGTTCGGCTGTTGTCACGGATTCGCCCCTTGCGACGGTCGTGGAAAATGGTCGAACAGGAAGCCTCTGGCCTTGCGGCCAGAGGCTATTCGTCAACGCCGCTTGTTGGCGCCGCACTTGCCGGTGCCACACTTGCCGTCGGCCCCCTTGCCAGCAGAGGTGTCGGCCTTCTTGCTACCGCCACACTTGCCGGCACCGCATTTGCCGTCGGCGCCTTTTGGGGCGGGTTTGGCGTTCATGCTGCCACCGCACTTGCCCTCCATGGGCTTGGCCTTCATGCTGCCACCGCACTTGCCCTCCGCGGGCTTGGCTTTCATATTGCCACCGCACTTGCCCTCCGCGGGCTTGGCGTTCATGTTGCCGCCGCACTTGCCCTCCATGTGGGCCGCGGCGGTCTGCATGTAGCCCCCGTTGAGCTCCGTCATGGCAAAGGGGTTCTCCGCTGCGCCGGCACTGCCTGCCAGTATCAGGGATCCGGCCATGGCGGCGCCGATGGCAGAAGCGACGGGTTTCTTACAGGTCTTGTCGGACATCTCTCTCTCCAGGTGTTTTGAGTTGCTAGAGGTGGGTTGGGGCCAGATGCCGGGGTTTCTCCTGTTACCTCGGTCTACTGGCCTGCTAGTGTGACCCTCCGAACGCGGATTTCGTTTCCGGAGTGGTCACGATGCACTTTGGTCGGCCGTCGGCCGGATGCGTTCTATTTCGCCTTGAGACCGGCTGCTGGCCGTGTTTATTTCAAGACTAAACGCCGTAGACAGCCAAGGTACTCCGCTTCGTCCGGTATTTGTCCGCTGCGTTGTGCTTCCCAGAGGACTCTGCCCAGGCACTCCATCATCTGGTGCTCGGCAGCATGGGCGTCGCCGGCGCGCTCGGCCAGCAAACGGTAGAGCTCGCGGATTCCGGCGGGGCGGTCGCTGCCCAGCTGTTCTGCCAGGGTGACATGCATGCCCATGTGGAGGAACGGGTTGGTTTGCCCGTTCTCCACCGGAAAATCGCGGGTGGGGGCGTCGGGATCCTGGAGCATCTCGTGGTATTCCGGATGCTGTGCCACCACCTCGGCGACGATACGCTCCAGGGCGCTCATTTCCCGTCCGGCGAGCCGTTTCTCCCAGCTCGTCTGGAAAAAGCGTCGCAGTTGTTCGCGGTCTTGTCCGAACATGCTTGCGGAAACCCTCAGTCACTGGTCTTGTGGCGGTATTCGCACAGATCTTCGATGAGACAGGCGCCGCAGCGAGGCTTGCGTGCGGTACAGGTATAGCGTCCGTGGAGAATCAGCCAATGATGAGCATCCTGGAGGAATTCCCTGGGTATCACCTTGAGCAGTTTCTTCTCGACCGCCAGCGGTGTCTTCCCTGGTGCCAGTCCGGTGCGGTTGGCGACACGGAAGATATGGGTGTCGACGGCCATGGTAGGCTCGCCGAATGCGGTATTGAGCACCACGTTGGCGGTCTTGCGACCGACGCCCGGTAGCGATTCCAGGGCCTTCCGGTCGCGCGGCACCTCTCCGCCGTATTGCTCGATCAGGATACGACAGGTCTTGATGATGTTTCTTGCCTTGGTGTTGAACAGACCGATGGTCTTGATGTAATGCCTGAGTCCATCTTCACCCAGTTCGAGCATGGCCTGGGGTGTATTGGCGATCTTGAACAGTTTTTCTGTTGCCTTGTTGACACTGCGATCGGTGGCCTGAGCCGAAAGCATCACCGCGATCAGTAGCTCGAAGGGAGAACCGTAGTGCAACTCGGTCGTCGGGTGCGGGTTGGCGGCACGGAATCGTTCGAAGATCTCACGCCTCTTGTCGCGGTTCATGCGGCCCTGTCCTCGAATGGTGAACTCACTATAATAGCGCGACCTGCCCTTCGGGGCCCGTAGCGGTTTCCGCGGGATTCGCTACAGCATGATGCCAAGGAGCCTCTGACTCAATTCTGGCGCAAACAGGTTGTGGTGAAAGATCATCCAGTTCAAGGTGCGGATCGCACGTGATGCCCGACTATTGCGCAGATCCGCAACGGCGAAATGGGGTACTTGCGCCGCAAGATGGCTTGTTGAATTGCTCAGAGGGCCCGAAGGAGAACCACCGGGATTTCCATGCTTAAATCGATCGTCCGCCCCGAGGTTTCCGACTCGCCCGAATTCCAGTCGGCGGTGATTCGGCTCATGGCCTGGCTGCTGATGATGACCTACCTGGCGGCGGCGGCCATGCACGGTGTCTACCACTTCGACTGGCGGTGGTTCGGACTGTTGTTCGGGGTGCACTTCGTCTGGTATTCCAGCCTCCTGTTGCATGTCGTTTCAAACCCCCGGGTCCTACCGGGGAGAACCTATCTGGGCATGGTCGCGGATATCAGTGGCAATGCCTTCGCCATTTATCTGGCCGGTAATGCCGTCACGCCATTCGTGCTCATCTTCGTCTGGATCTTCCTCTCCCAGGGAACCCGTTATGGTTCGCGGAATCTCGCCATTGCCGCGGTCCTCAGCGTGTTTTCCTATGCGGTGGACGCCACGGCTCTTGGGGGATGGCGGAAACAGCCTTTCGAGGTGGGCTTCATCCTGTTCTTCCTGATCATCCTGCCGCTCTATCACTATGCCCTGTTGCGGCGTCTGCATCGCACCAGACAGGCTGCCGAGGAGGCGTCTCGGGCCCGTGGTAACTTTCTCGCCACCATGACCCATGAGCTGCGCACCCCCCTGTCCGGCGTGATCGGCATGGCAGGACTGCTCAAGGAGACTCAACTCGACCATGAGCAGCAAGGCTACGTGGATGCCATCAATATCTCTGCGGGTGTCCTACAGTCGTTGATCGGGGACATTCTCGATCTCTCGAAGATCGACGCCGGCAAGCTCGAACTGAGAAAGAGTCATTTCGATATCCGCCAGTCGGTGATGGAGGTGTGCCGGGTGCTCGGGAGCCAGGCGTTGGATCGGCGGTTGGAGCTGATCTGCCGTATCCACCCGGATGTTCCGGCGCGCGTGTTCGGTGACGACCTGCGGTTCCGACAGGTTCTGTTCAACCTGCTCGGCAATGCGCTCAAATTCACCGAACAGGGCGAAGTGATGGTAGAGGTCGCGGTGGTCGGTAATGGTGGATTGGTGTCTGGGCCTTCCCTGGAGGTCGCGGTGAAAGACACCGGGATTGGTATTCCAAAGGCCGAGATGTCGCGGATCTTCGATAGTTTCTGGCAGGCGGATGACAGTACCACCAGGCGTCACGGCGGCAGTGGCCTGGGTACGACCATCGCGCGCGATCTGACACGCCTCATGGGTGGCAATATCGGTGTCGAGAGCGAAGAGGGGCGGGGCAGCCGTTTCTGGGTTCGGCTGCCACTGATCGACCGCAGCCGGGCAGATCCTCCCAAGGCCCCCGCCATACTCGCCGGACACCGGGTGCTCTGTATCGAGTCGAATGCCAGCATGGCCCTGGCGATACGCGAAGCGCTGGTGGCTGCGGGCATGGAGGTGTTGATGCTGGAAGGCGTCGATGCAGTTTCCGGTCTCCCCGAAACCCGACGTGCAGGCCTGGATCTGGTCATCCTGTCCGATACCCCTTCGGGCATCGACCTGTGCGGTGAGGCACAACGTCTGCGGCAACGACTGGGGCATCCAGTGCCAATGGTCCTTGGACACTATCCGCGGCGCGGCCTGCACATGGGCGACACTCGCAGTGTCTTTCTCGACAAGCCCTTCGGCCCCAAGGAGCTGTGGGACGCCTGCGCCGAGGCCCTCGCCCCGGTGACTTCCCGGCACGAGGCCGGGCGGACGGTGGAGCACAGGCACCGGGAGTCCTGCGAGGAATCGGGCTTACATGTCCTGGTGGCAGAGGATGACAATGTGAATGCGCAGCTGATTCACAGTCTGCTGACCCGCAAGGGCCATCGTGTGACCCTGATGCGCGACGGAGAGGCGGCCCTGCAGGCCGCGATGGGGTGCGATTTCGATCTCGCGTTGATCGATCTACGGATGCCCAAGCGGGACGGACTGGACTTCACGCGCAGCTGGCGGGCGCACGAGTCAGCTGTGGGGGCCGAGCGCCGCCTGCCGATCATTGCGCTTACGGCCAACGTGGCGGAAGAAGCCCGCGATGCCTGCCTGGACGCGGGAATGGATGATTTCCTCACCAAGCCGGTCGATCCAGAAACGCTGGATGGTTTGATCGCTCGTTATACCGCCAAGCGGTCCTGATCACCCACTATCCCTCAGGCCTGCTCGGGCTGCGGGGTGGGTGCTGGCGCTGTTTCCGTTCCACGCTGGCCAAAGTAGCGGTCGATGAGATTTTTCAGTGCGATCAGGGTGCCCAGCCCCATGAAGGCACCTGGCGGCAGAATGGCCAACAGAACGCCCGGATAGTCTGGATTGACCGTCACCTCCCATGCTCGCGCAGCTTCTCCAAACAGCAGATGGGCCCCGGAAAGCAGCGTGCCCTGGCCGATCAGTTCGCGGCTGGCACCCAGCAGGGTCAAGACGGCCGTGAACCCGAACCCGATAGCGAGGGCGTCGGTAGCGGATGCCAGGACCGGGTTGCGTGAGGCAAAGGCCTCGGCGCGCCCGATGATGGTGCAGTTGGTTACGATCAGCGGGATGAAGATCCCCAGGATCTTGTACAGCTCATGAAACCAGGCATGCATCACCAGTTCTACTGCGGTGACGAAGGAGGCGATGATGAGCACGAATACCGGCAGTCGTACCTCGGGCCGCACCCAGTGGCGGATGGTGGAAACGCTGAGATTGGACAGCAGCAGCACTGCAGTGGTGGCGAGCCCCAGGCCCAGCCCGTTGACCAGGCTGTTGGTGACCGCCATCAGCGGACACAGCCCGAGGAGCGCGACCAGCGCCTGATTGTTGTGCCATAACCCATCGACGATGATTTTGCGATAGCCGATATCACTCATGCCGTGTCTTCTCCACTTGCGGGGGCACCTCGAACAGCTTGGGACCTTGAGCACGATACCAGAGCAGCGCTTCCTTCACCGCTGCCACCACGGCACGCGGGGTGATGGTGGCGCCGGTGAACTGGTCGAAATCACCGCCGTCGCGCTTCACTCGCCAACGTGACAGGGGTGGTTCGTCCAGGGACTTGCCGCTGAAACCGAGTATCCAGGGGCTTTTTCTCTCGTCGATACGGTCTCCCAGTCCCGGCGTTTCCTTGTGGGACAGCACGCGCACCCCCGCCAGTGTGCCGTCCACCCGGATGCCGACGATCAGGTCGATGGCACCGCTGTAACCCTGGGCCACGACGGGACTAAGGATGAGTGCCACCGGCTTGCCCTGGCGGCGTGCGCGGTAGACACGGGTGGTTTCGGCCCCCAGCCGTTTTGGCGCGCTGACATCGAGATAGTCGTTCAACAGGTCGTTGTCGTATTCATGCCGGGCCAGGATGGCATTGAGCTGGCGCAGCAGGGCCTCGCGCTCGCTCTGGGCGATCCGCTCGGCGGTCCCTTGGTAGGCGACCCCCACCAGTGCGCTGCCGAGCACGGCGAAGAAACCGAGCACGGCAGCGGCGGTGAGGGCGGTACGCCAGGGGCTTGGCGCGCGCTCATTCATCCTGCGTCTCCCGCTCGCCAAAGACCCGCGGCTGGGTGTAATGATCGATGGTGGGTGCGGCCATGTTCATCAACAAGACGGAAAAGGCCACCGCGTCGGGATAGCCACCCCAGGTGCGAATGATGTAGACCAGCACCCCGATCAGGGCACCGTAGATCAGCTGTCCTCGCGGTGTCGTACTGGCGGTCACCGGATCGGTGGCGATGAAGAAGGCACCAAAAATGGCCGCACCGCTGAAGAGATGGAAAGCAGGGGAGGGATGGATGTCCGGATCGATCACCCAGAAGATGCCTGCTACCAGCGCCAATGCCGCCAGCATGGCGACGGGAATGCGCCAGCTGATGATCTTGCGCCAGATCAGGAAGAGTCCACCCAACAGGAACCAGTTGGCCACCCATTCCCAACCGCGGCCGCCAAAGTCACCCCATGCCGGGCTTTGTCGAATCTCGCTGATCAGATGCTCGCGAGAGAGCTCGGTGCGCATGTGATCCAGTGGCGTGGCACCGGTTACTGCATCCCACCCCTGGGAGGATGGCGCAATCCCGGAGAAGATGGCGTTCCAGGCCTCTGTGAAGCCGAGGCTGTGGCCGCTGATCACCGAGGGCTCCAGCCAGCGTGTCATGTCGGCCGGGAAGGAGATCAGGAGCAGGGCATAGCCGGCCATGGCGGGGTTGAAAGGGTTATAACCCAGGCCGCCGAACAATTGCTTGGCGACCAGGATGGCAAAGGCGGTCCCCATCATGGTCTGCCACCAGGGCAGGGTCGGGGGCAGCGCCACTGCCAGCAGGCAGGCGGTGAGGATGCCGCTCAGGTCGCCGATGACCGGCCGGGGATCTCGTCCGCGCAGACGCATTACCACCCATTCCCAGAAAACGGCAGTGAAGATGGCCAGGCCGAGGTTGATGATCACACCCCAGCCGAAATACCACCACAGCGCTGCAACCCCGGGCAACAGCGCCAGCAATACCTGGCCCATGACGCGCTGGATGTCGTTGCCGCCTCGCAGGTGGGGGGAACTGGCTACCGGGAATTCCATCAGTGTTTCTCGTTCTCAGGGCTCACACCGGCCGAGGCTTGTGCTGCCTTCTTCGCGGCTACCCGTTGCATCGCCGCCTCGATGGCCGCCTTCTTGGGATCCTTGCCCCCTTCCGGTTTTTTCGCCAGCGCCTCTTTCTTCTTGCGCAACCTGGCCTTGCGCTCTTCTTCGAGTCGCTTCAGGCGGGCCTCCCGGAACTCGTGGCGCCGCCGTGCGTGCTCGGCCTTTTCGCGTTCACGTTCCGATGCCCAGATCTCGGTCTTGGCGAAGCGGTAGTAGTGCACCAGCGGGATATGGGCCGGACAGACATAGGCACAGCAGCCGCACTCGATGCAGTCGAACAGGTGGTGATCCTGGGTCTTGTCGAAATCGCGCGCCCTGGCATACCAGTAGAGCTGCTGTGGCAACAGCTGCGCGGGACAGACCTTGACGCATTCACCGCAGCGAATGCAGGGCGAGGCCTTGACCGGGTCGGGTGATTCTTCAGCCGTGGCAGCGATAAGGCAGTTGCTGCCCTTGGTCACCGGAACATTGTCGCTGGGCAAACCGAATCCCATCATGGGGCCACCCATGATCAGCTTGTGGATACTCGGACGGTAGCCGCCACACTGATCGATCAGGTCCGATACCGGGGTGCCGATCAGGGCTTCGAGGTTGCCCGGTTGGGCCACCGCTTGGCCGGTGACCGTGACGATCCGCGAAATCAGGGGCCGTCCTTGGAGGACGGCGTCGGCCACTGCGGCGGCCGTGGCCACGTTCTGACACACCATGCCCACATCCAGCGGAAGGCCCTGGGAGGGGACCTCGACACCGGTGAGAAGGTAGATCAGCTGTTTCTCGCCTCCGCTGGGATACTTGGTGGGCACCACGCGCAACTGAATGTTGTCCGGACCCCGGGTCGAGAGGGTCTCGCGCAGGGCGGCGATCGCCTCCGGCTTGTTGTCTTCGATACCGATGAGAATCTGGGATGCGCCCACGATATGACACAGAATCTCGGCGCCAGCGATCACCTGGGCGGGCTGCTCGCGCATCAGGCGGTCGTCACAGGTGATGTAGGGCTCGCATTCGGCGGCGTTGATGATCAGGGTGTCGACCTTGCGGCCGGTGACATTGGTCTTGACGCTGGTGGGAAAAACCGCTCCGCCGAGGCCCACGATGCCGGCCCAGCGCAGGCGCTCGCGGAGGTCCGCGGGGTCCGTATCGCGGTAGTCGGCGATCGGCTCCGGGAGTTCGGCCCAGCGATCCTCGCCGTCGGCCTCGATCACGATGCTCATGGCCGGCAGTCCGGAAGGGTGGGCGATCGGCAGTTCCGCTATCTCGGTGACCACGCCGGAGGTGGGCGCATGGATGTTGGCGCTCACGTAGTCGCTCGCCCGCGCGATCAACTGCCCCTTCAGGACCCGCTCGCCGACCTCGACCACGGGTTCGGCATGCCGGCCGATGTGCTGCTGCAGGGGCAACTGCAGGCGTTTCGGGACTGCCGCTTGGCGAATCGGCGAGCCATTCGAGAGGGCCTTGCGGTCATCGACGTGCAGCCCACCGTGGAAATCCCAGATGGGGTGTCGCAGTTCATCCATGACCCACCTCCTTGATCCAGGGCGAGGGCTCAGGGAAGGGCCAGCGCCAGGTCTCCGGGGTTTCCTTGATCGGCACCATGACGATGCACTCCACCGGACAGGGTGGCACGCAGAGTTCACAGCCGGTACATTCCTCTTCGATCACCGTATGCATCTGTTTGGCCGCACCGAGGATGGCGTCCACCGGACAGGCCTGGAGGCACAGTGTGCAGCCGATGCATTCGGTTTCGATGATGCGGGCCACCGACTTCGGCTTGGCGGCGGCCTCCGCATCCGCCAGCGGGACCGGATCCCGGCCCAGCAGGTCGGCCAGGGCGATCATGGTGGTCTCGCCGCCCGGCGCGCAGAGATTGATGTCGGCTTCGCCCTGGGCGATCGCCTCGGCATAGGGACGACAGCCGGCGTAGCCGCACTGGCCACACTGGGTCTGCGGCAGCAGGGCATCGATCTGGTCGACGATCGGGTCGCCTTCGACATGAAAGCGTACCGAGGCATAGCCGAGCAGCAGCCCGAATACGACGGCCAGCAGGGTGATGGTGGCGATGGTCAGGAGGACGCTCATCTACCCGGCCACCAGTCCGGCAAAGCCCATGAAGGCCATGGACATCAGCCCGGCGGTGATCAGCGCGATGGCATTGCCCTTGAAGGGTTCGGGGACGTCGGCCACCGCCACCCGCTCACGTACCGCGGCGAACAGCACCAGGACCAGGGAGAAGCCGACCGCGGCCCCGAAGCCGTAGAGCGCAGATTCGATGAAGTTGTGCTGTTCCTGATTGTTCAGCAATGCAACGCCCAACACCGCACAATTGGTGGTGATCAGGGGCAGAAAGATGCCCAGCACCTGATAGAGCACAGGACTCGTCTTGTGCATCACCATCTCGGTGAACTGGACCACCACCGCGATCACGAGGATGAAGGCGATGGTGCGCAGAAAGCCCAGTCCGAGCGGCTGCAGGATGTAGGTATCCACCAGATAGCTGCTCACCGACGAGAGCGTCAGCACGAAGGTGGTGGCCAGGCCCATGCCCATGGCGGTTTCCAGCTTCCGGGACACGCCCATGAAGGGGCACAGTCCCAGGAACTTCACCAGGACGAAGTTGTTGACCAGCACGGTGCTGACCAGGATGAGGGCATATTCGGTCATTTCAGTATCGTTCCATCGCCCCTGTGCCGAGAGGGACTGGGCAGCAACCCCTGGGGGCCAGGGCCGCCGGGCAAGAGGCGTCGAGATGCCGTAGCTTACGGGATGAATGAAGGGGCAGGCAATCGACCCGACCGTAAACTGGGAAAGGGATTTGAGCCAGGTCAAGCCGGCCAGCCCTTTGAATACCTGGCCACATTTCCGCACGATGGCTTCGAGAGGGCCGTGCCTGTCGTCTTGTGCTCGCCAGGTGCACTACTGTTGTGTCCAGCCCAATCATGGGAAACCCTGATAAAAGCCATCCCTGGCTTTATCAGGGTACGCTGCGCCGCAAACGCGGTTTGCGGCTGGCTTCAAAATCAATCGCTTATAGCGATC
>RFHJ01000117.1 GCA_003696905.1 Gammaproteobacteria bacterium | reverse complement strand
CTCGCTTGGTAGTGATGGCCGAGGGGGAGTATGACCGACAAGCGAGCCCGGAATAAACCTAGCTTTCGGTGCGCCTTGCCAGATGTCGCCAGATCCACCCCTGAGGGATCGCACGACCAGTGCGCACGAACTCGAGGGCCGCATCATGACTGAGATTCCAGGCAAGCCGCGTGATGGCACTGTCATGACCGGTCACCAGCAGCCGATCGTCCCTCGCCAGAACGAACCCCTCCTCCGGCAACAGGACGTGTCGCTCCCCGCGGGCGATCAACAACACCATACAGCGCAGGGGGCGGTCTCGATCCCAGGGATCACGCATGATGTCGCCCACCGTCACCCGCTCTCCCCCGCCGAACGCATGCATCACCGCTGGCGCCGAGCCGGGATCCAGGTCGATCTCGCTCACCAATGGCACATGCTCCCCCAGCAGGGCGCTGATGCGACTGGCCAATTCGCAGGCCCAGGCATTCGATTCCTGCCGGGCATGTTCGAAAAAGGTTGCCAACAGCGGGGTCCCCAGCTGCACCCGGATGCGTTCGGCGATGATGGCACTGGGGTGCATGACCATGTTGGCCTCCACCGTCTTCACCAGTTCGCCGTTCTCCGCATGATTCTGTCGCTGGATGACGAACAGGTCCGGCCGCAGCTGGCGGGCGGTCATCACGATGGACAGATTGTTGGCATCGTCGTCGGTGCCGGCGATCAGTCCCACTGCCTCATGGATACCCGCATCGATGAGCGTTTCCGCTTCGGTGCCACGACCGAGTACGTAGCCCTCGGGCGGCTCACCGGTGAGATCCGGTCGTGCTTCCACCACCGTCGTCTCGACTCCCAGCCGCGCCAGCTTTTCCACCATCGCCTTGCCGAATCGGCCATAGCCACAGACCATCCAGCGGCCTTCCCGCGGTGGATACACAGGCTCCTCGAGGAGGGCACCGTGCTCGCCACCGAGCCAGCGATGGAGCAGATAGAGGCAAGGTCGATCGAAGGCCAGGGCAAGGTGCTGGGCAAAGCTCTCGAAGGGATCGACGATCTCGTCGGTCCCGAAGGAGGCCATGTTGGCCTCGATGTCGCGTGAATCGGCGCGGCAGATCACCTTGATTTCCGGATGCAGCAGCTTGGCGGTGATCGCGACCATCAGATTGGTCTCATTGACGTTCGTCACTGCCACCACGCCCGCACAGCAGCGATGGGGCAAACCCGCCTCCCGCAGTACGAGCGGACGCGAGGCATCGGCGGCCAGTGCCGGAACATACTCGGGCAGCTCCTGGAGCTGGATCATGGCGATCTTCTCTTCGTCTCGATCGAGCACCACCACGTGCTGCCCACGCTCGGTCAGGGCGCGCGCCAGTGTCTGGCCGGTCTGGCCGTAGCCGCAGATCAGATAGAAGGGTTCTCGCAGGCGTGCCACACGGCGGGCGAACAGCCGCTCCGCCACCGCCCGTTGGAAGGTCTTGTCCTGCAGCAGCGAAATGATGGTGCCGATGGCGTACAGCCAGGCAATGACCGTCACATAGATCGAGAAGGTGACCCACAAGCGCTGGGCATCGGAGAACTCGTGCGGAATCTCGCCGAAACCGATGGTCGTGGACATGAAGCTGACGAAATAGAAGGCATGGAAGATATCCATGCGCCAGGGCGTGCCGTCGGGCAACTCCCCCGGTACCAGGGTCATGCCCAGGACGGTGATCGCATACACGACCACCAGCGTGAGCAGCGGCGCGCGCATGCGCCGCATCACCAGGAACACGATGTTGTTCATCCCGGCCGCCCTTGTTCAGCCCGGCTTCAACGGCGCAGCATCACCGTCTCGATGATGAGCAGGACCACCGAGACCACATTGGCCAGCATCGCGCCCGCGGAAAGCGATACGATGCTCGCGGTGACCTGGTCGGTCAGGCCCACCTGGTTGACATGGACCGCCATCACCCAGACCAGCATCGCGGCCGCCAGCTGCAGAATGGCGACCAGGCTGGTGGCCAACAGCACCGCGCCCATCTGACTGCGATCACCAAACTTGAGGATGGTGGCGATGAGGTTCACCACCACCACCGCGAACAGCTCGTAGACGTGGTGATGGGCGGGATTGTCGATCTCCCCCAGCACGAAGCCGAAGTTCAGCGTCAATGACAGCACGATGAAGAAACCGAAGATTACCTTTTCGGGGTTCATCCCGACATACCTCTCGTTGTGTTCGACCGGGCGATACCACCCAGATTTGCAAATGATCGACAAGGGCCGTCGGCTGCTCGCAAGACTTCGGCGGCAGGGACACCTCCAGGGACCGTGCTACGGCGGTCTTCCGGGCAGGTACCCGCCATGCCCCCAAAATCCAGATGACGCAGCCCCGTTACGGCTGAGACTCTGGTGCGGATGCTAGCAGACAATGCCGTCCCGCCGCCCCACAATGCACGGTTTCGTGACCGGGTGACCCATGCATCGCCTCTCTGAGCCAGCCTATCCCAGAGCCGTGGCCCTGGTCGTTGCCGCCTGTTTTCTCCTGGCGGGCATGGACGCCCTGGGCAAGCACCTGATGCAGCACCTGCCGCCCGCCCAGGTGGTGTGGGCGCGCTACGCCTTTCACACCCTGCTGGTGGGACTGGCGTTCGGGATGCGCCATCATGCGGACTTCCTGCGCCCACGGCGCCCCTGGCTGCAGCTGATTCGGGGCCTCTGCCTCCTGGGGGTGACCTTTGGGGTCTATCTGGCGATTCGCCGCGTCCCCCTGGGCGATGTGACCGCCATCATCTTTTTCTCCCCCATACTCGTCACCCTGCTCGCGGGCTGGCTGCTCCGCGAGCCGGTACACCCCCTGCACTGGCTGGCCCTGGCGCTGGGCCTGACCGGCGTCCTGCTCGTCCTGCGCCCCGGCTTCCGCCAGTTCGACCCGGTGATGCTGTTGCCCTTGGGTTCCGCCCTGCTGCTGGCGGTGTATTTCATCCTCACCCGGCTGCTGCGCCACCACGACAGCGAGCTGACCACACTGTTCCACACCACCGTGGGGG
>RFHJ01000116.1 GCA_003696905.1 Gammaproteobacteria bacterium | reverse complement strand
TCGATCCGGCCCGCCCCATCGATGGCCTGGACGATTCCAAGAGGCTTACCGAGCGGCGCCGCGAGCAGTTGTTCGACGAGATCTGCGAGCGGGCCCTGGCCTGGTCGCTGGGACGTGCCGAGGTGGCAGAGATCGACCGACTCAACATCCTGTGGGCCAGCCTGCTGGCCATGCGCCGCGCAGTGGAGGGACTGAATCCGGCGGCGCGGCATGCGCTGGTGGACGGCAACCGTATCCCGCCAGAGATGCCATGCAGCGCCGAGGCCATCGTCGGCGGCGACGCCAGCGAACCGGCGATCGCGGCCGCTTCCATCCTCGCCAAGGTGAGTCGCGATCGCGAGATGGTGGCATTGGATGCCCGCTACCCCGGCTATGGGCTGGCCAGGCACAAGGGCTATCCGACCCGACAGCACATCGAGGCGCTGGCGGCACTGGGGGTGAGTGAGATCCACCGCCGCAGCTTCGCACCGGTGCGCCGACTGCTCGGCTGAGTGGGCCGGGTCGCTGAAAGGCAGGCGGTCCGTCGGGTCCAGAAGGCCACAACCTTCGACGAGCGCAGATGGATTCGGGCGGTGCTAGCAGCCTGTCGGACTCGGCCGTTCGAATGCCCATGGCGCATTCCGGACTCCGGTTGCATGGCCCGGCCCAGCGATTCGGATACAATGCCCAGAAGACGAAGCTGTTCTGGGGTATCCATTGAACCGTCCTCTTGCCTTGGCCCTGTTTCTTGTCGTCCTGGTATCGCCGCTCGCAGCCCAGGACGAGATGACCATCGTGCTGCATTTCACACCCGACCGGGAGAACGGACGTCAGGTCTACGATATCTGTGCCCGCTGTCACCTGCCGGAGGCCTGGGGTACCGAGGATGGCACCTATCCGCAACTCGCCGGACAGCATCGCGGTGTCCTGCTCAAACAGTTGCTCGATATCCGTGAGGGCCGGCGCCGCAGTCCCCTGATGCGACCCTTCGTGCAGCCCCGCATCCTCGGCGGCTATCAGAACCTGGTCGATGTGGTCACCTACATCCAACAGCTGCCGATGAATCCCGCCCATGGCAAGGGCCCCTGGCCGGCGCCGACGCGCGAATACACCCAGGGCCAACAGCTGTACCAGGACAATTGCGCTGCCTGTCATGGCAGTCAGGGGGAGGGCAACGATGAGCGACGCATCCCGCGTCTGCAGGGTCAGCACTATGCCTATATGCGGCGCCAGGCGATTGCTGCCAAGCGGGGGTTGCGGCAGGTCGACCCGGGCATGTCGGCCGTCATTCGCAGGCTCAGCGATGAACAGCTCGCGCTGGCACTCAATTATGTCTCCCGCATCGCGGTGCCGAAGCAGGACTTGGCGCCTTCGGTGAGCTGGCGCAACCCCGATTTCAGCGAGGTGAAGCAGTGACGCAGCGCTCCTCAACCAGCCGACGGCGATTCCTCCAGGCCGCGGCTGCCCTGGCAGCCGCCCCGGCGGTTTCTCACGCGGGCCACGAGACACCTCTCTCGCCAGGGGAGGGGGACGTGCCTCCGGCACTGGCGCGGTTGCTGCGCAAGGCGGATCTGCCCGAGCCAAAAGGGCCGAGGGTGGTGATCGTCGGTGGGGGATGGTCCGGCCTGAGCATGGCGAAGTATCTGCGGCTGCAGAATCCCGGTTTCGATGTGGTGCTGATCGATCGTCAGCCGGCCTTTCTCTCTTTTCCGTTGAGCAATGCCTGGCTGGCGGATCAGGTGAACATGGAGTTTCTCAGCCACAGTTTCTTCGAGGCAGCGAATCGCCATGGCTATCGCTTCGTGCAGGCTTCTGTGCTGGGCTTCGACCGCACTTCGCGAAAGGTCTTTACCGATACCGGCATCATCGCCTACGACTACCTGGTATTGGCGCCCGGTATCGAGTACGATTATTCGCAGATCGGCATCGAGGATCCGGTCATCCAGGAACAGCTCTACCATCGCTATCCCGGCGGCTTCTTCAGCAGTTCCGAGCTGCTCACCATCAAGCGCAAGATCCAGGCCTTTCGCCGCGGCACCTTCCTGCTCACCGTGCCGAGTGGCGACTATCGGTGCAGCGCGGCGCCTTACGAGCGCGCCTGTGTGATGGCCGCGCTGTTTCGCCGTCGCGGCATTCGCGGCAAGATTCTGATCCTGGACATGAACAATGAGATCACCATCATGAAGGACGCCTTCGAGCGCGCCTTCCATGAACTGTATGGTGATCTCATCGACTATCAGCCCAGTTCCCTGCTTGCGGGGTTGGATCTGGAAAAGCGCACGATCGAAACCGAATTCGACGAGTTTACGTTCGACGATGCCATCATCTATCCACCCATCCGCGCATCCCGCCTGCTGGAAGAGGCCGGCATCGCCGATCCGCACAGTACCCAGAAGACCGCGCGCACGGATCCCTTCCGCTATCATCTGGTCGACGACGAGCGCGTCTATGTGACCGGCGACTCGCGTTCCCAGCCCTTCTCCAAGGGCGGGCATACCGCCAACTCGGAGGCCCAGTACGTGGCGGAGGTGATTACCGCCCATGCCCTCGGTCGCGAGGTGGAATGGCGCAGTCCCCAGACCATGTGTTTCTCCACCGTGGCCATCGACCCGCTGCGGGCCATGAGCCACATCACCTACTATCGGTACGACGAGGCCACCAAGGACTTTGCCTTCGATCGCATCCACTCGGTGGAGAAGTGGGATGTCACCGGGGGACAGGCCAGCATCGCCTGGGCCGAGGGAATGTTCCGAGACATGTTCTATGAATAGGATCCACCTGGGATAACCTCGCCTGACCGCCAAGGCACCGACTGTAGATCGGGTTTTAACCCGACAAGGTTTTTGTTTTCAATAGCTTAAGATTTCATATGACGGATCTTGAGCACGCGTCCGCAGCGGGGGATTGGGGAGGGCTCCAGGTGGTATCCTTGGCCCTGGTTCCGTTCCCAGGGAGGCCGCCTTCATGTCAGCCAGGCCAGAGACGATCGACGAGGATATCGAGCAGCGGCGTCTGCTCGCCATTTATCTGCCGAACCTGCGTCAGCGCTTCAAGGCCGAGGTCAATCGCCTTACCGCCGGTGGCATGGCCGAGATGCTGGGAGATCGTCCCGATGCGGCCGATCTCGCCTTTCTACTGACCTATCTCTATGCCTGGCACTGGCTGCGCCACAACGTGGCCGATCGATATCGGGAAGGCGTGTTGGCGACCTTTCGCAACCCGGCCCGGTTGTTTCTGATGCGTCTGCTGATCGAGGCGGACAGCGCCGATTCCTTTGTCGAGGGTTATATCCGCCACTGGCTCGAGGCGCCACCTGGGGGACCGGCACAGCAGGGACAGCTGTTGCGGTTGCTCGCGGCCCAGGGCGGCGACCTCGACCGGCTGCGGGACCATGTATTGGAGGTGTGGAAGTCCCTGGGGCTGTTCGTGCAGACCTACAAGGTGGCCTATGCGGGACTGGCCAAGGAAGAGAAGGCGCGCTACGGTGACATGCTGGACCGAGCGGATCGGGGCCGCCTGGCCCTGGTGGACGAGCTGCCGGATCCCGCCAAGGGACAGAGACCACGCTTCGCCAAGCTGGGGATCATTCCGGCCATGGGCTGCCCGCAGACGTGCCGCCATTGCATGTTCATCTGGCGGCCGCTCAAGCCCACCGACCCCGACCCAGAGCAGGTCTACCAAACGGTGGACGGTCTGACCGACAGCGTGCTGTTCACCGGCGGTGATCTGACCCGGCACCTGGATGCCTTCTATGACGGCATCCGGGCCATGCGCCATGTCACCACCTTTGCCATTCTGCTCAACGGGGATTTCGCCGACGATCCGGAGATCACGAATGAGGTGATCGGCAGGATGGCGAGCGCCATCGAGGGGCGGCCGCAGCATTGGCCCAAGGCCCGGGTGCTGCTGCAGATCAGCTTCGACGAGTTCCACCAGGAGGTGATCGTCGATAAACATGGGCGGCTGAAGGAGCGCATTCCGGTCGCCAAGATCGCCAACATCGTCGAATGCGCGCCCCGCTATGCGCCGCACGTCCAGCTGGCGCTGTTGCACAAGCAGACCGGCCTGAATTTCTCCATGGACGTGCTGCAGAAGGGCGTGTTCGCACGATTGGTCAATGAGCTGGGTGAGCGCGGCCATCGCGTGCAGGTGCTCTCCACCGCGCCCTCACCGCGGCTCAAGACCCATCCCCTGACCGGCGAGCGGGGCAAGGTGCTAAAGGACGCCAGTTTCGTGTTGACCCGCTACCCTGATGCGCCGATTCTGATGACCAGTTCCACCATCGACGGCTATGGGCGTGCCTCCCTGCTGGAACCGGGCGAGACGGTCAAGGAACGGGAACTGCTCCAACAGGTGCTGACCGAGGGGCCGCCGCCCGGTGAATCCTTCGATATCGACCTGATGTTCTGGTTCAACGGCTGGGCGACCCTGTTCAACGCAGTTCACATCTGCCTGGGCGACCTCTACCAGGACGGGGTGGACACCATCCTGGCACGCCAACGCAAGGATCCGCTCACACAGGCCTTGCACCGCTTCGACCGGAGATTGCTCGATTTCTACGCCGAGGTGCGCCCCGATCTGGGGGAGCGGCTGCAGAAGGCCACCGGCCCACACCACCTGTTCCACAGTCTGACCGAGGAGGGCGAGGTGCGGCTGCACATGACGCGGCGGTTGATCGAGCAGCGCACGTAGCCGAACGGCGGGTTCATTCGCGGGTTTCGCTTCGCTGCATCCGGGCTACGGGTGGTGTGTAGCCTGGATGAAGGCCGCAGGCCGCAATCCGGGCAGGACTCCGTCATCTAAATTCGTAAGCTGTTGAAAAATGGAGCGGGTGTCTGCCCGGAAAACGTCGGCGGCAGGGATGCCGCCGTCGAGCCTACAGGGAGGTATATTACGGCATTTTTCCGGGCAGACGACCCGCTCCGCTACAGTTCGATGACGTTACCCTGGAATCCGGGAACGGTGGCTTCAACAGCGCCCGGTAAGCGGGTATGCTAGACGGCTCTCGCGAAGCGCCCGATTGCGGATTTCATGACCCCATCCTTCGTCCACCTCCACGTCCATTCCGAATTCTCCATGGTGGACGGGACCGCGCGCATCAAGGAGCTGGTCAAGGCGGTGGCGGACAAGGGCATGCCGGCGGTGGCGCTCACCGACCAGTCCAACATGTTCGCCTTGGTACGCTTCTACAAGGCGGCCATGGCGGCTGGGATCAAGCCGATCTGCGGTGTCGATCTGCTGGTCCGCGATCCGGAGGACCTCAACAATCCCTTCCGCCTGGTGTTGCTGGTGCAGTCCAATGTCGGCTACCGGCATCTCACCGAGCTGGTCTCGCGCAGTTACCGCGAGGGCCAGCACCTGGGGCGGCCGATGGTCGATCCGGAATGGCTCACGGCGGA
>RFHJ01000115.1 GCA_003696905.1 Gammaproteobacteria bacterium | reverse complement strand
CTCTGGCTCCTTCGGATCGATGACGATGGCGCCGTAGGCACCGGCCTGTTCCTGGAACCCGGAATGGCTGTGATACCAGTAGGTGCCACTTTGTACGACCGGGAACCGATAGCGGAAGGTCTCGCCGGGCTTGATGCCGCCAAATCCGTCGGAGACATGGGGTACACCGTCCATGGCACTGGGCAGAATGATGCCGTGCCAGTGTATGGAGGCGTCTTCCGCCAGGTTGTTGGTGACATCGAGGGTGACTGTGTCGCCCTCCCGCCAACGCAGCGTAGGCGCCGGGACGCTCCCGTTGATGGCGGTGGCGTAGCGTTCCTTGCCGGTGAAGTTGACGGGTGTTGGGCTGTAGGTCAGTTGGAAATGGTTGCCCCTTAGTAATTTGGGACCGACTCGTGCCTGGTTGCGTTCGGCTCGCCCGAGCGCTGGCAGCCCAGCAGCGGCAAGGGCCCCGCCGGCGGCAAGCCCCTGAACAAAGCGACGACGTGTGAACCTTCCCAGCAGGGAGGGTGTGAAAAACTGCGACATGAATAGCTCCTGTCTTTCGCAAATACTGGATGTCTGGCAGGTGGCGACTCGGCCACTGCCGGAACTACAGAAAGGACGAAATCAGGCGCGAGGGGGGCGCAAGAACCGATCGGGATCGGCAGAAAGGAAGGTGGAAGGCAAGAGAGGAAGACGGCGCGACGTGGAATCGACCGCGATCGGGAGATGGAAGAACGGAAAGACAGCGGCGCAGGCCGCGCAGCCGCCCATCAGGGCACAGCTCGCACCGTCACAGCAAGGTTTTCCCTTGTCCATGTTGTCATGCTCCTGGCAACTGTCGCAGGCGCCGTGCGCACCGTCCATTTGCAGGGTGGGCGCATCGTGTCCGGACGGCGCACTCAACGCCGCCAACGCATTACCCACGGGCGCCAAAAGCACCAGCCAGGCGAGGCAGAATGCGATGAGTCTGTTCGATGAACGGGCCATTCCTGCCATCCTAGGCGAAAGACTCGATCGTTGTCTACCCACGAGTTGTTGCTTCATCTCGGCAATTCCAACGCGGCTTCCAGTCCTCCGCCCGCCCGATTGCGAAGGGTGAGTTCGCCGCCCAGGGCCTACCGCGGCCCGGAGATGAGCCGCGAGAATCGATCGCTGCGATCGATCGATTTTAAAGCCAGGCGCAGCCCGCGTTTGCGTCGCGGCATGCACTGAGGAAGTCAGGGACCGGTCTTATCAGGGCATCGCCAGGCTGGGGTTAAACCTGGCGAAACCCGTCATTGGTGTACCCCTTCTCCCTCAACAACCAACGATCTTGGCTTCCACACCGAGATCCCGAATGTAATCGAGCAACTGCTGCGTTCGCGTCTTCGCTCGGTCGTATCCTACGCTGAGGACGAAGGGCTCGCGGCGCGCAAAGCCAGCCGAGACGACACCATCGAGGCGTTCGACGCTGTCGATGATTTCGGCCGCGGCCCGCTCGTCCCCCAGACCTCTGATCCATAGGATCGCAAAGCAGGCGCTGGCGAATCCCTGCATCAGGGGCTCATGGACCTTTGGAACCTCCACCCTGTTGGAATGTGGCACTTGCATGATCTTCCTCCTTATCGTTCATTGGGGACATGCCGAGCACCACTCTTTTGCAATGTCCGGCTCGTGCACAAGAGTGTAGGTTTCCCCGCAGGTACCGCCATTGGCATTTTTCGCAACTCGAGGGTGCAGAATTCGCAAGCCCCTGTAGGTCAGAGCCCACAGGCCTCGATTCCGTCGTCTCAAAGGTGCGCGGCAGACGGCCGGGAACTTCGTGTCCCCGGTCTTGTCTCCCGGTTTGAAATCAAGGGTGAGCCACCCCTCTCTGACATGGACAAGGAGGCGTTTATGCGACCGCTCAAACCCCTGTTACTCGCCGTTTCGCTGGTGGTTTCCACCGCACCCGCCATTGCAGCGACATCTCCCGACGCCGCTGCAACGCCCGACAAGCCAGCCGCTCCGGAGACCAAGGCAGGCGGGCACCTTGGTGTCAGGGTCGGTATGGTCCCCCCGCCCCTCGCCGCCCAGCTGCCCGCCGAGGTGCCACGGGGGCAGGGGCTGATGGTGGTGGAGGTACAACCCGACTCGCCCGCGGCCCAGGCTGGCCTGCAGACCTATGACGTGCTATTGAGTTACGATGATCAGCGGCTTTATGCCCCCGAGCAATTGGCTCGCCTGGTGGCGAGTGATCGACCGGGTCGGGAAGTGAGGCTGCGCGTGGCGCGCGCCGGTCAACTCAAGGAGATCACGGTAACCCTCGGGAAGGGTGCACCACCGCCCGTACCCGCCTATCCTCACCCCCCGCGTGGCTGGATGCCGCCAGCACCACAAGTGCCGCCTCAACTACGATCGGCCCCTTTGCCGCGCCCGGAACGTCCGGCGCCACGCGTACAATCGGTATTCGAATCGCTGGCGGTGGAAAGGCTTCCGGACGGTCGCTACCGTGCAGCCCTCAAGTACAAGGGACCAGATGGGAAGACGCGAAGCTATCGTTTCGAGGGTTCCCGTGAATCACTTCGCGAGCAAATTCAGGGTTCCCAGGATTTGCCGCCCCCGGCCCGTCGTCAATTGCTGAATGCCATCGGCATGGCGGATCGACCGGTATTTCCGGAGTTCGGACGGCCGCTCAACTTCGACGAGCTGATGCGGCTGTGGCGGCAAAACACCTGGCCGCAATAAGCGGCGGGACCGTGGCACGGTAGACGATCGAATCGCCGTCCACCGAATCCCGTTCTGGCACTTGGCCAAAAAGGCAAGGTTCAAGCCAGGTTAGAACGAGTGATTGCAACGACGAGGAGTGACCACTGGTGCCCGGAGCCGTCCGACCCACCGACTTGCACAATGATTCGAGCAATCCGGCGTAATGATCATGATGAGAATTGATCCCGGTCACTGGCGTTTCGCCAAGGATGGCAAATAATTCGAGGTGATGATTCGACCCTGTGGCAATCGTTTCGAGGAGGTGCCCTCATGAAGCTGACGAGATCTCTGGCGTTGGTCGCCAGCGCGGCCCTGACCTGTCTGCCCGCCACCGTCGGAGCCTTTGGCTTCGGCATGACAAAGTACGAATACCCCCCTGGCCCCTGGGGTCCCTATCCTCCCTATGCCGCCCTGCCGCCACAAGCGGGGGCGCCCCAGGGGGCTACACCTCAGGCGCGCCCACCCTATCCACCCTATCCCCCTGGCCTGCCCCCCTATGCGCGGGACGTCAAGGGAATGTGGGGCAGTGGGCCTGGCATGAGTTGGGGGCACAAACTAAAGCACGAACCGCCAAAACCGCCGCAATGGCGTTTTACCAAGGACTGGGTCTATACCAGTCCCTATGCAGAGGGCGCCGATTCACAAAAGACCCAGCAACCACTATCGGACAATCCCTGGAAACGACCGCCCGAACGGTAGAACGACCGAACCCGACCGGCGGATCGGCAGCATGACCCGTTTGGACACCTCGTAAAGGTGGGTGCAGATTACCCCTGGGCCCGTTTACGGAGCGACGAAGATGTGGAAATCCCTGGCCTGTATCGGACGCAGTGGTCCCTATTGGATGGCACTGGTCGTGTTATCGCTGGCCTTCGAAGGGGTCGCTCTCTATTTCCAGTATGTCAAGGAGACCTATCCCTGCCCCTTGTGTATCCACATGCGTCTTTGGGTGGCGGGGCTGCTGATCGTCGCGCTCTTGGTCTGGGTGTTCCGTCGCTGGCCCATCGCGACCTCCCTTGGACATCTGCTCGTTGTGGCCCTCACTGGGGGCATGACCTGGACCGCCTGGCGACTGCTGGGGACAGAGCGAGGCTTTCTCATCAGCGACTGTGGCTTCGACCTCGGGCTGCCCGCCTGGTTCGCTCCGGACAAATGGCTGCCGGCACTATTCGAGGTTCAGGACACCTGCGGTTATACGCCCGAGTTGGGGTTCGGCATCACCATGGCCGAGGCATTGATCGTTATTTGCCCCCTCTTGTTCCTCATGGCACTCGCCATGCTGATCGCCGACCGGGTGGCAGGCCGATAAAAGGCGCCATCAGCGGCACCTCAGGCAGTCGGATGAACCACCAGCACGTCTCCCTGCGCGTGGCGGGAAACCCGCTCGACCGTTGAACTGAGCAGTGCCGATATGCCTCGGTGGCCATGGCAGGCCACCAGGGTGAGGTCGACCCCGTGATCCTGTCCATAGGTGACGATACCGGCTGCGGCAGAATGCTCGGTAAACAGTACCACCGTCTCAGCAGCGGCACCGAGCCGATCGTTCAGCTCCCGCAAGGCCTCCTCGGCTCGTTGCTGGAGATAGGCCTGCGGGTCCTCGTCCTCCGGGGCAATCCAGTCATTGGGAATATCCTCCGGAAAATAGTCGATGACATGCAGAAAGGTCAGCCGGGCGTCGAACTGCCTGGCAAGTGCCAATGCCTTGCGCGCTGCTTGCTCTGCCGGCGGTGTAAAGTCCACGGATACCAGGATGTGTTGATAGAGACTCATGCGGATTCCCTTACCTTTGTCGACGGATGTCTGGTGATGCGCCCCTGACGCTACTGCTTCTTCGACAAGAGCTCGGGTGCCAGGGTCTCGATGACGAGCTTCATCTGTTCGGCAGGCAATGGCTCGAGCGTCTGTTCCTCGTTTGCGGAGGCAGTAGAAACGGGCGCCGCGGTCCCTTCGGTGGCCGGAGCTGACCGGTCGGTCTTCGCAACGGACTCCGGGGGAGAAGAAGCAGCCTCGGTCTGCGTTTCATTTTCCTCCGGGACGGCGACCCGCGCCACATCGGGTGAAGGCCATTTGTCGGGTGGCAGGATGACGCGGACATAGAGGGCTACCGCGACCAGGGCCAGAACGACGAGTATCAGGCGAGACAGCATGATGACAACTCCTTTCAAGAATACCGAGGGAGAGACCGTGTTTAGCCTCGTCCATCCATACCAACACCAGGCTCGACCCCGGCGCATCTCTACTGGGAAACACCCAATAGAATCGATCGTGGCGGCATGCTCTTTGATCTCAGACGGCTTCTTTCGAAACCGGTCTCAGTAGGGAATGATAGACCCAGGCGAAGGGAGATTGCGCGGTTTCTTGCCCCGCCGGCAGGCGAATACGCAGCCAATTGTCGCGACGCCCGACGACCCGCACCCGTTGTCCTCGCTTCAGTTTACCGACGATTCGATGCGACTTCCCGGGACCTGCCCTCACATTGACCCGGTCACCTCTGACCTCTGCCAGCCAGCCGAACCAGGGCGCCTCCGCCAGGGCCGGCACCATCTCCAGCAGATCGCCGGTTGCCGTGTCACCGGCCAGGCGCAACAGTACTTCGCGCGCATCCGCATGTCCCGCTGCTGCGGCCCGATAGAGCCAATGCGCGGCCTTGGCCATGTCGCGCTCGCCGCCTTCGCCCGTCATGTAGTCGAGACCCAGGGCAAAGGCCGCATCGGCGTGCCCCTGTTCGGCCGCTGCCTGCCACCAGCGCAGCGCCTGCTGCACATCCACATTCATGCCATTGCCGTTGGCATAGAGCCAACCCAGGTGATACTGGGACTCGGCATGCCCGCGCTCGGCCAGGGGTCTCCAATGACAATAGGCCTCGGCGAAATTGCCCTTCAGCAGTGCCTTCATGCCCTCTTCGAACGCCGCCGGCGCCTCTGCCAATGCCCAGGAAGACGTCAGAAAGAGCAGCAGGGCGACGACAAGCAAACGACTACGCATCTGAAGGCCCCGTTCGGGCCATCGCCTGAATGGCAGAAAGGGCCCTGCCCATTGCCTCGTCGAGGTAACGGTCGATGTCTTTCATGGTGATGGGACCCTCGCCCAGGCCCGCCGCCCAGTTCACCACCAGCGAAAAATTCGCGTAGCAGAGTTCCAGCTCCCTGGCCAGGGCCGCCTCCGGCATCCCGGTCATTCCCACGATATCGCAACCATCACGCGCCATGCGCCGAATCTCTGCCGCGGTTTCCAGGCGTGGCCCCTGGGTTGCACCATAGGTGCCCTGGCCGATGACCTCCACACCCGCAGAGGCGGCCGCTGCCAGCAGCCATCGACGCAGTGCCTCGCAATAGGGCTCGGTGAAATCCACATGGATGACGGTGGTCAGATCCTGCTCGTAGAAGGTGTGCTTGCGATCGTAGGTGTAGTCGATGATCTGATCCGCAACGCAGAGGGTGCCAGGCGCCATCTCGTCACTGATGCCGCCGACCGCCGCCATACCCACCACGTGTTCCACTCCCACCTCCTTGAAGGCCCAGATATTCGCACGGTAGTTCACCATGTGCGGTGGTATCTGATGGCTGCTGCCATGGCGCGGCAAGAAGGCAACGGGCAGGTCGCCCAGATGGCCGAACTGCATGGGCGCGGAAAGAGAGCCATAGGGCGTCGAGACCAGCTCGCGCCGCTCGATCCGGAGCGCCTCGAGTCGCGCCAGGCCGGACCCCCCGATGATGCCAATGACGTCGCTGCTCAAGTGCCCTCCTTCCTCTCCGGAATCGCGTAGATGGCCGGCAGATTGCGCCAATACCCCTTGTAGTCCATGCCACAACCGAATACATAGCGGTCCGGCACTTCCAGGCCGACATAGTCCAACGGCGGTCTCACGCCCCGCTGATGGCGCTTCCGCGTCAGCACGGCGGTGCGCAGGCTGGCTGGCCCCTGTGCTTCGCAATACTGCAGAATCGCGGCCAGGGTATGGCCCTCGTCGAGGATGTCGTCGATGACCAGGACGTGCCGCCCCCTCAGCGACTGCTCGGGTGTCCGTTGCCAGACCAGCTCGGTGCCGGTGGTGGCCTCGCGATAACGGGTGGCATGCAGGTAGTCGAGCTTCCACGGAAACCGCATTCCCGGCATCAACAGCGCGGTAGGCACCAGCCCTCCGTTCATGACACACAGTACCAGGGGATCCCTGTCCGCCAGGTCGGCCGTGATCTCGTCGGCCATGCGGGCGGCGGCCTCCGCGACCGCCTGTTCATCATGAACGACCTCTGCCGTCTCGAGCATCTCGAGGGCCTCCCGGGCCGATGGGTTCATAGGGCCAACTCCTCGCTCGGGCGCTCCTCGATCTCGCTCGCCAGGCCGACCGCATTGTGCCATCGGGTGCTTTCACGCAGATGCGCCCAATCCGGTGCAGGTCGACCATGCAGACGCGCACAGCGCGCCATCGAGAGCGGCTCGTGGTGCTCGGCGAGCCGCTCGAGCACCTGATCCGCACCCGCCGGCTCGTTGCAGACCAGTACCATGTCGCAGCCCGCCGCGACCGCCGCGGCAGCACGCTCGGCATAGCCACCGGTGTCATCCGTCGCCTTCATGCTCAGGTCGTCACTGAAGATCACGCCGTTGAAATGCAGTTCGCCGCGCAGGATACGCTGCAACCAGAAGGGAGAAAAACCCGCTGGTTGCGAATCGGCCTGCGAGTAGACCACATGGGCGGGCATGATGCCCTCCAGGCCGGCCGCAATGAGTCGCCGGAACGGCCGCACATCCTGCTCCAGTATCACGTGCAAGGGACGATCGTCGATCGGCAGCGCGACATGGGAGTCCGCCCGGACCGCACCATGCCCGGGAAAGTGCTTGCCCACGCTCACCATGCCGGCCTCCCGGGCGCCCATCATCCAGGCCTGTGCCAGGGTGGCCACCTGTTCCACGGTCTGCCCGAAGGCACGATCGCCGATGACCTCGCTGACACCGTGATCCAGATCCAGCACCGGTGCAAAACTGAAATCGACACCCACCGCCCGCAACTCGGCGGCCATCAGCCAGCCCAACTCGTGGGCAGCACGTCGCGCCCGGGAGAGATCACCCTCGAAATGACGCAGGATCGCCCCGGCGGCGGGCAGCCGCGTGAATGCTTCGCGAAAGCGCTGTACCCGTCCGCCTTCCTGATCCACGGTGATCAGCAGCGGTGGCGAGCGCAACTCATGTATTTCCCGAATCAGCCGATACAACTGATCGCGGGAGGCAAAATTGCGGCTGAACAGGATGACCCCGCCGGTTGCCGGATGACGCAGGCGCGCGATGTCTGACTCGGTCAGCTCCGGACCTGCCAGGTCGAGTACTACCGGACCGTGCAAACCAACCTCCTGCGTG
>RFHJ01000010.1 GCA_003696905.1 Gammaproteobacteria bacterium | reverse complement strand
TGCCCTCGACCCGTTCGGCCAACAGTTGGACCGCCTCGCGGGTCGGCTGCAGGCCGGCCTGATGCATGCGTCGTTCCAGCCATTGCGGGAGCTGTCGGGCCTCGACCGGCCACACCTGGATCACGGCCCCGAGGCTGTCAATCGCCTTGAGCCATTTGGCCGACTGTTGCGCACGCTCCAGCTTGGGCAGGGTGAGCAGCAGCAGGGTGTCCGACGGCGGGTTTTCGCAATAGCCGACCAGGGCCTTGCCGCCCTCGCGCCCCGGCTTGCCGTTGGGGATGCGCAGGTCGATGATCTTCTTCTCGGCGAACAGCGAAAAGCTGGCTGCCTCGGCACCGAGGCGGTTCCAGTCGAATCCGGCGCCGGCCTCCATCACCTCGCGGTTGTCGTGGCCGGCGGTGCGGGCCGCGCTGCGGATGGCGTCGCAGGCCTCGCCGAGTTGCAGGGGCTCGTCGCCGGTCACCAGGTAGGCAGGGAGCAGCGACTTCTTGAGATGGGCTTCGAGCTGCTCGACGCGCAGGCGCATCAGTACTGGGCGGCGAGGCGTCGGATGATTTTTTGCGCCAGCTCGCGGCGCATGGATTCACGCAGCGCCTCTTCCTCGCGGGAGCGGCCGAGCACCTGGTCGGCGGGCTTGTAGAGGGTGCGGATCACCCGCACCAGCTGAGGTTCTACCATCGCTCCCTGACCGGGCCTGCGGAGCGAAAAGCGCAGCGACTCGGCCAGTTCGTACTCGGCCGCGCGATTGCGGCTGTCGAGGCTGAGCACCCGCGAATCGCTGCGGGCGTCGCTGATCTGCAGCACGGCGGCGGCCTGTTGCGCATCGTCGGTGAGGGCGACGCCCGCTGCCCGCAGCTCCTCGCGCAGCGCCAGGCCCAGGTCCGAGTAGGGCTGGATGCCGGTCAATGCCAGCGGCTGGGGCAGCCGGTCCAGGCGGGTCGTCTGGCCGCGGGGATGGAATCCGCACCCGGCCAGCAGGGCCAGGAGCAGGAGCAGGCTCAGGGGGCGGAGGGTTTTGCTCATGGACGTTCCTTTCATGGCCTCAGTTGGCGACGATATTGACCAGCTTGCCGGGCACCACGATCACCTTGCGCACCGTCTTGCCCTCGATGAAGCGCTGCACGTTCTCATTGGCCTGGGCCGCTTGTTCGATGGCCGCCTTGTCGGCGTCGGCTGGCACCTGGACCTTGCCCCGCACCTTGCCGTTGACCTGCACGACCAGTTCGATGGTGTCGGTCGCCAAGGCCTGTTCATCCACCGCCGGCCACTCGGCCTGCAGGATGTCCTCGCCGAATTCCATCTCGCGCCACAGGTGGTGGGTGACATGGGGGGCGATCGGGGCCAGCAGACGCAGGATGATGCCCAGGCCCTCGCGCAGCAGACCGGCCTCGGCGGGGCCGTCGCCCAGTTTGTTGAGCACGTTGACCATGCTCATGCAGGCCGAGACCACGGTGTTGAACTGGTGGCGTTGGTAGTCGAACAGGGCCTTGGCCAGCTGCCGGTGGATCTCGCGCCGGGCGTCGGCCACCGTCTCGTCGGGCGTGCCGATCGTCTCGAGCGCAGCCAGGCGCTGCGCCAGGTTCCATAGTCGTTTGATGAAGCGATGCGCCCCCTCGACCCCTTCGTCCGACCATTCCAGAGACTGCTCGGGCGGGGCGGTGAACATGGTATAGAGGCGCACCGTGTCGGCGCCGTAACGGTCGATCAGTGCCTGGGGGTCGACCCCGTTGTTCTTCGACTTGGACATCTTCTCGACCCCGCCCGGGGTCACCGGTTGGCCATCGGTCTTGAGCGTGGCGCGCACGGTCCGGCCCTTGTCGTCGCGCTCGACCTCCACGTCCGCCGGGTTGAACCACTCGCGCGAGCCGTCGGGGTTTTCGCGGTAGTAGGTCTCGGCCACCACCATGCCCTGGGTGAGCAGGCGGGTGAAGGGTTCATCGTTTTCGATCAGTCCCTCGTCGCGCATGAGCTTGTTGAAGAAGCGCGCATACAGCAGGTGCAGGATGGCGTGTTCGATGCCGCCGATGTACTGGTCGACCGGCAGCCAGTAGTTGGCGCGCTCGTCCAGCATCGCCTGGTCGTTGTTGGCACAGCAGTAGCGGGCGTAGTACCAGCTCGACTCGACGAAGGTGTCGAAGGTGTCGGTCTCGCGCCGGTCGCCGTTACCCAGGTCGTAGAACTCGGGCATCTTCTTGAGCGGCGAGCCCGAGCCGTCGACGATCACGTCCTCGGGCAGGCGCACCGGCAGGTCGGATTCGGGTACCGGCACCACCGAGCCGTCGGCCTTGTGGATCACCGGTATGGGACAGCCCCAGTAGCGCTGGCGAGAGACCCCCCAGTCGCGCAGCCGGTAGTTGACCTGGCGTTGTCCCTTGCCGTGTTGTTCCAGCCAGCTGGCGATGGCGTCGAAGGCGGCCTCCGAGGTCAGGCCGTCGAAGGGTGCCGAGTTGGCCAGCACTCCTTTCTCTACATAGGCCTGTTCCTCGATGCCACAGTCCTGGCCCTGCGGACAGAAGATCACCTGTTTCTTGGGGATGCCGTATTTCTCGGCGAACTCCCAGTCGCGCTGATCGTGGGCGGGCACGGCCATCACCGCGCCCGTGCCGTAGCTCATGAGCACGAAGTTGGCCGCGTACACCGGCACCTTCTCGCCAGTGACCGGATGAATGGCATTGATTCCCAGTGGAAAGCCCTTTTTCTCCATGGTCTCCAGCTCAGCCTCGGAGACGCCGCCGCGGCGGCACTCCTCGACGAAGGCGGCCAGTTCGGGGTTGTTCTCCGCGGCTCGCTGCGCCAATGGGTGCTCGGCGGCTACCGCCATGTAGGTGACCCCCATCAGGGTATCCGGGCGGGTGGTGAAGATCTCCAGTTCCTCGTCCGAATCCTGGATGCCGAACCGCACCAGCACGCCCTCGGAGCGGCCGATCCAGTTGCGTTGCTGGGTGATGACCGACTCGGGCCAGCCCTCGGCCAGCTTGTCCAGATCGTTGAGCAGCTCCTCCGCATAGTCGGTGATCTTGAGAAACCACTGTTCGATATCGCGTTTTTCCACCGGTGCGCCCGAGCGCCAGCCCTTGCCGTCGATGACCTGCTCGTTGGCCAGCACCGTCTGGTCCACCGGGTCCCAATTGACGGTGGCGGTCTTGCGGTAGGCCATGCCCTTCTCCACCAGGCGGGTGAACAGCCACTGTTCCCAGCGATAGTAGTCCGGATCGCAGGTAGCCAGTTCCCGCTCCCAGTCGTAGCCGAAGCCGAGGCGCTGCAGCTGGCCCTTCATGTAGGCAATGTTCTCGCGGGTCCATTTCGCCGGCGGCACGCCGTTCTTGATGGCCGCGTTCTCGGCCGGCAGGCCGAAGGCATCCCAGCCCATGGGCTGCAGGACGTTCTTGCCAAGCATGCGCTGATAGCGGGCGATCACATCGCCGATGGTGTAGTTGCGCACGTGCCCCATGTGCAGACGCCCCGAGGGATACGGGAACATCGACAGACAATAGAACTTCTCCCGGTTCGGGTCTTCGACGGCCCGGAAGGATTGGTGTTCGTCCCAATATGCCTGGGCCTGCTGTTCGATCTGCTCGGGTTGATACGACTCTTCCATTGGGGTGCTGGTTGCTGTGGCCGGATGGTGCGCAAGGATACCGTAAAAATGCCGCTGAGAAGTTCAATGGTGTCGACCAATACCTTCACCATGTCTTTTGACCTGGATCAGTAATTTACTTGGTTCTTGTCGCGCGCTTGATGTTGGTCAAGTCGTTGGGGCCTGTCGGAAACTAGCGTAAGCCCATGTCTTCGGCAACGCGGAGAATCAATGGGCCAGGTCGATTTCAGCAGGCGAGCGCTGTTGCGGGGCGGACGCGATGCCGGACTGCCGTTTCCCCCGTGGGCGCTGAACGATTTCACCGATCGCTGTGAGCGTTGCGATGCCTGTATTGCTGCCTGCGAAACCGACATCCTGATGCGCGGGGATGGCGGTTTCCCCCGCGTCGATTTCCGGCGCGGCGAATGCACCTTCTGTGGCGCCTGTGCTGCTGTCTGTGAGCACGGGGCCTTTTCCGCTACCGAAGGGTCGCCCTGGTCGCTGCGCGTGGCCCTGGCCGGCACCTGCCTGGCCGAACAGGGGGTCAGCTGCCGTAGCTGCGAGGACGTGTGCGAACCGCGTGCCCTTTGTTTTCGTCTGCAGGTAGGCGGACGTGCCGCACTGCAAATGGATATCGACCGATGCAACGGTTGCGGTGCCTGCATCTCGGTCTGCCCCCCTGGAGTGCTGCACATGGAGGAGTTCGAATGAGCGAATACAACGTCTGTGGCGTGCTGGTCATGGCACGCCCGGAACGTAGCCCCGAGGTGGAGCGTGCCTTGCTGGAGCTGCCCGGCGTGGAGGTCCATGCCCGGGGCGATGACGGCAAGCTGGTGGTCACCGTCGAAGGACCCGTGAGTGCACGCTGCGCCGACACCATTACCGAGATGGCACTGATCGATGGCGTGATCAGCGCCTCGATGGTCTATCACGAAATCGATCCCGAACCCGAAGAACCTGGATACCAACAGGAGCAGGCCCAATGAAACAGAGCCGTCGTGACTTCATCAAGACCAATGCCATTGCAGCGACTGCCGCTGCCGCGGGCATTACCGTACCGGGCGTGAAGGAGGCCCTCGCCTCCCATGGGGGTTATGACAAGAACCTCATCCGTTGGGACAAGGCGGCCTGCCGTTTCTGCGGTACCGGCTGCTCGGTGCTGGTAGGCACCCGCAACGGCCGCGTGGTGGCCACCCAGGGCGACCCGGATGCGCCCGTCAACAAGGGCCTGAACTGTATCAAGGGCTATTTCCTGTCCAAGATCATGTACGGCAAGGACCGCCTGACCCAGCCCCTGTTGCGCAAGACCAATGGCAAGTACGACAAGAACGGCGAGTTCGAACCGGTGAGCTGGGACGAGGCCTTCAGCATCATGGCCGAGAAGTGGAAGGCCGCGATCAAGCGTGACATGGAGCGCAACAAGGGCAAGCCGGTGGACAAGATCACCTCCAGCGTCGGCATGTTCGGCTCGGGCCAATGGACCGTGTGGGAGGGTTATGCCGCCTCCAAGCTGTACAAGGCGGGCTTCCGTTCCAACAACATCGACCCCAACGCCCGTCACTGCATGGCCTCGGCGGTGGGCGCCTTCATCCGCGCCTTCGGTGCGGACGAACCGATGGGATGCTATGACGACCTGGAGCACGCCGATGCCTTCGTGCTGTGGGGCTCCAACATGGCGGAGATGCATCCGATCCTTTGGTCGCGTCTCACCGATACGCGTTTGACCAAGCCGGGATGCGAGGTACATGTGCTCTCCACCTTCGAGAACCGCTGCTTCGAACTGGCCGACAATGGCATGGTGTTCACCCCCCAGACCGACCTGGCCATCCTCAACTACATCGCCAACTACATCGTGCAGAACGATGCGGTGAACTGGGACTTCGTCAACAAGCACGTCAACTTCACCAGGACCCCAACCGATATCGGGTATGGACTGCGCCCCGACGACCCGCGCGAGAAGAAGGCCAAGAACCGGGCCAAGGGCAAGCTGACCAAGATCGACTTCGAGGAATACAAGAAGTCCCTCGAGCCCTACACCCTGGAATATGTCTCGGAACTGTCCGGCGTGCCGGCCGAGAAGCTCGAGCGCCTGGCAAAGCTGTATGCCGATCCGAACAAGAAGATCGTCTCCTTCTGGACCATGGGCTTCAATCAGCACACGCGCGGGGTCTGGGTGAATGGTCTCTGCTACAACGTGCACCTGCTCACCGGCAAGATCTCCGAGCCGGGCAATGGTCCCTTCTCCCTGACCGGCCAGCCGTCGGCCTGCGGGACGGCGCGCGAGGTGGGTACCTTCGCCCACCGCCTGCCGGCCGACTATGTGGTGAAGAAGAAGTCGCATCGCGACCTGGCTGAAAAGATATGGAAGCTGCCCGAAGGCACCATTCCCGGCAAGGTGGGGTATCACGCAGTGCTGCAGAGCCGCATGCTGAAGGACGGCAAGCTCAACTGCTATTGGGTGCAGTGCAACAACAACATGCAGGCCGGACCCAACATCAACAACGAAACCTATCCAGGGTGGCGCAATCCGGAGAACTTCGTGGTGGTCTCCGACCCCTATCCCACGGTCTCCGCAATGGCCGCTGACCTGATTCTGCCTACCGCCATGTGGACCGAGAAGGAGGGGGCCTACGGCAATGCCGAGCGGCGCACCCAGTTCTGGCGTCAGCAGGTGAAGGCGCCGGGGGAGGCCAAGTCCGATGTCTGGCAGGTGATGGAGTTCTCCAAGTACTTCAAGGTGGAAGAGGTCTGGCCCGAGGAACTGCTGGCGAAGAAGCCAGAGTATCGCGGCAAGACGCTGTTCGACATCCTGTATGCCAACGGGCAGGTGGACCAGTTCCCCTATGAGCCGGGCATGATCAAGGACGAGCGTGGCAATGTCTATGACAACGACGAGTCGGAGCACTTCGGCTTCTATGTGCAGAAGGGACTGTTCGAGGAATACCGTCGCTTCCAGTTGGAGGGACCGAAGAAGGGCCACGACCAGGCACCGTTCGACATGTATCACAAGGCGCGGGGTCTGCGCTGGCCGGTGGTCGACGGCAAGGAGACCCTGTGGCGATATCGCGAGGGTTTCGACCCCTACGTGAAGAAACTCAATCCGGATGTGGCCAAGGGGGATGTCTATTTCTATGGCAAGCCCGACGGCAAGGCCAACATCATCACCGCGCCCTATGAGCCGCCGCACGAGTCGCCGGACGAGGAATATGATCTGTGGCTGGCCACCGGGCGGATGCTGGAGCACTGGCATTCCGGCTCCATGACCCGTCGGGTCCCCGAGCTCTATCGCGCGGTACCTGATGCCATGGTCTTCATGAATCCGGATGATGCCAAGGCGCGCGGGCTGCGTCGCGGCATGCCGGTACGTGTGATCAGCCGACGCGGCGAGATCACCTGTCGGGTGGAGACGCGGGGCCGCAACAAGCCGCCGCGCGGCTTGGTGTTCGTGCCCTGGTTCGATGCCAGCCGCCTGGTCAACAAGCTGACCCTGGACGCCACCGACCCGCTCTCCAAGGAGACCGACTTCAAGAAGAACGCGGTCAAGGTGGTACGGGCCTGAGCGGCCGAGTCGACGGCGAGCGGATCATGGGCGGAAAGGTCAACAAGGTATTCGATCCAGCGCGGCGGCGCTTCCTCACCGAGGGGTTCCGCAGTGTCGCGGGCGTGGCGCTGGTGGCCGGTGTGCTGGGCGCCTGGCAGCGCCAGGCCAAGGCCCTGCCGGCGACCGCCATCCGCCCGCCGGGCGCCCTGGACGAGGAAGACTTCCAGGGTGCCTGCATTCGTTGTGGCCTGTGCGTGCGCGATTGTCCCTACGACATCCTCAAGCTGGCCGAATTCGGCGAGCCGGTCGCCCTGGGTACCCCCTGGTTCCATGCCCGTACGGGGCCCTGTGAGATGTGCGAGGACATCCCCTGCGTGGTGGCCTGTCCGACGGGCGCCCTGGATCACGCACTCACCGACATCACCAAGGCGCGCATGGGGCTGGCGCTGATCACCGACCAGGAGGCGTGCATCGCCTTTCAGGGCCTGCGCTGCGAGGTCTGTTTCAACGTCTGCCCGGTGCGCGGCAAGGCGATTACCCTGGAGTTGCACCACAACAAGCGCAGCGGCAAGCATGCGCTGTTCATCCCGGTGGTGCATTCTTCCGACTGCACCGGCTGCGGCAAATGCGAGGAGGCCTGCATCCTCGATGAGGCAGCCATCAAGGTACTCCCCATCCATCTGGTGAAGGGCATGCTGGGCCGCCACTACCGCCTTGGCTGGAAAGAGAAGGAAAAGGCCGGACATTCTTTGGTCACACCCGACACCCCTCACCAGTACAACCTGCCGGAAGGCCTGAAGTACGACTACGAAGGCAAGGGGCTGATTCGGGAGCAGCAGCCGTCGGGGCCGCAGGACACGCCTTTCTCCAGCAATCCCCTGGACACCCTCAACCGCAAGGGAGGTCTGTGATGAAGGCCGGTCAGATGCCCGGAGCAGAGGCACGCGAGGCCAAGGCCTGGCTGGGGGCCAATCGTTGGCTGCTGGCGCGGCGTGTCACGCAGATCGGTATCCTGCTGCTCTTTCTGGTGGGGCCCTGGTTCGGCTGGTGGATAGTGAAGGGGAATCTCTCTTCCAGCATGACGCTGGACGTGCTGCCACTCACCGATCCCCTGCTGTTGCTGCAGGTGTTGCTCTCGGGGCATGTGCCGGAGCTGGTGGCCTTCACCGGGGTGGCCATTGTGTTGGCCTTCTATCTGCTGGTGGGTGGCCGCGTCTATTGCAGCTGGGTCTGTCCGGTGAACATGGTCACCGACCTGGCCGAATGGCTGCGCATGCGCTTCAACATCAAGGGCGGAGGGCATCTGTCCCGTCGCCTTCGCTACTGGCTGCTGGGGCTCGTACTACTTTTGCCGCTGCTCACCGGGGCCTTGGCCTGGGAGCTGATCAATCCGGTTTCCCTGGCGCACCGGGGCATCCTGTTCGGCATGGGTCTCGGCTGGATGGTGATCCTGGGCATCTTTCTGCTCGACCTGCTGATCGCGCGTCGCGCCTGGTGTGGTCATCTCTGCCCGGTGGGGGCCTTCTATGGCCTGATCGGGCGTTTCTCGGTGCTGCGGGTCAGTGCCGACAATCGATCGGCCTGCGACGACTGCATGGACTGTTTCGCGGTCTGCCCTGAACAGCAGGTGATCAAGCCGGCGCTGAAGGGCGCACCCAAGGGTCTGGGGCCGCTCATTGATGATGGCCTGTGTACCAACTGCGGGCGCTGCATCGATGTGTGCGCCCAGGATGTGTTCCATTTCACCCACCGTTTCGACAATCCCGTGCCGGCAGCGGTTGCCGGCCCAACCCATCGAAGTGAGGCCTCGCCATGAAACATCTTTCCGCAAAGAAGCCCGTATTGCTCCTGCTCGGTGTACTGGGTCTGGCATCGGCTCAGAGTGCCCTCGCCATTGAGATCCAGTCCCTGCGCGGCGAGAACGATATCAAGGAGACGACCGAGGTCCCCGAGGTCAAGCGCTACAACAAGGACGGTCAGCCGTTGCCGCGCAACTATGTGCTGCAGCCGCCATTGATCCCCCACAAGATCGACGGCTATCAGATCACCATCAAGCACAACAAGTGCCTGAGCTGCCACAGCTGGAAGAATTATCGCAGGCACCACGCGACCAAGATCAGTCAGACCCATTTCCAGAGCCGTGACGGTATCGTGTTGGCCAATGTCTCGGCGCGGCGTTACTTCTGCCTGCAGTGTCATGTGCCGCAGACCAACGCCTTGCCGCTGGTGGAGAACACCTTCGAGCCGGTCGAGTCGGTCAGCGCCCAGTAACAATCACAACAAGGAGCCGAAGTCATGGCCAAGCGCAACATCGCCATCGGAACCCTGCTGGTCGGTATCGTCCTCGGTATCATTCTGTGGGGCGGTTTCAACTGGGCCATGGAGCTGACCAATACCGAGCAGTTCTGCATCTCCTGCCACGAGATGCGCGACAACGTCTACCAGGAGTACAAGGGGCGAATCCACGACCTGAACCGCACCGGGGTGCGGGCCACCTGCCCCGACTGTCATGTGCCCAAGGAATGGATCTACAAGGTCAAGCGCAAGATCCAGGCCTCCAATGAGCTCTTTCACAAGGTGATGGGTTCCATCGATACCCGCGAGAAGTTCGAGGCCAAGCGCCTGGAGCTGGCACGCCATGTGTGGAAGGCCATGAAGGAGACCGATTCCCGTGAGTGTCGCAATTGCCACGAATACGGCTCCATGGACTACATGGCCCAGGGGCGTCGTGCACGGCGCGAGCACCAGGAGGGTCTGGAAGCGGGCAAGACCTGTATCGATTGCCACAAGGGGATTGCCCATCAGCTGCCGGACATGGCGGAGGAAGACCCCAGCGCGGTGTTGGCGGTACATCCGGAGGACAAGGGAACCGAGTGACATTGCTGCTGGCACTGGGCTTGAAGCCCATGTCATTGCCCCCACGTTCAGATAAGGTCGAGATTAGTCGGGAGGCAGTGGCATGAGTGACCAGGACAATCCTCAGGAAGGACGTGACAAGGAACCCGTGGACCGGCTGGTTGCCGCCTATGAAACCATGTTGGAGCGGGTGCATGAGGCGGCCGAGCGAGCGGAGCAGAAGACGGTGCCGTGGCTGCGCGAAACCCTGCATCAGGCGCGGGATCGCGCGGTGGAGCTGGGCGAGCTGACCCGCGAGGAGGCGGACCGCATCGCCGGCTATCTGGAGCGCGATATCAAGGATGCCGCGCACTTCATTGCCGATACCGGCCAGGAGTTCCGCGACTGGCTGCGCTTCGATGCCCGGGTGATCGGTGACCGGGTATTGGAGATGCTCGGTGGCATGGCGGACAAGACCGCCGAGACCCTGCGCGAGCTGGCGGAGCGGGCGCGTGAGGCCAGCACCTATCACACTGGCGAGATCACCGGCCCCGGCGTGCTGGAATGTACCGCCTGTGGCGAGCATCTCCACTTCGAGAAGACCAGCCGCATTCCTCCCTGTCCGAAGTGCAAGGGAACCGAGTTCCGCCGAATCAGCGAATAGTGAATAGTCGGGCATGACGGGCAGCGGGGGCAGATCCCAAAGTCGCGCGTGGGAGCGGCTTTAGCCGCGACAGGCTCGATTGTCGAGGAGAAAGGCCCTGCCGCTTTTGCGGTTTCAGATCAGGAACAGGGTCGCCAGTCCAAGGAAGGCGAAGAACCCCCCCACGTCGGTCACGGTGGTCAACAGTACCGAGCCGGCCAGCGCCGGGTCGATACCGAGGCGTTTTAGCAGCAGCGGTAGCACGGCGCCGGAGAAGGCGGCCAGCAGCAGGTTGACGACGATGGCCACGCCGATCAGCACGGCGAGTTTCGGATTATCGAACCAGACCCCCGCGATGATGCCAACCACCACCGCCCAGATGACGCCGTTGAGAATGCCCACCGCCAGTTCCTTGAGCAGCAGGTGGCGGGCGTTCTTGCCCGTGAGCTGACCCAGCGCGATACCGCGAATCGCAAGTGTGAGCGTCTGACTGCCGGCGATGCCGCCCATGCTGGCGACGATCGGCATCAGTACGGCCAGGGCGACGTATTTCGACAGGGTGTCCTGGAACAATCCGATCACCCAGGAGGCGAGGAAGGCGGTGAGCAGATTGACGCCCAGCCACACGGCGCGTCGCCGGGTACTTGCCAGGACCGGGGCGAACATGTCTTCCTCTTCGGACAGGCCGGCCTGCCCCATGAACTGGTGTTCGCCTTCTTCGCGGATCACGTCCACCACGTCGTCCACGGTGATCCGGCCGAGCAGGTGTCCTTTTGCGTCGACCACCGGGGCGGAGGTCACGTCGTGGGTCTCGAAGTAGCGAGCCACCTCGGAGGCGGACATGTCCACCGGCAACGGGCTGAGCGCCAGGCTCATTACCTCGGCCACGGTATCGTCGGGATTGCCGCTGACCAGCTTCCACAATGGCAGCACGCCCAGGTATTCGTCGTCGCGATTGACCACGAAAAGGGCGTCGGTATCCGCCGGCATATCCTCGCCGAGTCGGCGCAGATAGCGCAGGACCACGTCCAGGGTGACCTCCGGGCGGACGGTCACCGTGTCGGTGTTCATCAGGCCGCCGGCGGTGTCCTCCGGATAGGAGAGCACCGCTTCCACGCGATGGCGGCGTTGGTCGTCGAGAGCGCTGAGCACCTCGTCCACCACCGTTTCCGGCATGTCCTGAACGAGGTCGGTCAGGTCGTCGAGGTCCAGGTTCTCGGCCGCGGCGCGCCAATGGTCGGCGTCCATGTCCTTGACCAGTTCGGCCTGCACCTCGTCACTGACGTTGACCAGTACCTCGCCTTCGATGGCGGGGTCCACCAGGCTCCAAAGAATCTCTCGTTTTGCCGGCGGCAGGGATTCGAGCAGATGGGCGATCTCGGCGGGAGTCAGCGTCTTCAGCAGACGCTGGGCCGAATGCATGGCGCCCGAGTCGAGGATCTCCTGGAGACGCGCCAGGCGAAGGTCGTCCGTGTTTTCGATGGCGGCGCTCATGGGAAGGGAAATCCGTCGGGCAAGAGTTGTCGAATTCTAACAGCGGCCGGGTGGAGGCAACCAGCGGCCGCGTAAGGTTGGTGGTATCGCGCGTTCAGTGGTCCCAGTGACCAAGCAGGGTGAGCGGGTCCGCGGTATAGAGATGGGCCATGAAGTCGGCGGTCTTTGCGCGCAGGGTACGGGCGTCCAGCTCGCGAATCAGTTGGCGGGCCTCGAGGAGGGCAGCCGGTTGCATGCTCAGGCTGCCGAGCCCGAGGCCGAGGAGCAGCGGTATGAAACGCGGATCGCCGGCCAGTTCACCACACATGCTGACGGGAACGCCGGCTTTCCGGCCGGCGTCGATGACGCCCTTGATCAGCTGCAGCACTGCGGGATGGAAGGGATCGTAGAGGTAGTTGACCTCGTTGTCGACGCGATCGATGGCGAGGGTGTATTGGATCAGGTCGTTGGTGCCGATGGAGAGAAAGTCCAGCGCCTGGGCGAACACGGGGGCGGCAAGGGCGGCAGCCGGTACCTCGATCATGCCGCCGAGCGGGATCTTTGGATTGTAGGATTCGCCCTCGGCGTCGAGTTCCTGCATGCAACGGCGCAGCAGCGCCCGGGTCTGCTGGACCTCCCAGAGATTGGTGAGCATCGGCAGCATGATGCGCACATCGCCCAACACCGACGCACGCAGGATGGCCCGTAGCTGCGGTTTGAATAGTTCGACTTCCTTCAGGCAGAGGCGGATGGCGCGCAACCCCAGGGCAGGATTACCGCAACCGCCGCCATCACGGGTGCCGGCGAGCGGCTTGTCGGCACCCAGATCGAGGGTGCGGATGACGATCGGACGGTCGGGCAGACCTCGGATCACATCGCAGTAGGTCTCGTAGTGTTCCTGTTCGTCGGGCAAGTCGGCCCGGTTCATGAAGAGGAACTCGGTGCGGTACAGTCCAATCCCGTCGGCGCCGTTCTCCACCGCACTCTGCACGTCGCTCGCCAATTCGATGTTGGCCAGCAATTGGACATGATGGCCATCGCGGGTGCAGGCGGGCTCCCGTACGGACTGGCGGAGCAGGGCGGTGCGCCGGAAGTCGTATTCACGTCGATCCTGGAAGTGATCCACCACTGCCTGGTCGCATTTTGCGAGCACGCAGCCATGGTCGGTATCGAGGATGAGCAACTCCCCGTGGCGTAACACCTGGCCGGCACCCTGTGCCCCGACCACGGCCGGGATGCCCAGGCTGCGTGCCAGGATGGCGGTGTGGGACATGGGGCCGCCGTGCTCGGTGACGAAACCGGCGACTCTCTGATTGTGCAGCAGGATCACGTCGGCCGGTGACAGGTCTTCGGCAAGGACGATCTGCCCCTGGAGTTCTTCGGGCTCGCTATCGTGTTGCTCGAGGAGCACCTTCTGGATGCGCTGCGCCACGTGGATGAGGTCGTCGCGCCGGGTCCGCAGATAGGCGTCGTGCATCTGCTCGAATACCTCGACCAGGGCATTGCAGTGTTGCTGCAGGGCCCATTCGGCGCTCGCGTAGCGTTGCCGGATCAGGGAGATCACTCCGGAGCTGAGCGCCTTGTCCTCGATCATCAGCAGATGGCTGTCGATGAATTCGCTGATCTCGCCAGGCGTGTCGGGCGGGATCTGGTCACGAATGGCCTGCAGCTGTTTCGAGGCCTGCTCCACCGCATTCTCGAAGCGTGCGATCTCGGCGTCGACGGCCTCCGGCGGAATCCAGCTGGGGGTCACGCAGACAGGGCCGTGGCACAACAGATAGGCCTCGCCGATGGCGATCCGGGCACCTGCCCCGATGCCAATGCCGAGGCAGGAGACGATCACTCGCTCTCTCCGAAGCGGTTCTCGATCAGTGTCAGCAGATCGTTCATGGTGGCCTGTTCATCCGGTCCCTGGGTGCGGATGCGGATAGTGGTTCCCTTGCTTGCAGCCAGCATCATGACGCCCATGATGCTCTTGCCGTTGACTTCCTGGCCGTCCTTGCTCAGCGTTACCTCCGATGCATGGCTGCCGGCGACGTTCACCAGCTTGGCCGCCGCCCGTGCGTGGAGCCCGAGTTTGTTGGGGATGACGATCTCCCTTTCCAGCATGTCATTGTTCCTCGCAGCTGCCGATGCCGCGCATGGCGCCGGTGATGGCGGTCTGGCACAGGCCCGACAGGTCGCCGTTGGGGTAGTTGAAGAGACGCACCAGCATGGGCAGGCTGAGGCCGGCCAAAACGGTTACCGACTTGGGCTGTGCCAGGCGCCGGGCGATATTGTTGGGGGTGGCGCCGAAGATGTCGGTCAGCACCAGTACCCCTTCCCCTTCGTCGAGACGTTCGATCAGCTCGGCTGCGCGGTCTTCCAGTGGAGCGGGATCCGCGTCCAGCGGGACTTCCAGGCAGCGTATGCGTAGTGGGCTGTCCGGGATAATGCGCCGGGCGCTGTGCAGTACGGCAGTGCCGATACCGGGGTGGGTGATCAGGAGGATGCCGACACTCATGCCAGCTCCCGGTGACGACAGAGCACTCTGCGGCCCTGTTCCTCTAGCCGTTGGCGCAGACGTTCGGCCATGTAGACCGAGCGGTGCTGGCCTCCGGTGCAGCCGATGGCAATGGTCAGGTAGGCACGGCGTTCCTTCTCGAAGCAAGGGATCCAGCGTTGGACGAATGTATCGATATCGTGGAACATCCGGTCCACCTCGTCGTTCTGTTCGAGGAAGTGGGCCACTGCCTCGTCCTTGCCGGTGAGCGGCCGCAACTCCGGATGCCAATGGGGGTTGGGCAGGCAGCGCACGTCGAACACGAAGTTGGCATTGCGTGTCATGCCGTGCTTGAAGCCGAAGGATTTGAGGACGATGGACATCTCCTCGCCCTTGCGCGACGCAACAGCACCGCTGATGAGTTCGCGCAGCTGATGGATATTGGTTCGGCTGGTATCGATGTGGAGATCGGCGGCATCCCGCAACGGTTCCAACAGCTGGCGCTCGCGGGCGATGGCCTCTTCGAGGTCCTGCCCCTTGCTGGTCAACGGGTGGCGGCGACGTGTCTCGCTGAAGCGCTGGATGAGGATATCCGTATCCGCCTCCAGGAACAGGATCTCACTGTGTATGTGGTTCTCGCGCAGATCGCTGATCAGTCCCGGGAGTATGCCCAGGTGATGGTGTGGCGCACGTGCATCGATGCCGACAGCGGTCATCGGCGCGACCGATTCCTGATCCCGGATCATGTCGTGAGCCAGGGTCTCGAAGAGGTGTAGGGGCAGGTTGTCGATACAGTTGAAGCCGGCGTCTTCGAGCACGTTGAGCGCGATGCTCTTGCCCGAACCGGAAAGACCCGAGACCACTATCAGTCTGGCGGCGGTATTGCTCATGAACGAAGATTATATACTTCTCTCACATCGAATCCCGGTGGCGAAAACACGGCCGGCTGCGATGCGCCAAGACCAGCCTGCTCTCCATGCGAATGCATCTGTCTGTCCTGCCGACGGTGTGAGGGAGAAGTGGCGTGCCGCCGTCTCCGATCGCTTCAGCTGTCTTCCAGCAGAGCCTGCTGCTGGCGTTCGATGAATACCTCGGTGGCATCGTAACCCTGCAGCGCCAGCAGGTGTGCCCGGACTGCGGCCTCGACCAGAATCGCCAGGTTGCGCCCGGGCGCCACCGGAATGGTGACCTGCGGTATCAGCACTCCCAGGACCTCGCGACGTTCCTCCCGCGCGTTCAGGCGTTCCATGGTAGCCAGTTCCTGATCGCTCATGGGCTGTAGGTGCACGATCAGGCGCAGATACTTGTTGTGTTTGATGGCGTTGTCGCCAAACATCGCGCGGATATTGAGTATGCCCAGCCCGCGCACCTCCAGGAAATCACGCAGCAGCGGGGGGCAGTTGCCGCTGACGATATCCGGAGCGATACGGGTGAACTCGGGCGCATCGTCGGCCACCAGGCGGTTGCCGCGCGAGATCAGCTCCAGCGCCAGTTCGCTCTTGCCGACGGCGGGGTCGCCCGTAATCAATACTCCCATGCCCAATACCTCCATGAAGACACCGTGCAGGGTGGTTTTCTCCGAGAGATTGAGGGCGGCGAAGTATTGCAGGTGGTCCAGGATCAGCCGATCGGGCAGGGGGGTGGCGAACAGGGGAACCCGCTGCCGGTCGGCCAATGCGATGAGGTCCGCATCTGGCCTGACGCCGTCCACCAGCACCACCGCACGGGTATGTTCACCGAACAGCAGTCGCAGTGCCTCTTCGTGATCACGCTCGGGGGCGTCGAGATAGGCCTTCTCGGCGCGCCCGATCACCTGGATGCGATTTGGGTGGATATAGGTCAGGGGGCCGGCGATGATGTAGCTGGCGGGGTCCAGGTCCTCGTCCAGTAGCGGGCGCTCGAGGCCCGCTTTGCCGGCGACCAGCTCTAGCTGCAGCTTTTCTCGCAGACTGTCGTAGAGATGGCGGACCCGAATGCTATGCGGCATCGTGGGCTATGTGGCGGGTGAGGAGGTCGTAGGCCTGTTCCTTGGCAGCGTGGCGCAATTCGTTGCGCATGGCAGGATCGTTGAACATGCGCGCCAGCTCGGCGAGCAGTTTCAGGTGTTCCTCGGTGGCCTCCTCGGGTACCAGCAAGGCAAAGACCAGATCGACGGGGCGGCCGTCGATGCTGTCGAAGTCGATGGGTGTGGTGAGGCGCAGGAAGGCCCCGCGGGTCTGCTTGATCTCGGGCATCCGGGCGTGCGGCAGCGCCACGCCACCGCTCAGCCCGGTGCTGCCCAGGCGTTCGCGTTCCAGCAGTCGTTCGTAGATGCGTTCGCTCAGTTCGACGTCGTCGGGGGCGAGCAGCTGGGCGGCATGTTCGAGGGCGCGCTTCTTGCTCGGCGAGTCGTCGTCGAGCCGGATGGCGCTGGGAGATAGGATGCCTGTGGTGGGCATGGGCCTTCCTGCCTGGTGAGAGGGATAGGTGGCCTCAGGCCTCGGCGGCGCCTGCGGCCGGCGCCACCTGACCGTTGCCACGGTGGTTCTTCAGTTTTTCCTTGTGCTTGATCACCTGCCGATCCAGTTTGTCGACCAGGGAATCGATGGCGGCATACATGTCCTCGTTCACCGACTCGGCAAAGATGTCGTTGCCTGCCAGGTGCATGGTCGCCTCGGCCTTCTGCTGCAGTTTCTCCACGCTCAGGATGACATGCACATTGGTGACGTGATCGAAATGGCGGGTGAGGCGGGCGAACTTCTCTTCCACATAGTTGCGCATCGAATCGGTGATGTCGACATGGTGACCGGTGAGGTTCAATTGCATGATTCTCTCCTTCGTTGGGGCGTCTAGGCGAGACGCTTGCGCTCGTTGGATGGGGGAATTCCCATCGCTTCACGATACTTGGCGACGGTGCGCCGGGCGACCTTGATTCCCTGTTCGCCGAGCAGGGACGCAATCTTGTTGTCGGACAACGGCTTGCCAGGTGGCTCAGCCGCGATCAATTTCTTGATCACAGCGCGGATCGCGGTGGCCGAGGCCTCACCGCCACTGTCCGTGCTGACGTGACTGGAGAAGAAGTATTTGAACTCCAGGGTGCCACGTGGGGTATGCATGTATTTCTGGGTGGTGACCCGCGAGATGGTCGATTCGTGCATCTCGACCTTTTCGGCGATGTCTCGCAGCACCAGCGGTTTCATGGCCTCTTCGCCATGTTCGAAGAAGTCCCGCTGGTGCTCGACGATGGCGCTGGCGACCTTGAGCAGGGTCTCGTTGCGACTCTGCAGGCTCTTGAGGAACCAGCGAGCCTCCTGCAGGTGGTCGCGCATGGTCTGATTGTCGCTGCTGTTGTCCGCACGACGGACCATCGCCGCATAGGTCGGGTTGACCCGCAGTCGGGGGGCCGCCTGAGGATTGAGTTCCACCACCCAGCGGTCTTCCCGCTTGCTCACGAAGACGTCTGGTTCGATATAGGCAGGCGGTTCGCCCGGTATGGCACTGCCGGGGTGCGGGTTGAGGGAGCGGATGAGCTGTATGGCCTCCTCCAGCTCTTCCGGGCTCACCTTCAGCCGGCGCAGCAGCTGGTCCTGTTTGCCAGTGCTCAGCAGCTCGAAGTGCTGGTCCAGGATTTCGATCGCCAGCTCCCGCTCATCGAATTCGTCTCCCAATTGGCGCGCCTGGATCAGCAACGCCTCGCGCGGGTCGCGCGCACCCACGCCGGGCGGGTCGAAGGCCTGAATTCGATGCAGTACCGCCTCGACCTCTTCGGGCTCGAGCTCAGTGTCGGGTACACAGGCGGCGATGTCCTCGAGCGAGGCATGCAGATAGCCGTCGTCCTCGATACTGTCGATGATCGCCTCGGCGATGCGCCGGTCGAGTGGGGTGAAGTGGGTCAGTTCCATCTGCCAGGTGAGATAGTCTTGCAGGGTCTCACCCCGGCTCTGTTGGGCGAGCATCTCATTGGCGTCGCCCGCCGAACTGCTGGTGGAGGCCGGCGCTGTGCCCGGGCCGTCGTAGAGTTCTTCCCAGGCCGTGTCCACGGGCAGTTCGTCGGGCATGGCCGCAGACTCGATCTCGATTTCCTTTTCGTTGTTGATGTCATTCCCGCTCGCCGTGGCCTCGCCCGCCTCGCCAGCGGTTGGGTCGTTTTCGCCCGCGCCTCCGCTCGGCAGTTCCTCCTCCACCTCGAGCATCAGGTTGCTCTCCAGGGCGTCTTGGATTTCCTGCTTGAGATCCAGTGTAGACAACTGCAGCAGCTTGATGGCCTGCTGCAGTTGCGGGGTCATGGTGAGGTGCTGACCCAGACGGAGCTGGAGCGTCGGTTTCATTCAGTTGGCAAACTCGATTGGTACGACTTTTGTATAAATCCCTTTCGATTTCATTCTAGCCCAATTGTCGGGCGATGAAAGCGGCACTTTCTGACCTGGCGCAAGCCACTGCGAAGTCGTGGGAAGCAGGATCTCACGGTCATGGAATCGGGTCGAGGCGCCAGATGTCATTGTTGTATTCGGTGATGGTCCGGTCGGTGGAGAAGATGCCGCTGCAGGCGGTATTGCGGATGCTCATGCGAGTCCAGCGGTCGTCGTCACACCAAGCGACTTCCGCCTGGCGTTGGGCGTCGATATAGCTGCGAAAATCGGCCACCGTCATCCAGGGATCGTGGGGGCTCTTCAACGAGGCGATGATGCCATCGAAAATGCCGGGTTCCACTGCATTGAAATGGCCGCTCTCGAGCAGCCGGAAGACCGCCTGGAGGTCGGGGTCTTCCTCGATGATTTGTTCCGGACGATAGTGTCGACGCAATTCTGCCACCTCGTGGGCATGCAGCCCGAACAGGAAGAAGTTTTCTTCGCCCACTGCCTCGAGGATCTCGATGTTGGCGCCGTCATAGGTGCCGATGGTTACCGCCCCGTTCATCATGAACTTCATGTTGCCGGTGCCCGATGCCTCCTTGCCGGCGGTGGAGATCTGCTCGGAGAGGTCCGCCGCGGTGCAGATCACCTCCATCTTGGAGACGTTGTAGTTGGGCAGGAAGGCCATCTTCAGGCGGCCGCCGACGATCGGATCGCCGTTGACCACGGCGGCCACGTTATTGGCCAGCTTGATGATCTCCTTGGCCCGGTGGTAGCCGGGCGCGGCCTTGCCGCCGATCAGCACACAGCGGTTCACCCAGCCGTCGGTATCCCCGGCATGGATCCGGTTGTACAGATGGATGACATGCAGGATGTTGAGCAGCTGTCGCTTGTACTCGTGGATACGTTTCACCTGCACGTCGAACAGGGCCGAGGGGTCGAACTTCACCTGGGTATAGTGCGCGACCATGTCTGCCAGGCGCTGCTTGTTGGTCTGGCGGATCTGGCGCCACCGCTGACGGAAGTCGGGGTCTTCGACATGGGCGTGCAGACCCTCCAGGCGGGTCAGGTCGGCCTGCCAGCCGTCACCAAGGGTCTCGGTGAGCAGCTCGGCCAGGCCGGGGTTGGCGAAGGCCAGCCAGCGGCGGGGCGTGACGCCATTCGTCTTGTTGTTGAAGCGCTCGGGCCACATCTCGTAGAAGTCGTGGAACAGGCCCTCCTTGAGGAGGTTGGAATGCAGCTCCGCCACGCCATTGACCGAAAAACTGCCCACGATCGCCAGCCAGGCCATGCGGATCTGCTGGACCGGTCCTTCCTCGATCAGTGACATGCGGCGCACCCGGTCCACATCACCCGGCCAGCGTGCCCGCACCTCGGCGAGGAATTCCGTGTTGATACGGTAGATGATCTCGAGCAGGCGCGGCAGTAGATTCTTGAACATCGGTACCGGCCAGCGCTCGAGGGCCTCGGGCAGCAGGGTGTGGTTGGTATAGGCCATGCAGGAGCGGGTGATGTCCCAGGCCTGGTCCCAGGGAACCTTCTTCACGTCCACCAGCAGGCGCATCAGCTCTGCCACCGCGATGCTGGGATGGGTGTCGTTGAGCTGGAAGACGTTGCATTCGTGGAAGTCCTCGATCGGCCGGTCGTCCCACTGGCGCAGCACGTCCTGCAGGCTGGCCGAACAGAGGAAGTACTGCTGGCGCAGGCGGAGTTCCTGGCCGTTCACCGTGGCGTCGTTGGGATAGAGCACCATGGTGATGTTCTCGGCCTGGTTCTTCAACGCCACTGCCTCGGCATAGTCGCCGGCATTGAATTCCTTGAGATTGAACTCACTGGTCGCCTCGGCGCTCCACAGGCGCAGGGTGTTGACCACGTGATTGCGGTAGCCGGCGATGGGCACATCGTAGGGCACCGCAATCACGTCATCGGTATCGACCCAACAGGTATGAACCACGCCATCTTCGTCAGTGCGGTGCTCCACATGGCCGCCGAAATGGATGGTCTGCGAGAACTCGGGACGCTCGATCTCCCAGGGATGGCCATCGCGCAGCCAGTGGTCCGGATCCTCCACCTGATGACCGTTCTCGATGTGTTGATGGAACATGCCATATTCGTAGCGCAGGCCATAGCCGATCACCGGCAGCCGGAGGGTGGCGCAACTGTCGAGAAAGCAGGCGGCCAGGCGACCGAGGCCGCCATTGCCAAGACCTGCATCGGGTTCCTTGCTCTCCACGTCTTCCAGCGCCACGGCGAAGTGCTCCATGGCCTCGTGGGCCGGCCCGGTGAGGCCGCTGTTGAGCAGGTTGTTGCCCAGCGAGCGACCGATGAGATATTCCATGGAGAGGTAGTGGGCGCGGCGGACGTCCGGCTTGCGGTAGTGCAGCCAGGTATTGCGCCAGTCCGCCATCAGGTGGTCCCGCGTCACATAGGCCAGCGCCTGATAGAGATAGACCTTGTCGCAACCAAGAAAGCGACCGAGGTGGTAGGCCAGATAGCGCCGAAAATCCCGTGCGATCGATTCCGCGTCGTCGGGCAGTGGCTCGATCGGCTCCAGGTAGCAGAGTCTTTCACCCATCAGTTCGTTCATTGCTGCTCTCCTTCCGCTGTCGGCGCTCCCTGATAGAGTGCCAGATAGCTGCGTGCGCGCTCGTCCCAGTCCAGGTCCTGGGCCATGCCGGCGCACTGGATCTGATGCCAAAGTGTCGGGTTTTGGTGCAGCACCAGCGCACGTCGAAGGGCGGCCTCCAGCGCAGCGGACTCGGGTGCGTCGAAGAGAAAGCCCGTGGCGCTGCCATCCTTCAGGGTGGTCGGCGTGCTGTCGACCACGGTGTCGGCCAACCCCCCGGTGCGTCTTGCCACCGGGGGTGTCCCGTAACGCAGACTGTACATCTGGTTCAGTCCGCAGGGTTCGTAGCGCGATGGCATCGCAAAGATGTCAGCGCCCGCCTCCAGTTGGTGCGCCAGTGCCTCGGAATAGCCGAGGTAGCCGAATACCCTGGCCGGATACTGTGCCATCAGCGCCTTTAGCCGTTCCTCGTACTGTTGCTCGCCGCTGCCGATGATGGCGAACCGAACCAGCGTGTTGCGCAGCAGTGCGGGGATGGCATCGAACAACAGGTCGATGCCCTTCTGATGTACCAGGCGTCCGACGAAACCGATCACCGGCGCATCGGCCCGCTGTGCCTTTGTGGGGGCCCCCAGGGCCTTCAGCAGGGCGCGGCGATTTGCCGCCTTGCCCTGCGCCAGCTGGTCGTCGCACCGGTAGTGTGCCGCGATGTGTCGGTCGGTTGTGGGGTCCCAGGTACGGGTGTCGATGCCATTGAGGATGCCCCGAAGCTTGTGCTGCTGGTGGCGGAGGATATCCGCATAGCCATAGCCGTACTCCGGGGTCTGAATCTCGCGCGCATAGGTCGGGCTGACGGTGGTGATCCAGTCCGAGTAGATCAGGCCGGCCTTCATTGGCGAGAGATTTCCGTGGAACTCCGCCCCGTCGATGGACCACCATGCCGGTGGCAGGTGCATCGCCTGGAAGGTGGCGTAGTCGAATTGTCCGTCATAGGCCAGGTTGTGAATCGTATAGATGCAGCGCGGCGGCGTGGCTGTCTCGTGCAGCCAGGCAGGCACCAGACCGGTTTGCCAGTCGTTGGCATGCACCACATCGGCCTGCCAGCCAGCGTCCAGTCGGTCCGCGGCCAGCAGCGCGACCGCCTGGCTGAAGCGGGTGAAGCGCTGGGGATTGTCCGGCCAGTTGTTGCCATCGGGCCCCTGATAGGGGTTGCCCTCACGGTCGAACAGGTGGGCGATGTCGACGAGCCACAAGGGCATCTCGAAGGCGGCATGCCAGCCCTGGAGAATGCGTGCATCGAGACCATCACCCAGGGGGATCCAGCCAAGCACCTGCAGGTCCTCCACCCGACGCAGTACGTCGCGGTAGGCGGGCAGCACCAGGCGCACATCGAGACCGACATGGGCCAGGGCGTTGGGCAGAGAATGTGCCACGTCTCCCAGTCCGCCGGTCTTGATCAGCGGATAGGCCTCGCTGGCGGCGAACAGCACCTTCAATGGTTTCTTAATGGTCTTGCGCGGCTTGGACATGAGGAAGGGTCAGGAGAAGTCCGGTTCTAGGACCAGCATGCCGAGCGGTGGCAGCGTCATGGCTGCAGACCAGTCGCGCCCCTTCCACTGCACCGGTTCGGCCTCGATGGTGCCGTTGCCGCAGTTGGAGCCGCCATAGTGGGCCGAGTCCGAATTGAATATCTCATGATAATGACCGGGCAAGGGCAGGGGAATTCGATAATCTTCGCGCACAACCGGGGTGAAATTCAGCACACATACCAGGGTTTGGCCGTCGCCCTGACGCAGTAGCGAGAGCACCGAGTGCTCGGCGTCGTCGCAGTCCAGCCATTCGAAGCCCTGCTGTTCGAAGTCGTGGCGGTGTAGCGCAGGGTATTGGGTGTAGAGGTGATTCAGGTCGCGGACCATGGCCTGCACCCCCTGGTGCGGTGGGTACTGCAGCAGGTCCCAGTCGAGCTCGCGGGACTGGTCCCATTCGGCCCACTGGGCGATCTCGCCGCCCATGAAGAGCAGTTTCTTGCCCGGATGGACCGTCTGCCAGGAAAGTAACAGGCGCAGATTGGCGAATTTCTGCCAGTCATCGCCCGGCATGCGGCCGAGCAGGCTGCCCTTCATGTGCACGACCTCGTCGTGGGACAGGGGGAGCACGAAGTTCTCGCTGTAGGCATACAACTGGCCAAAGGTGAGCCGGTCGTGGTGGTAGCGCCGGTGGATCGGGTCGAGCTTCATGTAGGAGAGGGTGTCGTTCATCCAGCCCATGTTCCATTTCATGCTGAAGCCCAGGCCCCCCATCCAGGTGGGGCGCGACACCATGGGCCAGGCGGTGGATTCCTCGGCGATGCTCAGGCCGCCGGGGAACCGTCCGTGCAGCACCTCGTTGGTCTCGCGCAGAAAGGCGATGGCGTCCAGGTTCTCTCGCCCGCCGTGGACGTTGGGCAGCCAGTCGCCGGGGGCGCGGGAATAGTCGAGGTAGAGCATCGAGGCCACTGCATCCACGCGCAGGCCGTCGGCGTGGAACTCTTCCATCCAATATACCGCGTTGGCCAGCAGGAAGTTGCGTACCTCGTTGCGCCCGTAGTCGAAGATCAGGGTGCCCCAGTCGCGGTGTTCGCCGCGTCGCGGATCGGGATGTTCGTAGAGCGGTTCGCCCAAGAAACGCGCAAGCGCGAATTCGTCCCGCGGGAAGTGGCCGGGAACCCAATCCAGTATGACGCCGATGCCGTTACGGTGACACAGGTCGATCAGGTAGCGCAGGTCGTCCGGTTCGCCGTGCCGTGCGGTAGGGGCGTAGTAGCCGCTGACCTGGTAGCCCCATGACTCGTCCAGGGGATGTTCCATCACCGGCATCAGCTCCACGTGGGTGAAGCCCATGTCCAGGACATAGGGCACCAATCGGTCGGCGATCTCGCGGTAATTGAGGAAGCCACCGTCCGGCCTCCGTCGCCAGGAGCCGAGGTGCACTTCGTAGACCGACTGGGGCTGGTGTTGCCAGTCCCAGCGTTCGCGGGCCTGCAGCCACTCGTGGTCCTGCCACTGGTAGGCCGGTTCCGCGGCGACCTTGCAGGCGGTATCGGGGCGGAGGGTCATCTGGCGCGCATAAGGGTCGGTCTTGAGTACCAGCTGACCGGCCGGGCCTACGATCTCGAATTTGTAGAGGTCGCCCGCCTGCAGGCCCGGGATGAACAGCTCCCAGACGCCCCCGCCGCCCCTGGAGCGCATCGGGTGGCGCAGGCCGTGCCAGCCATTGAAGTCTCCCACGACACTGACCCGCTGCGCCGCGGGGGCCCAGACCGCGAACCGCACCCCTTCGATACCATCCACCCGATGCAGATGAGCGCCGAGGAAGCGGTAGGCGTGGTGATGGCGACCCTCGCCGAACAGGTGCAGATCACCATCGCCGAGTTGGGGAGCGAAGCTGTAGGGACTGATTGCCTGGTGGCGGTGGTCGTGCTCGCCCTCCAGCCAGGCGATGCGGTAGTGGTGGGGCAGTCGGTCGCCTTCTTCCGGGCTCAGGCGATACTCGAAGACGTCCGTGTGTGGTATCCGTTGCATCTCGCCCAGTTCGTCCAGAAAGGCGCGATGGGCCTGGGGCAGCAGGGCGCGCACGACCTCACCCGTCCCCAGGGTGTGGCGCCCCAGGACCAGGAAAGGGTCGTGCAGCCGGCCCTGTTGCAGGCGCTGCAGCAGCTGATCGTCCATAGGCTCAACAGTCATGTAGGCGCTCGGTGGCTCGCAGTTGTTGTTTTAGCCAGGCCAGCCTGCCCTGGTCGATCTGGGACCAGGCGAAGCGCCACCGCCAGTTGCCTTCTGCGGTCCCTGGGGTGTTCATGCGCGCATCGCCATCCAGCCCGAGGACGTCCTGCAGCGGCAAGACGGCCAGGCAGGCCTGTGTCTCCAGGGTACGCCGTGTCACCAGGTCCACGATGTCTTCTGTCGGATCGCCCTGCAGCAGCTGATACACGAAGTGCCGGGCACCCTCATCCAGCTCGCTGAACCAGCCCCGCAGCGTGTTGTTGTCGTGGGTGCCGGTGTAGACCACGGTGTCGGGCGTAATATTGGCCGGCTTGTGGGGATTGTCGTCGAATGCGTCGAAGGCGAACTGTAGCACTGCCATGCCGGGCAGGCCAAAGTGCTTGCGTAGTGCGGTCACCTCCGGCGTGATCACTCCAAGGTCCTCGGCGACGATGGGGAGTTCGGGGAATTCTTCGTGCAGGGCTTGCATGAGGGCATCGCCGGGCACCGCCTGCCAGAAACCGTCTGCAGCCGTTGGACTGTCGGCGGGGATCATCCATGAGGCCACCAGCCCGCGAAAATGGTCCAGACGCACGATGTCGAACCAGTCGAGCGCACGACGCATGCGTGCCCGCCACCAGCGAAAGCCGTCCGCCTGCATGGCCTGCCAGTCGTAATGGGGATTGCCCCAGCGCTGGCCGGTCTCGGAGAAATAGTCGGGCGGGACCCCTGCGACAAAGGTGGGCTGGCCCTTGTCGTCCAGGAGGAACTGCTCGCGGCAGGACCAGACCTCGGCACTGTCGAGGGCGACGAAGATGGGCATGTCGCCGAACAGGTAGAGGCCCCGCCGACGGCACTCCGCGCGAATCGCCATCCAGCGTCGTTCCAGCAGGTATTGCTGCTCTATCTCCTCGGCGATGCGCGCCCCCTGCTCCCGATCGAGATGCTCCAGCGCTTCGCCTTCACGGTCGCGATAGGGGGCCGGCCAGTCCTGCCAGGCGGCCCCGTCGAAGAGTTCCTTGAGTACCCGGAAACGGGCGAAGTCCTGTAGCCAGGCCGCCTCGCGCCGACGGAAGGCCTCCAGGGATAGGGTTGCCAGGGATAGTCCGGTGATGTCGCCCAGGAGTGCCGGGTCGGCGGCGAAGGCCGAACAACTCTGGTAGGGCGAGCCGGTGTGGTCGGGTATGCCCATTGGTAGCATCTGCCACACTCCCATGCCGGCAGCGCACAGGGTATCGAGCCAACGGTCCACGTCCCGGTCCAGACGGCCCGACGGCAGCGAGGTGGGGTGGAGGAGAATGCCGGCCTGACGCCGCGCCAGGGCCCCCGAGGCAGTGCAGATCGTATCGCCGCTCGGCTCGGTGTGGGTTTCACTCATGGCCGCGACGCATGGTGCCCGCGTTGGCGGCTTGTCCACCCCCGACCGAGATGGGTTGGTCCAGGCTGGCGGGCGGTGTCAGGTCCAGCAGTTCATAGAGATGATGCAGTTGCTGGCGGAACAGGCGATCGAAGGCCTGAACGCTTTCGCTGGGGTTGTAATCGCCGAACCACCAGAACCAGTCGGACCCTTCGCACACGGCCAGCTGGAGCTCGGCCTCACGCTGTCGTGCGGCATCCAGGCGCCCGCTGGCGATTACCTTGTCGTAGGCCAGTTTGGCCTCCACCAGCAGATCCCAGGCGCGGTTCTTGTCGTCTTCCCCGATCCAGGTGGAAAAGGAACCATACACCCAGCTCCCGGGGCAGAGCCGGGGCAGGGTGACGATCCGGGTCCGCGCAAGCGCCTCGCTGAAGGTGGTCGCTTCGATCACGGGTGACGCGGTCACCTGGCTATACAGTTCCTCGAGGAAGTGCCAGGCATTGTGGGGGTAGTACTCCCAGGCGTTCTCCCCGTCGAGGATGACGGTGACGACATGTTCCTCGACCTTGTCGCCGAGAAAGTCGCGGATATTGTGCAGATGGCGCATGAAGTCGGCCACCGCATCCTCGGCGTGCCAGTGCTGGTATTCGAAGCCGATCAGATCGGCCAGGCCGTCGTCGCGGAAAAACAGCCGCGTGGGGACCTCCGGCAGCTGGTGGGGCGAGAACAGTTCCTGTCGCGTGTCCGGGGTGTTGTGGGGCAGTTCCGAGACCGAGCGACTGTTGTGCCAGACACCCTCGCCCGAGGCGGTCCAGTCGATGCCGAATTGAGGTAGCAGGGCGACGGCCTCTTCGCTGACGCCTCCCTCGGACAGCCAAACCCCGCGGGGGCGGAAGCCGAAGAAACGCTCGAATACGGCCAGGCCGTGCTGCATCTGCCACCAGGCGCGTTTCTCGCCCCCGGGATAGCCGGAATGATTCGGCAGCCGGCAGCCGGGCAAGGCGCAACGTGCGCTGTTGAAATCGAGTAACAGCGGCACGATCGGATGGCTGTAGGGCGTCATCGACAGCTCGATCTGCCCCTTCTCGGCCAGTCTCCGGTAGCGACCGGGAATCTCGGTGATCACGTCGGCGAACAGTTGCAAAAGGGAGCGCCGCTCATTGGATTGGAAGTGCCGCCCCTTGTTCATCAGTCGCTTGACGGCAGGGTGGTCACGCAGTGAATGGCCGAGCCACGCCAGGTGATACCAGGTCAGCAGGTCCAGGAGATATTGGTCGTTGAGATATTCCAGCAACGGCGGGGTGTCAGCCGGAATATCGGGGTATCCCAGAGGCTCGAGCAGGGCACGATATGCCGGATAGGGGTCGATCATGTGCGGGGCGTGGGCTCGGAGGCAGGCGCGAAACAGCTGTTCGCGCCCGTGCGCGTCGCGCGGCAGTGGCCGGGTGCCTGCCAGGTGGTTGAGCAGCGGGTCGTCCATGCGGCGACCGCTGTACAACCAGTCGCGCAGTTGCCCGGCATAGTCCTCCAGCTGTTCCAGCAAGATGGGGGCGAAGTTCACCACCGCGCGCATCTCTGGATGGCGTTCCAGATGAGCCGCCATGTCGCTGTAGTCCTTAAGGGCATGCAGATAGACCCAGGGGAGGCTGAATTCCCCTTTGAGAGTCTCGCGGTACCAGGGCTGGTGCATGTGCCAGCAGAGAACGAACTTGAGCCGTGGCTGGGTCATGAGACGTTCATTCCCGTTCGAAGTGCAGGCGCTGGCCCATCTGGCCCGGGGTGACCAGGACGATGCCCTCGTCGGTGACCAGGAAGCGCTGGCGGTCCTTTTCCAGGTCGACGCCAACCTCGAAGCCGTCGGGAATCAGGGTGCCCTTGTCGATGATGGTGCGCTTGATGGTGCAGTTCTTGCCGATGCTGACCTTGGGCAGGATCACGCTGTCCTCGATGTGGCTACCCGTTTCGATGGTGGTATTGAAACCGATCACCGAGTGTCGCACCAGGGCGCCGGAGACGATACAACCGCCAGCGACCAGGGAGTCCACGGCCATGCCGCGTCTTCCTTCATCGTCGAAGGCGAACTTCGCCGGTGGGCTCTGCGATTGGTAGGTCCAGATCGGCCAGTCACGGCGATAGAGATTGAGCTCGGGTTCGATGTCGCACAATTCGATATTCGCTTTCCAGTAGGAGTAGAGCGAACCTACGTCACGCCAGTAGGCGGGCTTGCCCTCGTCGTCGAGGAAGGGGTAGGCCACCGCCTTGGCGTTTTCGATGGCAGTGGGGATGATGTTCTTGCCGAAATCGTGCTCCGAGGTCTCGTCTTCGGCGTCCTCCAGCAGCGCCTCTGCCAGGTAACCCATGGAAAAGATATAGATGCCCATCGAGGCGAGCGCGAGATCCGGCTTGTTGGGGATCGGCTCAGGATCGGCAGGCTTCTCGGTGAAGCGAACGATTTCGAAGTCCGCGTCCACCGACATCACGCCAAAGGCGCTGGCCTCCTCCCGGGGGACCTCGATGCAGCCGACGGTGAGATCGGCGCCCGACTCTACATGGCGACGCAGCATCTTGCTGTAGTCCATGGTGTAGATGTGGTCGCCCCCGAGAATCAGCACATACTCCGGATTGTGGCGGTAGATGATGTCCATGTTCTGGTAGATGGCGTCCGCCGTGCCCTGGTACCACTCCTGGCGCAGTCGTTGCTGGGCCGGGATGATCTCCACGAATTCACCGATCTCGGGACGCATGAACGACCAGGCGCGTTGCAGATGGCGAATAAGCGAATGGGACTTGTATTGGGTCAATACCCCAATGCGGCGCATGCCCGAGTTGATGCAATTGGAGAGCGCGAAGTCGATGATCCGGTACTTGGCGCCGAAAGGCACGGCCGGCTTGGCCCGCCACTTGGTCAGGTTCTTGAGGCGCGATCCCACGCCACCGGCGAGGACCAGTACCAGGGTCTTGCGCGTCAGGTCGCTCACGACCTGCGGTTCGACATAGTATTTGTAGAGTGTCTTCTGCTGTTCCGGATCTTTCATTTCGTTGCCATACTCCTCGCAATCAGGATGGCCCCTGCCAGGCCGACGTCTCCGCGATCGACCAGGCGCAACGGGATCTGTTCCGCCACCTGCCGCATGCGGCCTCGTGCCAGGTAGGCATCGAGGAAGTCAGTGCCGAACCAGTCGGCCAGGTGGGCCGTGACCCCGCCGCACAGGTGGATGCCGCCGCCCGGCCGGAACAGCAATGCCAGGTTGCCGACCCAGTTGCCGTAGACGCGCACAAACAGCTCGATTGCCCGGCGTGCCAGGGTGTCGCCGGCATCGGCAAGGGCCTGCACGCGTGCCGCTGCAAGCGGCCGCTCCGCGCCGCTGAGATGGGCGTGGACTTCGCCCAGCCCGGGGCCGGAGAGCACCCGCTCCCACGAGACGTGCCCATGACGCTCGTGTAGCCACTCCCACAATGCCTGTTGTTGCATGTCCATGGGGGCGAAGTCGCTGTGTCCTCCTTCGGTGGCATGCGGCAGGGTTTCGCGCTCCGGATCCGCGAACCAGGCCAGGCCCAGGCCGGTGCCCGCGCCTGTTACGACAGCCGGGCAGTTGGCAACCGGCGGGTCCGCATGCGGATTCAGCCAGCGCCCCCCATCCGCCTTCAGGGCACCCAGCGCAGCGGCCTGAAAATCGTTCACCAGCCGGACTTGCGCCCGCCGGCAGCAGCGCGTCAGTTCATCGCGCTGTACCACCCAGTCGATGTTGGTGAGCGCGACCCTATCGCCGTCCACCGGTCCCGGCAATGCCAGGACCATGACATCGATTTTGTCACCCGAAGTCCCCTGTGACTCGAGAAATCGCCCCAGGACCTGATAGAGATCAGGAAAATCCGCGTTGCAGTAGCGTGCCTCCCTGGGACTTGTGTCGCCCTCCACCAGGGCAAGTCGGCTCCAGGTGCCGCCAATGTCCCCCGCCACAAGTCTCATGGGGCTGGCTCCAGCAAGGCCGTCTCTGCCAGGACGGTGGCCTGCGGGCAGGCCGCGACCCGGGCCACTGGCAGGTCGGCGCCGCGGCGCCATGCCTGGAGTGCCTCTCGCTTGGACTCGCCGCTGACCAGGATCAGCATGTGACGGCAGGCCTGCAGCGTGGTCGGTGAAAGGCTGACCCGCTCCGGTGGCGGCTTGGGGGCGTCGTGCACGGGGATGACCGGCCCGGCGGGCCACTGCCGGCCGGGAAACAGGCTAGCAGTATGGCCATCTTCGCCCATGCCGAGCAGCACCAGGTCGAACGGCAGAGCGGGCATGATCAGACCGGTATAGCGCAGTGCTGCGGTCTCCGGTCCCAGCTCGGCGGGGATGGGCAGGTGTCCGCCGACCAGGCGCGTCAGGCCGGTCTGCTCGACCATCCGGCTGTTGCGTTCGGGATGTTCTGGCGGCAGACAGCGTTCGTCACCATAGTAGAGATGCCAATCCGGGCGCTCGTCGCCGTCCCGGGCGAGCAGCCGGTAGGTGGCCAAGGGGGTAGTGCCGCCGGCCAGTACCAGCGAGAAAGGGCGATGCGGATCGGGCCGCTCCGCTGACGCATGCAGAATCCGCGAGCAGGCCTCGCGGGCGATGGCATCGGCATCCGGCAATGCCACCCACTCGGTCATGACTCCGGGTCCAGCTGGTTGCGCCAGTGATGGTGGGGCCGGTCGAAGATCCGGTTGACCTCGGCAGGCTCCCAGCTGCCGGCGGGATAGGTGGCGATGTAGTCGCGCTCGGTGGCCCAGACCCGCAGCACCGGATCCACCACCCGCCAGGCCCACTCGACCTCGTCGTAGCGCAGGAACAGCGAATTGTCTCCCTCCAGCACGTCCAGCAGCAGGCCCTCGTAGGCCCCGGTCTTCTCGTGGTGCTCGCAGCGGAAGGGGGCATCCAGGCTGATCTGCCGGGTCTTCATGGTGATGCCCGGTTCCTTGACCGTGATCTCGATGCGCAGCGACTCCTCCGGCGCCATGCTCATGATCAGCCAGTTCGGTGGCGGGCGCTCGATATGGGCGCTGCGAAAGAAGTGCTTGGGCGGCTGGCGGAAGCTGATCGCGATGGTGCTCAGTGTCTCGGGCATGCGCTTGCCGGTGCGCAGATAGAAGGGCACATCGCGCCAGCGCCAGTTGTCCACGTAGAGCTTGAGGGCCGCATAGGTCTCGGTGACGCTTTGAGGATCGACCCCCGGTTCCTCGAGATAGCCCGGTACCTGTTTGTCCTCGATCCACCCGGGCCCATATTGAGCGCGATAGGCGACCGCCGGCACTGCCGAGGCGTGGATGGGGCGGACCGACTTGAGCACCTTGACCTTCTCGTCGCGCAGATCCTCGCTCTGCATGGAAACCGGAGGCTCCATGGCGATCAGTGACATCAGCTGCATCAGATGGCTCTGTAGCATGTCGCGCAGCGCACCGATGCCTTCGTAGAAACCGGCGCGCTTGCCAACCCCCAGGGCCTCTGTGCGGGTGATCTGTATCTGCTCGATGTAGTTACGGTTCCACAGCGGCTCGAACAGCAGGTTGGCGAAGCGGGTGACCAGAATGTTCTGCACCATCGCCTTGCCCATGTAATGGTCGATGCGATAGATCTGGTGCTCCTGCAGGTGGCGCGCGATGCGGCGCTGCAGATTCTGTGCGCTCTCCAGGTCCGAGCCGAAGGGTTTCTCGATCACCACCCGGCGCCAATGGCCGTCCGATTCGTCCAGCAGACCGCAGGCGTCCAGCTGCTCGATCACCTCGCCATAGGTCTGCGGTGGCAGGGCGAGATAGAAGGCCAGGTTGGGAAGCGCGCCGTCGCTGCTCAGCTCCGCCTGCAGGGCGCGATAGGTGGCGGGGTCGGCCAGGTCGCCCCGCAGGTAGTACATGCGCCCGGCGAAGCGGGCGAACAGTTGCGCGTCGCGGGGTACGTGACCGTGCCGGTCGATCGCGGCTGCCACGTGCGTCTGCCAGGCGTGCTGATCGTATTTGGTGCGGCCATTGCAGAGGATGCGCAGCCTCGGCGGCAGCGCC
>RFHJ01000114.1 GCA_003696905.1 Gammaproteobacteria bacterium | reverse complement strand
CCCCTTCTTCTGCACCGCCTCGATCAGGTCGTCGAGATCCTGGTAGATCAGGGCATCCGCGCCGATCCACTCGCATACCTCATCTTCGGTACGCCCGTGGGCGACCAATTCCGAAGCCGCGGGCATGTCGATGCCATAGACATTGGGATAACGCACCGGTGGCGCCGCCGAGGCGAAGAAGACCTTCTTCGCCCCTGCATCCCGGGCCATCTGCACGATCTGCTTCGAGGTGGTACCCCGCACGATGGAGTCGTCCACCAACAGGACGTTCTTGCCCTTGAACTCCACATCGATGGGGTTGAGCTTCTGGCGCACCGATTTCTTTCGCGTGGCCTGCCCCGGCATGATGAAGGTCCGACCGATGTAACGGTTCTTGATGAAGCCCTCGGTGTAGCGCACCCCCAGGTTGGCCGCGAGACTCATGGCCGAGGTGCGGCTGGTATCGGGGATGGGGATGACCACGTCGATGTCATGCTTGTCCATCACCCGCTCGATCTTCTTGGCCAGCTTCTTGCCCATGCGCAGCCGCGCCTTGTGCACGAAGATGTCATCGATGATGGAATCGGGCCGCGCGAAATAGACGAACTCGAAGAGACACGGCGAGCGCTGCCAGTGGTCGGCGCACTGCTCGAATAGCAACTGCCCGTCGCGGGTGAAGATCACCGCCTCGCCGGGCTCGATGTCGCGCACCCGCTCGAAGCCCAGGGTATCCAGCGCAACGCTCTCGGAGGCCACCATCATCTCCGGTCCCGATGCGGTCTCGCGCACACCGAACACGGCCGGTCGGATTCCGTTGGGATCCCGAAACGCCAGCACCCCGAAATTGGGAATCATGGCCACTGCGGCATAGCCGCCACGACAGCGCCGATGCACCCCTCGCACTGCCTGGAAGACATCGGCCGCCTCCAGCTCCAGGCGGTCATTGAGCATCGACAGCTCATGCGCCAGGACATTGAGCAGGATCTCCGAGTCGGAGTCGGTGTTGATGTGACGCCGGTCCTGGCGGAACAGCTCCTCCTTCAGTTGCGCCGCATTGGTGAGGTTGCCGTTGTGGGCCAGGGCGATGCCGTAGGGCGAATTGACATAGAAGGGCTGCGCCTCGGCCGAGGAGGAACAGCCGGCGGTGGGATAGCGCACGTGGCCTATGCCCATGCTGCCCTTGAGCGAGATCATGTGCTCGGTCTCGAACACGTCCCGTGCCAGGCCATTGTCCTTGCGCAGGTGCAGACGCCCGTTGTCTTCGCAGGTCATGATGCCGGCGGCGTCCTGCCCCCGATGCTGCAGCACCTGCAGTGCGTCATAGAGCGACTGATTGACCGGCAGATTGCCGACGATGCCGACGATACCGCACATTTCAGCTCAACCCCCAATTACTGCCGATGCGCGAAGCATACTGGAAATACTTGGACAAATCCGGCGGCAAGAGATCACGCAGCCAAAAGGCCAGCTCCTGCAGATAGGGCACCAGGCGGGACTCCTGCCACCAGCTCTCCTGGGGAAAACTGGTCAACCCGGCCAGCAGCACCAGCACCGCCACCACCAACAGGCCGCGCGCGGCACCGAAGATCATCCCGATGAACCGATCGGTGCCCGACATCCCGGTGCGTTCGATGAGTTGAATCAGGAGATAGTTGACCATGCCGCCCACCAGCAGGATCAGCAGCATCAGCCCCGCGAACGAGAGCCCGAGCCGCACCGTGGGCGAATCGATCCAGGGCCGCAGATGAAAGGCGACCTCGCGAAAGAAACTCCAGCTCACCCAGAACGCCAGCACCCACACCGCCAGGGAAAAGGCCTCGCGGACGAAGCCCCGTGCCAGACTGATCAGGGCCGACACCGCCACGATGCCGATCAGTACATAGTCCAGCCAGGCCATTCGGATGCTCGCTCCGCTGTTCGCAAGCGTGAGATTCTAGCAAATCCCCCGGTGGCAGCCAGATGCTCCGGCCTTCGCAGGATGGGGATTGGCGCTCGCAGGAATAGTGACGTAGCCTGGATGAAGCCACAGCGGAATCCAGGTTGCCCATCTTTACCCTCCCCACGGTCGTGTGGGTCGGGTTTCAACCCGACAAGCGGGTGAAGGCCGTTCAGGGATAGGACCGCACCTTCCCCTTGGTGCCGGCGATCTTGTTGACCTTGGGCAACATGGCCACGGCCTCTGCCTTTTCCAGCACCGGCCCTACTTGCACCCGATAGAGCACCTTGCCCCGAAGGTCGATCCGCTCCGGATCCAGGACCTGCAGCCCCGCCTTGCGCAATTTCGCCGCCAGACGACGTGCGTTGTCCCGGCTGGAGAAACTGCCAACCTGCACCACCCAGGCTGCCAGGCCGGTCCTTGGCGCGGTCGGCACCTTCGCCGGCTTCGATTCCGTCTGACTGGTATCGGCAGATGCTGCCGCCGACGGCGCTACCGGTTCGGACGACTCGGACGCGCGGGGTACCAGCGGGGCGACCCTTGCCGGCGGCGGGACCGGCTCGCGCAACAGCCTGGAGTCAAAGGGCTTGCGCGGTGGTGGAGGCGGTATCTCGCCTGGTGGTTGCTGTTCCGGCCGCGACTCCAACAGCATTGGCACAAAGATGACCGCCACCGCCGCCAATACCCCAGCGCCGATCAAACGCTTCTTCAACTGTTCGTCCAAAGAAACACTCTCCCGCCATCATCGAACCGATGGCCCATGGTAACCGTTCATGCCGCGTTGGGCCGAGGCGGATGCGGTTCGTGCCTTCCCGCACCCAGCTCTTACCATAGTGTGGAAAACCGCTGACCGCAAAGGACGCAAGGAACCGCAAAGCGGAGTGTGTTAGGGGTCGGAGTCGTTCGACACCGCCAAGACCAGCCGCCCGGTATGCTTGGGAACGACTCCGACCCCGGGGGAAAGACTGGTGAGTAGACCTGATTTCCATAATCAGGGGTGTGGCCGAGAGCTCATGACAGTTAGGATGGAAAAACTCACCATAGACGACACAGAGATCACAGAGGTCATCGATGCGGTTCGTCCCTCACCGCATCCTACCTCGGCTGCTTCCTGGTGGGTTTCGTTTCACTCAACCCACCCTACCGACGTGGTCGCCAACCACTGCCTCACCCGTCCCACCGTCACGAAGGAGCCGAATACCAGCACCAGATCATCCGGCCCGACCGACTCATCGAGCCGGGCCAGGCGGGTATCGATCTCGGACCAGCACTCGGCACGCTCGCGCGCGCCAGACGGCAGCACCGCCTGCAGCTGCACCGCCGTGGCGCCTCGCGGTGTGGCGGAGAGATCGAGCAGGTGCCATTGGTCTATCCGTGGGGCGAGCACCGTCAGTACCTCGGGGATCGCCTTGTCCCGAAGCATTCCCACCACAGCGTGGCAGGTGCCGGTGACCGGCAGCTCCGCCAGCTGGGCCGCGAGCACAGCGGCCGCCTGGGGATT
>RFHJ01000009.1 GCA_003696905.1 Gammaproteobacteria bacterium | reverse complement strand
TTATCAGGGTACGCTGCGCCGCAAACGCGGTTTGCGGCTGGCTTCAAAATCAATCGCTTATAGCGATCGATTTTGGCGGCTCTTCCCTGAGCCGCGGAACGTCTGAATTTTTCAGACCTTCCTTAACACCTGGCGGGTCCAGTTGGCGATACTATTGGCGTCCAGCGCGCCCGACATACGGTCGACCTCACGCCCGTTGGCGAACAGGATCATGGTTGGGATGGAGCGAATACCGAACTGGGCCGCAATCTGCTGGTTCTCTTCGGTATTGAGTTTCAGCAGCCGAACCTGCGGCTCGAGCCGGGCCGCAGCCTGTTCGAAGGCGGGTGCCATCATGCGACAAGGGCCACACCAGGGAGCCCAGAAATCCACCAACAGGGGAATGTCGCTGCGCTGAAGCTGCTTGGTGAACATCTCGGCGTCCACCGGCAGCGCCTTGCCCTGAAACAGGGGCTGCTTGCACTTGCCACACTTGGGGTGCTGGCCCAAACGCTCGGCCGGCACCCGGTTGACCCCCCCGCAGTTCGGGCAGACGATATGCAATGCTTCGGACATGACGAATTCCTTGGGAATTGGTTGCAAAAACTTTTCGATGAGGCCCAAATGGGGGCACCGCTCCCCACTTCAAGCTTGAACCTTGAATCTCCCCGCCGCAGCCCTTATCTGGCTGCCGTCCCACTCACAGCCGTTTCGCGGAGAAATACGAGACCATGAGCAATTCACCTTTCGTCCAGGAAGTGACACGCAACAACTTTCAGCAGGTCATCATAGAGGGGTCGCGGCAGCAACCGGTGCTCGTGGATTTCTGGGCGAGCTGGTGCCAACCCTGCCAGATGCTGATGCCGATATTGGCGAAACTTGCGGAGGAATATCAAGGCCGCTTCGTCCTCGCCAAGGTGAATACCGAGCAGGAGCAGGAGATCGCCGCGCAATTCGGTATTCGCTCGATCCCCGATGTGCGCCTGTTCAAGGACGGCCAAGAGGTGGATGGCTTCACCGGAGCCCTGCCGGAGTCGGCGATTCGAGAATTTCTCGACAAGCATTTGCCCCGACCCTCCGACCCCTTGGTGGAACAGGCCTTGCAGGCGATCTCGTCGGGCGAGCCCGAAAAAGGTATCGAACTATTGAAGCAGGCACAGGCATCCGATCCGGCCAACCCGCGCCTACCGGTGGCCCTGGCACAGGCCCATATGGTGGCAGGCGACTGGGAGGCGGCCAAGGCCGCGCTGGACAGCCTGCCACCGAAAGAACAGGACCACCCGGAGGTGGTACAGCTGCGCGCGCAACTCCACTTCGCCAGCGAGGCACCTCCGGCGAACGAGCTGCCGGCCCTGGAGTCGCGCCTGCAACAGGACGAGAGTGACAGCGAGGCGCGCTACCGCCTGGCGATGGGTCTGGTACTGCAACAACGCTTCGAAGAGGCCATCGAGCACTTGCTGAATCTCATGGCGAGGGATCGCCAATATGGCGACGATGCCGCACGCAAGGCGTTGCTGCGATTGTTCGACATGCTGGGAGACGATCCGCTGGTGGCGGATGCCCGACGCCGGCTGTTCAACATGATGCACTGACCGGCGGGTCTCCCCGCCCGCAGTCAATCGGTCACGCGGAGGACTTCCTCGACTACGATACGATCATCGGCTACACGCCACCGGACATCGAGATCGGCGAGGCGCATCCCGTACACCCTAGCGTCTTCCCTTCCCTGCCGATAGGCCGGTCGGGGATCGAGGGCCAGGGTCCGTACGATCAGCGGGCGCAGATGCCCGGCCTCCTGCTCCAGGGAGGCCAGATGCGCCTCGGCCGCCGGCGCAAACTCGACTGTGAGCAGAGAATCTGGCCGCCGTGCCGCGTAACCGCTACGCGCATCCGGCACACAGTCCGAATAGGACAGGTAGGGCTTGATGTCATAGACGGGGGTTCCATCGAGCAGATCCAGTCCGGCAACCCTCAGTCGTAAATCGCCATCATCTCCCTCCAGCCCCTCGAAGCGCAGGACCGACAGGCCCAGGTTATTGGGGCGAAAGGGGGAGCGGCTGGCGAAGACCCCGACCTCACGATTCCCCCCCAGTCTGGGGGGGCGCACCCGCAGCCGATACGCCGGCTTGCAGGCATGAAAGCCAAAGATCACCCAGATGTGGCTGAAACCGTCCAAGCCCTCGAAGGCTGCCCTGCGGGCAAGATCGGGACCCATCACCAGCCAGCCACGGGCCTCTTCCACCAATAGCGACTGCCGTGGGATACCAAACTTCTCCCGATACGGCGATACGACGCGGGCAATGGGTTTGAGAAGCGACTTATCCGTGGGCTGCGTCATGGACTTCGATGCCGGCCGGGTACAAAATAATGCCAGATAGTCCGTCAGGAGGAATGGCGGTCGCGTAGCAGCCTGGATTCACAAGGACTCTGCTGCAGGAGCGGCATGGCCACCCTGATCCGACTGGAGAAAGTTGCTTGTTGATCCCAAGATCGAGCGCAGACGCCTCACCTGATGGATTGTCTGGGATAATACCAATCCGCAGAATGATGACACACTCCGACGGACCGGCATCAGGGCGACATCATCCCCCCCGATAGCCATACCGGATTCGGACCGTGCCGAGACACCGTCGATAGTTCCCCACGGGCCATGAAGGCCTGGCTGTTCCTCGCTGGGAGACGAGCCATTGTCCAAGGATCCGACACCCGAAACACCTGACTGGCAGCGCTTGCTCCGCTTGATCCTCATTGCACCGGCCTGCGGGATCCTGCCCGCACTGCTATTGTTGCGTCTCGGTGCGCCATTGTGGATGCTGGGAACGGCTACCGCAGTAGGAAGTACTCTAGCTGCCTGGCTGTTGCTTCGCACCGACGGGCAGCAGAAAACCCTCGCAGCGGCCAATGATCCCTCATGCCCGCGCGATATCACCGACACCCTGCTCCATCTTGCCTACCACGACACCCTGACAGATCTGCCCAATCGGACCCTCCTGCATGATCGGGTGCAGCATGCGCTCCAACGTAGCCAGCGGAGCGGCCGCCAGGGCGCCCTGCTGTTTCTCGATCTCGACAAGTTCAAGCGCATCAACGACTCGCTCGGTCACTCCATCGGTGACCTCCTGCTCCAGGAGCTGGCCCGCCGGTTGCGCGAGACCCTCCGAGAAGAAGACACCATCTCGCGGCTCGGCGGAGACGAGTTCGTGGTGCTCTTGGAGTCGCTGGATGCCGATCCCGCGACCATCGACCGCCAACTGACCGAGATTGGCAACAAGATTCGCCAGGCCCTCGCGCCTGCCTATCATCTGAATGGCCATGAACTGCACGTCACCGCGAGCATCGGGTACGTGGTCTTTCCCCGCGACGGGAAGGACATGGAGACCTTGATGCGCCACGCCGACCTGGCGATGTATCAGGCCAAGCACGCAGGTCGCAACACTATCGTTCGCTTCGAGCCCAGCATGGATGAACTGGCCACCGAGCGCATGCGGACGGAAAACGAGATCCGCAAGGCCCTTGTCGAACACCAGCTGCGCCTCTCCTATCAGCCCATACTGGGCATTCGTGACGGCCGTATACTCGGCGCCGAGGCATTGCTCCGCTGGCAACATCCGCAGGATGGCGAAATCCTGCCCCAGCGTTTCCTTCCTCAGCTCGAGGATGGCGCCCTGATGCTGCAGTTGGCACAATGGGTCTTCCGTCGGGCCTGTGAAGACCTTGCCCGTATCGCCAGGGCGCCCGATCTGCAGACCCCTGATTACGTCTCGGTCAACATAGACCAACAGCAATTTCATCAAGCCAACTTCGTCGAGCAGGTCCGGGATATTCTCGAGGAGACCGGCGCTGAACCCGATCGGCTTCTGTTGGAACTGACCGAAACGGTGATCATGGCGAATCCGACCGAAGCACGAAGCCGCATGCTGGCACTCAAGCAGCTGGGATTGCGCTTTGCCATCGATGATTTCGGTACCGGATATTCCTCCCTCGCCTATCTGAAACAGCTGCCGGCCGACATCCTCAAGATCGACCGTGGATTCGTCAGGGACATCGGACGCGATCCAGACGATGCCGCCATTGTGCGCACCATCCTGGGCATTGCCGATCACATGGGGCTCCAAGTCGTCGCCGAGGGTGTCGAACGCCGCGAACA
>RFHJ01000113.1 GCA_003696905.1 Gammaproteobacteria bacterium | reverse complement strand
TCGGGTGTCAGGCGCATGGTGCCGTCGTGCGGTGAGACATAAAGAGATTATACGTCAGCCGCACCCTCGTGCTTTCCGAACAACTGTGCCTGATTCAGCCGATAGTAGGCGCCCCTGCGCGCCATCAGCTCCTCATGAGTGCCTTCCTCGATGATCTTTCCCTGCTCGAACACCAGGATGCGGTCCGCCTTTTGCACCGTCGACAGACGGTGCGCGATCACCAGGGTGGTGCGGCCTTCGCGCAGGCGTTCCAGCCCCTGTTGCACCAGGCGTTCGGACTCGGTATCCAGGGCCGAGGTGGCCTCGTCCAGGATGAGGATGCGCGCATCGGTGATCAGGGCGCGTGCGATCGCGAGGCGCTGGCGCTGGCCGCCCGAGAGCTTGACACCGTTCTCGCCGATCGGGGTGTCGAAGCCTTCGGGCAGTGCCTCGATGAATTCCAGGGCGCCGGCGTCCTTCGCCGCCTGGCGGATGCGGTCGTGGTCGGCCTGCATGCCATAGGCGATGTTGGCGGCGATGCTGTCGTTGAACAGGATCACCTGCTGGTCGACGAAGGCCACATGGCGACGCAACGCGGGCAGGGCCAATTCTCGGATGTCGATGCCGTCGAGCAGGATGCGCCCGCCGGTCACCTCGTGCAGGCGCGGGATCAGGCTGACGAAGGTGCTCTTGCCGCTGCCCGAGGCGCCCACCAGGGCGGTGAAGCTGTTGGGCGCGATCGTCAGGTCCAATGGCCCCAGGGCATCCCGCTCGGCCCCGGGATAGCGGAAGCGGACCTGCTCGAAGCGCAGTTCACCGCGCGGTCGCTCGATCTGCCGGGTGCCGGTGTCCTGCTCGGGCAGTTCGTCGAGCAGGGCGAACACGCTTTCTGCCGCGGCGAGGCCGCGCTGGAGCGGGTCGGTGAGCTTGATCAGCCGTTTGACCGGCGAGAACAGCAGTCCCAGGGCGGTGAAGAAGGCGACGAAGCCGCCCACGGTGAGCTGGTCTTCCACTGCCCGGTTGGTGCCGATCCATATCACGGCGGCCATGATCGAGGCGCCCACGAACTCCACGATGGGGACACCAATGGTGGAGGCGACCGCCAGCTTGAACTGCTGGTGGCGGATCGCCTTGGCGATGCGATCGAAGCGACTGCGCTCGTAGTCCTGGCCCCCGTGAATCTTGATCACCTTGTGGCCGCGGGTGGTCTCTTCCAGGATATGGGTCATGTCACCGAAGCGCTCTTGCAACGCGCGGCTCAGGCGACGCTGGCGGCGTCCCACGTACTTGGCGATCAGTGCTACCGTGGGCAGGAGGATGAAGGTGAACAGGCTCAGCTGCCAGTCCAGCCAGAAGACATAGACGAGCAGGCCGATGACCGTGAGACTGTCCTTGATGAGGGCGTTGAAGAGCTGGATCCCGGCATGCGAGATCTGCGATACGTCGTAGGTGAAGCGCGAGATCACATTGCCGCTGATGGTGCGCTCGTAGAAGGCCGTGGGCAGGCTCAGCAGGCGTTCGAACATCTCCTCTCGCAAGCGGTGCATCAGGCGGGTGGAGATGGCCGCGAAGGCGGCGCTGCTGCCCAGCTGGGCCAGCCCACGGACGAGGAATAGCGCGACCAGCGCCAACGGGGCCCATTTGAGGTAGAAGGGGTCGCGTTCGACGAAGGTGCCGTCCAGCACTGGTTTCAGCAGCGCGGGGATGCCCGCCTCGGAGGCGGCGAGCAGCACCATCGCGAGGATGCCCCCGGCAAAGATCTTCCAGTAGGGCTTGAAATAGCCGAACAGGCGCAGCAGGGTCTCGCGGCTGGAGGGGGGGAGTTTCTCCATCAACGGTGTCTACTCCCGGGGTGTTCCTTGTCTCGCAGGCCGGCATCCGTTGCCGACTGTAGGTCGGCCTTCAGGCCGACAACCAATGCCGCTCCCCCCTTCGCGGGCCGATTCGTCGGGCTGCAGCCCGACCTACACGTTTCGGCCGTCTCAACCATCGCTCATAAGGCCTGCCGCAGCACAGCCACGATCCGGTCCTGGGTCTCCTCGTCCAGATAGGGATGCATCGGCAGACTGAACACGCGGTCCTGCAGGCCGTGGGCCACCGCCAGGCTGCCGCTGACCCGCGAGCGGCCCGCCAGTGCAGGCTGTTGATCGAGCGTGATGGGGTAATACACCGCCGTTGGAATGCCCGCCTGCTGCAACGCCTCGCGTACTCGTCCACGGTCGTCCACCTGCAGGGTGTACTGGGCATAGACGCTGGTGTAGTCACTGGGAACATAGGGAGTGACACAGTCGGCATCGGCCAGCAACGCGCTGTAGCGGGCGCCGATGCGGGCGCGGTCTTCCACCTCCTCGTCGAAGATGGCCAGTTTGGCCAGGATCACCGCCGCCTGGATGCCATCCATGCGGCCGTTGATGCCCAGCCTGGCGTGATGATAGGGCGCATCCTGTCCATGGTTGCGCAGCTCGCGCAGGCGGGTGGCGATGGTCTCGTCGTTGGTGAAGCAGGCGCCGCCGTCGCCATAACAACCCAGTGGCTTGGCCGGAAAGAAGCTGGTGCAGCCGATGGTCGACAGGCCGCAGGAACGCCGTCCCTTGTAGGTGGCGCCAAAGCTTTGCGCTGCATCCTCGATGACCGGCAGGCCATGCTCATCCGCAATCTCGTTGATGCTGTCCATGTCGGCACACAGGCCGAACAGCCCCACCGGCATGATGGCGCGGGTGCGCTCGGTGATCGCCGCCGCCAGGTTGCTCGGATCCAGGTTGTAGGTCACCGGATCGATATCCACGAACACCGGGGTGGCACCCACCAGGCCGATCACCTCTGCGGTGGCGATAAAGCTGAAGGGGGTGGTGATCACCTCGTCGCCAGGGCCGATCTCCAATGCCATCAACGCCAACAGCAGCGCGTCGGTGCCGCTGGCCACTGATACGCAATGGGCCACCCCGGCGTATTCCGCCAGCCGCTCTTCCATCTCGGTGACCTCGGGGCCAAGGATGTACTGGCCGTGGTCGAGGAGGGCGGTGATGCGCCGCTCGAGATCGTCGCGAATGCGGAGCTGCTGGGTCTTGAGATCGATGAACTGCATGGATGGTCCGTTTGGTGGAAAACGGAATTCTACCCGATACACGCGCAAGATCGGCCGATGTGAGAGGGGAACTGCCTGTCAAGGCCTGACGTTGGTGCGGTTCGCGGAGCTCACCGCACCCTACGACCGAAACAGCAGGCAGGATGCGGTGAGGGACGAACCGCATCGGTGATCTGCAGGCATCAGGTCCGGCGGCGAAGCATGCGCCGCCGCGGCGGATACGGCGGCGGCCCGCCATCCGGACGGGTCTTGAAGCGCCGATGGATCCAGTTGTACTGCTCCGGGGCGTGCCGCACCCATTCGGAAAAGATGTCGTTGATACGCTGGGCATCCTGTTGCGGGTCATCGGAGGGAAAGTCCCGTAGCGCCGGCTCGATGCGCAGCCGGTATCCCCGTCTCTCACGGAAGAGGACGAAGGGCACCACCCGCGCGCCGCTGGTGTGGGCGAAGCGACTGGTGGCGGTATGGGTCGCGGCGGGTACCCCCATGAAGGTGGCAAATACCTTGCCCTTGCGTCCGTAGTTCTGGTCGGGGGCGAACCAGACCCCTTCGCCGGCCTTCAAGGAGCGTATCATTCCGCGGACATCGTCGCGTGGAATGATCCCCAGCGTGTGCCGTGTGCGGTAGCGCTCGAACATCGCCTGGATGACCGGATTCTCGTTGGGCCGATACATCGCATGGGTCGGACACCTGACGCTCAGAAAGCGACCGGACAGTTCCAGCGAGCTGAAATGCGCGGTGAGAAAGATGGTACCGACTCCTTCATCCCGGGGCAGATTTCCCTCGCCTTCGATGGCCAGAAGGCGTCTCTCCAGTCTCCTCCGCGGCCACCACCAGGCCATCCCGATCTCCAGCAGCCCCTTCCCCATGGCGGCGAAATTGTCACGCAGCAGGCGCTGCCGCCAGGCCGCATCGCGTTCGGGAAAGCACAGCTGCAGATTGATTTCCGCGATCTGCCGCCGCCGCAGGGCGAAAAGGTAGGCGAGCCGCCCCAGACCGCCGCCTATGGCCATGATCGCCGGCCAGGGCAGGAGGACGGCGAGGCGCAGCAGGCCGATGCCCAGCCAGGCGGGCCAGTGTCGCGGATGGAGCAGTGAGGGTGCCGGTTTCATGGGCAGCGCAGTTTACCAGCTGGTCTGAATCTCGCTGCTCGGTTAGTCTGCACCCCAGCATGTATCTGCTCTATACCTCGATCCTGTACCTTCTCGTGCCGATAGCCCTGTTGCGGTTGCTCTGGCGCAGCCGCCGTGCGCCCGCCTATCGAGAGCGCTGGCAAGAACGCCTTGGCTATATGCCGTCGCCACCGCCACCCGGCGGGATCTGGATCCACGCCGTATCGGTGGGAGAGGTGCAGGCCATCGCGCCTTTGGTCCATCTCCTGCTGGATGAGCAT
>RFHJ01000112.1 GCA_003696905.1 Gammaproteobacteria bacterium | reverse complement strand
GAGGATGATGTAGGATGCGGTGAGGCACGAACCGCATCGATGACCGCCGACCAGGCTTTTCCATGATCAGGGGTGTGGCCAAGAACTCATGGCAGTTAGTGTGGAAAACCGCTGACCGCAAAGGACGCAAGGAACCGCAAAGCGGAGTGTGTCAGGGGTCGGAGTCGTTCGACACCGCCAAAGCAAGCCCCCGGTACGCTCGGAAACGACTCCGACCCCTGGGCAATGACCGGTGAGTAGATCTGATTTCCATGATCAGGGGTGTGGCCAAGGCCTCATGGGAGTTAGAAACCCAGCTCGAGTTCGGAAAGTCGTTTTTCCAGTTTCGGCAGATCGGGAATCACCGCGAGCTGACCATCCACCCGCAGTGCACCGCGCAATGGTGCATCCTGCCACGCATCCCGCAGCGACTCGGCCGTGACGATATCCTCGCGCACCCGCACCAGGCGCGGGATGGCAGAGGCAGCAATACCAATGAATGGATGCTTCGCCTCCGGCGAAAGGCTATGACATACCACGATCCGCTGACGCTGGCTGGCTGCCACCTGCTCTCCCAAGAGTGGCTCGAAACGCACCACGGGCAGGCGGCACTGGCGCCAGTCCGTCGAACCCGCCACCCAGGCAGGCGCATTGGACACCGGCGTCAACTCATGGAAGTAGATGATCTCGGCGACCACGGCATTCGGCAATAACAGGGGAAACGCGTTCAAGGGCACCAGGAGGCTTCGAATCTCCTCGGTTTTGAGGGCCACCGCGTTCATGATTCTGTCTCCGCCAGCACCGTATAGATGCTCTCCAGCAGGTCCGACTCCTGATAGGGTTTGCCCAGGTAACGGCTCACCCCCAGCTCCATGGCATGCTCACGATGCTTCTCGCCAGTACGCGAGGTAATCATGATGATGGGAATATCCTTCAAGCCATCGGTATTGCGCATGTGCCGGGCCAGTTCGAACCCATCCATTCGCGGCATCTCTATATCGAGCAAGACGATGTCCGGGCGCTCCTCCTGCAACAGGGTGATGGCGTCGACCCCATCTCGAGCAGTCGACACCCGCATGTTGTGCCGTTCGAGCAGACGACTGGTCACCTTGCGCACAGTGATCGAATCGTCCACGACCATCACCTTGACCCCTCCGGTATCCTGCGCGGCGCTCAACCCGGGCTCGACCGCGGATTGATAGGCGGTCTCACTGCGAACCAAGGCCCCAGTATCGAGTATCAGAGCGACACCGCCATCGGCGAGTATGGTGCCACCGGTGAACCAGCGCAGGCTGGCCAGTTGAGCACCCATCGACTTCACCACGATCTGACGATGACCCAGCACCCGGTCGACCTGTACGGCCAGTCGATGCTCTCCCGAGCGGACCAGCAATGCCGGCAACCAGCGCTCGCCCTCCGCCAACTGAGGAGCACCCATACCGAGCAACCGGCCGAGGTAGCGCACCGGATACTCACGTTCCTCCTGAGAGATACCCCCCTTTTCCCCCCGATAACAGGCTTCCAGTTCCTCCCGAGGAATTCGCACGACCCCCTCGGTACCGCCATGAGGAACCGCATACACCTCTTCTCCCGCCGCGACCAGCAGTGCCTCTGTAATGGCCAGCGTGAACGGAAGACGAATGGTGAATCGGGTACCACTCCCGGGCTGTGAATCGATCTCCAGGGTGCCGCCAAGCTGCTTGATCTCATTGACCACCACATCCATGCCCACGCCCCGGCCGGCAACCTGCGTGACCTCCTCCGTGGTGGAGAACCCCGGCTCCAGAATGAAGGCATCCAGATCTTCGCCGTCTACATGGGCGCCTGCGTCCAGCAAGCCACGCTCGATGGCCTTGCGGCGGATCGCCTCCCGATCCAGCCCTCTGCCGTCATCGGCGATCTCCAGGATCACGTCGGAACCTTCCCGGCCGAACACCAGGGATACATTGCCCACCGCCGTCTTTCCCGCTGCCTCACGCTGATCCGGGGATTCGATGCCATGCACCACTGCATTGCGAAACAGATGTTCCAGCGGCCCCATCATCCGCTCGAGAATCACCCGATCCATCTCGCCGGCCGCCCCTGTAATGGTGAGCTCCGCCTGCTTACCCAGCGCCTGCGCAGTCTGGCGCACGACCCGCTGCAGACGTGATGCCCGTGAACCGACGGGGACCATGCGGGTGCGCAGCAGCCCGTCCTGCAGATCGTTTACGACTCGTCCTTGCTGTTGCAGCAGTGTTTCAGTATCCCGGGCCAGATCCTGCAGGAAACCGCCCAGGTTGCTCAGGTCGTCGGTCGTCTCCGAAAGCGCCCGCGAAAGCTCCTGTATAGTGGAATAACGGTCCATCTCCAGCGGATCGAACCCAGGCGGTAAATCACCCTGGTGTTCACGCTCGAAACGGGCCAGGATCTGCGCCTCGGTTTCGTTTTCCAGCTGGCGCAACTGATCGCGCAGCCGTTGTATGGTATTTGTCAGTTCATCGAGATTGTGCACCAGGGCGCGATTCTGCTGTTCCAGGCGCGCACCGTAGATACTGACCTCGCCCGCATGGTTAACCAACTGGTCGAGGAGGTCTCCTCGGACCCTTACCCGCTCATGCGAGGTGGGCTTCTCTTCTTCCTCCGGTGGCGGCGGTGGCGCTCGCAGGGTGTCCTCGTTCTCGGCATGACGCCCCCGGGCGGGGAACTGGATGATGCGAGAATCCAGCTGCAATCCAGTGGCATCACCTTCACCCGCTACCAGCGAGGAGGTAGTCGCTGACAGATCCGATTCGGCCAACAGTTCGGAGTCGGTCAAGAGCTGCGATTCCGATAGAAGGGTCGAGGGGTGAGACGTGGCCGCCCCCAAACCTGCCGACTCCCGTTCACTGGCCTCTTCGATCTCAGCAGAAAACACACTGCTGTCCTCGGTAGCCTCCTCCGCCAGGCTGGTCGACACTTCGTCAACCGCAATCGGCAGGCTCCACTCTCTTCCAGCCGCAGCGGCCTGAAGGGCATCCACCAGCTCGGCCTCCTGCGGCAGAAATAGGCCATCATCCAGGGTCTCGATTTGACTGGCCAGTCGATCCAGTGCATGCCGGCACAAACCCAGCATCCGGATGTCGGCCTGTATACGCTGCTCCACGACGCCCTCGAACAACGACTCCAAGGCGTGTCCCAGGTCACCAACCGCTGTCACCCCCGCCAGGCGAGCACCGCCCTTCAGGGTATGCAATCCACGCTGCAACTGCGCTACAGGCAAGAGGTCGTCGGGTCGAGAGCGCCATTCGACAAAGGCGCCCTCCAACTGTTCCAGCAGCTCACGGGCCTCATCGACAAAGATACCGACGAGCTCCTCATCCCTTTCTTCCGGGGCGGGGACCTTCGCGGTCTCCTTAACTTCTGCCTGCCCGGCCTCTCGCACCGCAGCCTTGCACAATCCCTGCACCTCTTCGACCAGGGCCTGCCACGCGGGAAGCGTGGCGCCAGGCACGTTGATCACTTCGAGCATTGACCTAACCATGAAATGGCCGCGCTCAAGCAAATCGAGCCCTGCCTGCTCGGTGCGCCGGTTCTGTGAGCTCAGCAGCCCCACCCAGTCCTCCAGCACTCCGGCCACTTCGGCAATGGGTTCGACCTCGGCCATGTGGGCACTGCCCCGCAGGGTATGCAGGGCGCGCTTCAGATCATCGTCGTAATGACTGCCATTGGCCAAGCCACGACAGCGCTCGACGAATCGTTCGATCACTTCGAGATGCCCGGTTGCTTCCCGCACGAACACCTCGTGCAATGCTTCCTCGAGTTGGATCGGCGCCTGCCCTTCCGCCGCCGGCGTAAGAATCGATTCCTCTTCCCGAAGCGATGATCCTTCATTGGCTGCCCACTCGGAGCCGACATCGTCGCTTCCTTCCAGATCGAGTACCAAGGATTCTTTCTCTTCCTCGACCCCAAAGGTCTGCTCGGAGGTGACAACCTCCGACACTTCCTCCGCTTGCCGCTCCTCGTTCTCTGCCCCGTTGGAGATCGTCAGAAGCTCCTCCGCCTCCGAATCGATCTCGAGCATCTCTTCTTGCTCCCCGATCCGCCGGTCGGCCGCCTCCTCTGCCTCCGCAGTCTGGCGAGGTTCGATCGCCGCTTTCGCTTCGAAAGGCACCTCTCCCGCTGCCAGGGCTTCTGCCCGCTTCTGCAGAGGAATCGGATCGACTGCCGAATGTCGTCCCATTTCGCGCGCCTCGATCAGGGCCGGGAGCGTCTCTATCGCCTCTGCCACCAGATCCACCAACGGCGGCGTCACGGCTATGGTCTGGTCGATGACCCGATTGAGCATATTCTCCAATGCCCAGGCGAACTCACCGATCTCGAGTGCGCCGACCAGTCGACCACTCCCCTTCAACGTGTGGAAGGCCCTGCGCACTTCGGCCAACGCCGCCTCGTCGTCGATGGCCTCACGCCAACGTGGAAACTGCTCATGCAGCGTCTCGAGCGCCTCTCGCGCCTCCTCGATGAAAATCGCCAGGATTTCCGAATCCAGCTCGCCTTGCTCCGCTTCGGCTACGGTCTCGACAGACGGCGAATCCTCGGCGGGCAAGGACGCCGGTGATGCATCGCCGCCCGTTTCGACGCGCTCGTCCGCGGCGGTGGCCACGCTGCCCTGCCCGGCGATCGTCTCGCCATCCTCCGACTGCTGCGCAAGCCCCAGGGACTCGGCTGCAGCCAGTGCGGTATCCAGCGCACGTTGGCTTTCAGGGGTCGGCTCGAGCATCCCATCCAGATGGATCTCGATGCCACTGATCATGTCGCCCAATGATTCCCGTTGGGTGTCGTTCGGCAGGTCGCGCCTGCCCTCGCGGAGCGCAGACAGATAGCCGCCCAGCTCGCCCAGCAGATCCGCCACTTCTCGATCACCGATGACGGACACGACTCCAGCGAGTGTACGAACTCTGTGCGGAACCTGGTCCAGACGCTCGGCTTCGCCGCTGGCCAGGTATTCGTCCACCGCTTCGCGGACCCGTGCCAACTCGACGGACGCCTGGCCCAAGGCAGACCGTACATGCTCGCGATATTCCCCTTCCGAGAGATCCGGCGTACCACGGGCCGCTGCCGCACCTTCGGTACCCATGGGGTTGGAATCACCCAGCGACTTCAGCGCAGACTCCACCGCCAGCAAGTCCCAGGCCAGCGTCATCAGCATATCCTCGCTCGGCGGTGTTCCCGAAGCCACGGACGCCCGAATCTCGTCCGCCCGTGGTGTCAAGCGGCTCCGAAGCTGCCCCTGTCCCACCATTCCAAGCGTGTCTGCCATGCGCTGGATCGGGTCAACAAGACTGGCGAGGCGCTCCAGTACCTGCCGATCCCCTCGCATATAGAGGTCCAGCTGGTCCTTGATCGTCACCAGATCGTCGGCGAGCACACCGGCCACCGTCTCGAACAGCTCGCGGCCCGCGGCGAGCAACCCTCCGGCACGATCCGTCACAAAGGAATTCGCCTGTTCCGCCGCCTGGCGGGCCGCCACGATTGCAGGATCGGCGGAAGGTGAACGAGAAACGAAGTAGAGCAATTCTCGATACAGGGATGCCGGAAAATCCCTTGCCACTGCCTCCTCGCCACGGTCCGCCACCTCCTTGAGCACGCGATCGAGACGTCCGAATAGCAACTTGAGTGCGCCGTCCTCCTTTACATCCCCTTCGAGACAGGCGAGCAACAAGGCGTCCGCGGTATCGAGCAAGCGTCTTAGACGCGCTGTGCCCGCCAGCGAGGACAGGTGATCCAGAACGCCTCGCAGATTCTTGATCGCCGACCTCGTCTCCTTGTCGCGCAACCAGTCTGCAAGCCATCGATGATACTGAGGACGGAGAATCCTGACTCGCTCGGGCAACCTCTCGTTGCCACTGCCCGGTACCACGGGTTCACTGGCCAATTGAGCCGCCAAGCCAGGTGCAAACATAGACGCTTCGGAGACCGCACGGACACCACGTGCCGCGCGCAACTCGTTCATGATCGGCAGCAGCATCATTGGAATATCCGGCTGCCCTCCCTCGATGCGATCGAGATAGGCGGGCAACTGGGCGATGCCCAGCATGAGCGACTCTTCGGCGGTTTCCCGGTCCGAGGTCCGGCCCTCGTCGAGTGCCACCGCCAGCTGCTCCAGTTCTTCGGCCAGCATTGCGGCGCCATGTACCTGGGCCAAGGTAAGGGCGCCCCTGATCTGGTGCAACCAGGTAACCACGGGCGCCAGGGAATCGCGCTCGCCTTCGGCAAAATCCTCCAATGCCAGACGCGACTGACGCAGGTTCTCTTCGATTTCCCTGCGGATCCAGCGCAGGCCAGTGAAATCTTGGCTGCCTTCTACGGTCATGGACAGATCACCCGCCTATTCGCATCAACCGACTCATCCGTCCTTCGAGGAATCGTCGTCAGGCAGCTTGAAGCGCGCCACTGTCTCGCGGAGCTGTTCTGCCATGCGCGCCAGCGCTTCGATCGATTGCGCGGTCTGTTCCGTCCCTTCGGAGGTCTGGCCCGTGATCTCTTCGATCACGCTCATGGTGTCGTTGATCGACTTGGCATCGTCCGACTGACTGATGGCACTGGCCGCAATCTGTTCGATCTCTTCGGCGATCTGACGCGAGACCTCCTCGATGCGTTTCAGTGCCTCACCTGCCTCCTCGGCCCGTTCCGCCCCCGACACGACCTCGCTGGTACTGGCTTCCATCGAAATAACCGCCTCATTGGTATCCGCCTGGATGGTCTTTACCAGCGCTTCGATCTGCTTGGTGGCATTGGTTGCGCGTTCCGCCAAACGCTGTACCTCGTCTGCCACGACGGCGAAGCCCCGTCCGGATTCTCCCGCCATCGCCGCCTGCATGGCAGCGTTCAGTGCCAGGATATTGGTCTGATCCGCGATATCCTCGATCAGCTCGACGATGTTGCCGATTTCCAGGGAAGATTCGCCCAGGCGCTTGATGCGCTTGGAGGTCTCCTGGATCTGGTCACGAATCCTGTCCATTCCCTCTATGGTGCGACGTACCCGTTCGCCGCCCTCGTGCGCAATGTCCAGAGACTCGCGCGCCACGCTCACCGAGTGGCTGGCCCGGGTCGCCATTTCATCCATGGTGGTCGACATCTTGCGTACGATGTCCGATGCATTGACGATCTGCTCCCGTTGATGCTCCGATGCCTCGGCCAAGCGTTGTGCCGTGGTTCGAGTCTCCTGTGCAGAACTGGATACCTGCACCGACGTCTCGTTGATCGTAGCCACCAGACCCCGCATCTCCTCGACCGCCTGATTGACCGAGTCGGCAATGGCGCCCGTAATGTCCTCGGTCACGGTGGCCTCGATGGTGAGATCACCATCGGCCAGATCCACCATCTCGTTCAACAGACGGCGGATGGCCTCCTGGTTTCGCTGGTTCTGGGCCGCCGCCTCTGCCTCGCGAGTCCTGGCACCCCGAAGCAGGGCGAATCCGAGCAATATCAGCAGCAAGAGCGACAAGGCGCCGAGG
>RFHJ01000111.1 GCA_003696905.1 Gammaproteobacteria bacterium | reverse complement strand
GCATGCCATTGGCATAGCCCCGGTCGTACCAACGCTGACCATCTTCCGGATGTTCCAGAAAATCCGCATTCTCCTGACGCAGCCGGCGCGCCAGGTCGCAGAGCCTTTGCAACAGTTCGGAAGAGATTTGGGACATCGGTATAATGGCGCCGGCTCAACGGGCCGCTAGGCTAGCAGCCCGGACTCCATACGTCACCCTGGAAACCCATGGATACCACCGGATTCCTCACCAAGATCGGCCCGCTACGTGTCGTGCTCCTGGCACTGGCTGTCATCTGCTACCCCCTGGTTCTGCTCGCGGACATGGAACCGGTAGGTATCGGTGTGATCCCCGCCTATGTGGTGCCCGCCCTGGTGGTCATCCTGTTCTTCGTGTTGTTGCTCGATGCCCTGATGAATCGGGTCTTCATGGTCGAACAGGGGGATGAGGTGCGCTCACGCAATCGGCTGCGCATGCGCGCGGACCTGTTGGTGGCCGCGGGCCTGGTGCTCAGCTGGCTGAGCTGGTTCCGCGAGATCGGGGCGCTTTGAGCCTCAACCAAACTGGCCCGTGATGTAGCCGCTCGTAGGGTGGGTTGAGTGAAACGAAACCCACCAATGCAACGATGGGTCGGCCGACACGGTCGCTGGTGGGTTTCGCACGGCTCAACCCACCCTACAAATTGATGCAATCGACCAGTATCTGTCCCCAATGAAGCGGGGCATAATCCGGGTTGCTTCTCAACCAAACCGGCCGGTGATGTAGTCCTCGGTCAGCTTGTGCCGCGGATTGGTGAAGATCTGGGTGGTCTCCCCCACCTCCACCAGGTGCCCCATGTGGAAGTACGCCGTACGTTGCGATACCCGTGCCGCCTGCTGCATGGAATGAGTGACGATGGCGATGGTGTAGTTCTCGCGCAGCTCGTCGATCAACTCCTCGATACGGGCGGTGGCGATGGGGTCCAGGGCGGAGGCCGGCTCGTCCATCAGCACCACCTCCGGCTCCACCGCGATGGCGCGCGCAATACACAGCCGCTGCTGCTGGCCACCGGATAGGCCGGTCCCAGGCGCATCCAGCCGGTCCTTGACCTCTTCCCAGAGCCCAGCACGCCTGAGACTGCGTTCGACGATCTCGTCCAGCTCGGTACGATTCGCCGCCAGGCCATGGATCTTTGGACCATAGGCGATATTGTCGTAGATGGACTTTGGAAAGGGATTGGGCTTCTGGAAGACCATCCCCACCCGCGCCCGTAGGGCGACCACATCGATCGACTTGTCGTAGATGTTCTCTCCGTCGAGCAGAATCTCGCCTTCCACCCGGCACCCCTCGATGGTGTCGTTCATGCGGTTCAGACAGCGCAGATAGGTGGACTTGCCACAGCCCGAGGGACCGATCATGGCGATCACCTGGTTCTTGCCGATATCCAGGCTGACATTGCGGATCGCATGCTTCTCCCCATAGTACACCTGAACCCCGGTGGTGGAGATGGCGGGGTTGTCCACCCGCACCTCGCCCACGGTCTGGAAGTCGCTCCCCAGATCCTCCTGCATGGGCTGCTCCGGGCGGGATACCGAAGGGGCCTCTCCTGCCGTTTCCTCGCCCACCATGGTGGTCTCGATCAGGCTCATTTGTCTAAACTCCCAAATACTCCGATTACCAGCGCCGCTCGAAACGGCGCCGCAGGACGATCGCCAGGGCATTCATTGCGATCAGGAAGGCCAGCAGCACCATGATGGCGGCCGAGGTCCGCTCCACGAAGGCCCGCTCCGGGCTGTCAGCCCAGAGATAGATCTGCACCGGCAACACGGTGGCGGGGTCCAGTGGCCCCTGGGGGATGTCGACGATGAAGGCCACCATGCCGATCATCAGCAGTGGCGCGGTCTCCCCCAGGGCCTGGGCCATGCCGATGATGGCACCGGTCAGCATCCCCGGCAATGCCAGCGGCAGGACATGGTGGGTGACCGTCTGCATGTGTGAGGCGCCGATGCCCAGCGCTGCCTCGCGAATCGAGGGTGGCACCGACTTGAGGGCAGCCCGTCCTGCAATGATGATGGTCGGCAGGGTCATCAGCGTCAGCACCAGGCCACCCACCAGGGGCGCCGAGCGCGGCAGACCGAACCAGTTGATGAACACCGCCAGCCCCAACAGGCCGAATACGATCGAGGGCACCGCGGCAAGGTTGTTGATGTTCACCTCGATCAGATCAGTAAGACGGTTCTTCGGAGCGAACTCCTCCAGGTAGATGGCCGCTGCCACCCCGATCGGAAACGAGAGCAGCAGCGTCACCAACAGGGTATAGAAGGAACCAGCTGCCGCGCCCGCGATGCCCGCCTGTTCCGGCTCACGCGAATCGCCCCGGGTGAAGAACGGGACATTGAAGCGCTTCTCGATCCGCCCCTCCGCCTGCAGCCTGTCGACCCAGCCCACCAGCTTGGCCTTGCGCCCTTCGAGCAGGGTCTCGCGTGGAATATGCCCCTTGACCAGCATGTCCACCTCGTCGTCGGCCAGCAGCCAGAGCTCGACCTTCCTGCCGATCAGCGAGGGATCGTCGATCACGCGTTGCTGCACCTCGTGCGGTGCATCATCGCTGAGCAACTTGTACAGCAGCCGCTTGTCTCGCCGCCCCTTCACCTCGCGGAACATCTCTCGCAACGGCTGACGCACCAACTTGCGGAAGCTCGCCTGGCGTATCACCTCCGGGTCACGGGTGCCCTGGGGATCGATGACCTGTGGGTCCAGATAGACCGGAAGCCTGATATAGGTCTGCCAAAAGGCAGTGTAACCGTTGCCGATGATGGTGATGAAGAGAATCGCCACGAAGGAAAGGCCCAACAGGATCGCGCCCAGCCCCATGGCGCGAAAGCGGCGTTCGCGCGCATAGCGTCTGGCCAGTGAGGCCTGCACTTTCTCGAAGCTCGGCGATACCGAATTGCCCGACGACATCATTGCACCTCACTACTCGTATTGCTCGCGATACCTGCGCACGATGCGCAACGCCACGATGTTCAGGCTCAGGGTGATCAGGAACAACAACAGGCCCAGGGCAAAGGCCGCCAGCGTCTTGGCACTGTCGAACTCCTGATCCCCCACCAGCAGGGTGACGATCTGCACCGTCACCGTGGTGACCGCCTCGAGTGGATTGATGGTGAGATTGGCGCTGAGACCGGCCGCCATCACCACGATCATGGTCTCGCCAATCGCCCGCGAGGCCGCGAGCAGGACCCCTCCCATGATCCCTGGCAGAGCCGCCGGCAGGATCACCTGGCGGATCGTCTCGGATTGGGTCGCCCCCAACCCATAGGAGGCATCGCGCAGCGACTGGGGCACCGCGTTGATCACGTCGTCCGAGAGCGACGAGACGAAGGGGATGATCATGATCCCCATCACCAGGCCGGCGGCCAGGGCGCTCTCGGAAGAGACATCGAGGCCCACGGACTCACCGAGGTTGCGAATGAAGGGCGCCACGGTAAGCGCCGCAAAGAATCCATAGACCACGGTTGGAATGCCAGCCAGCACCTCCAGGATCGGCTTGGCCCAGGCGCGCAGCCTGGGACTGGCGTACTCGGCCAGGTAAATGGCCGACATCAGACCGATGGGCACGGCCACGACCAGCGCAATGAAGGAGATCAGCAGGGTTCCCGCCAGCAGCGGGATGGCGCCGAAGGCACCGGATGCGCCCACCTGGTCGGAGCGAATGGCAATCTGCGGACTCCACTCCAGACCAAAGAGAAAATCGGTGACCGGCACCTTCTGAAAAAAGCGCAGCGACTCGAACAGTACCGAGAGCACGATGCCGATGGTGGTCAAGATCGCCACCATGGCGCTGGCCACCATCAATCCCTTGAGAATGGACTCCACCCGATTCCGCGCCCGCATGGTCGGCGAGATGGCGCGCCATGCGAATAACGCACCGGCCGTGGCAATCGCCAGCACCACCACCGCGCGCGCAAGATCCGCAACGGCCTGCAAGGAGCGCAAATGGTCCGCCGCGGCCTTTATCGCCGGACTCGGTGCCTCCGAGGTGATATTCCCGACGGCCAGATTGTGAATGTCGTTGATCAGCAGACCGAGCCGCTCTGGCGGCAGCGACTGCATCTCCGGTGGTAGGGTCGAGATGATCAGTTCGTTCAGCACGGTGTCCTGCACCAGCCCCCACAACAGCATCACCAGCAGGGCGGGAATCACGGCCCAGAGCACCACGTAGAGCCCATAATAGCTGGGCAGGGAGTGCAGATGACGAATGGCCTGGGTCCCTCCCACCGAATGGAGGGCACGACGACGTCCCAGGTGGTACCCCAATGCCGTCAGCAACAACAGGACGATCAGGATAACGGAGTTCTGCATGCCATTCTCGCCGGTTTCCTCCGCCGGGAGCACTCGGCGGATGTGGATTCGATCAGCGGTCGCCTGCTGCGACGCGAAACGGCGACCCGGTCACCGGGTCGCCGTCCGCATTGTCTCAGGGACAGACTGATCCTGTCATCAAGACTTACAGGTTTGGCATCTGTACCAGATTACGCGCGATATTCCGGTACTTCTCACGCTCCTCCTCGGGCATCGGTATCAGGCCCTTGTCCGCCAGATAGCCCTCGTCGCCCCAGGCGTCCTCGGAGGTGAACTCGGCGATGTATTCCGGAATACCCGGCACCTTGCCCACGTGCGCCTTCTTGACATAGAAGAACAACGGGCGCGAGACCGGATACTTGCCCTCGGCGATATTGTCGAAGGTGGGCGCCTCCCCGTCGATGAAGGAGCCCTGGATCTTGTCGGCGTTCTGATCGAGGAAGGAGAAGCCGAAGATACCCAGCGCCTGCGGATTGGCCTCGAGCTTCTGCACGATCAGGTTGTCGTTCTCGCCGGCCTCGATATAGGCACCGTCCTCGCGGATGGCATAGGCCACCGCCTTGAAGACCTTCTTTCCCTTCTTGTTGAAAGCGCTCTCGGGAATGCCGAGCTTCTTCATCAAGGCACGGATCTCGGCCGGGTCCTTCGACTTGCGAAGTTTGGCCAGGTCCGGGAAGGTCTTGGCGCCGGCGCCCATGGCCAGCTCCTCGAAGGCATCCCGGGTCCCGGAGGTCGGCGGCGGACCGAGCACCTCGATCGGCTCGTTGGGCAGCTTGGCGTCGACGTCCTTCCAGTTCTTATAGGGATTGTCGATCAGCTTGCCGTCCGGGCCGGGCACCTTGCGCGCCAGGGCCAGGAACAGATCACGCCGGGTCAGGTGCAGGCGCGGCGCCTTCCTGGAATTGGCCACCACGATGCCGTCATAACCGATCTTGACCTCGGTGATCCCTTTGACGCCATTGTCGAAGCACTTCTGCTGCTCCGATTTCTTCATCCGCCGCGAGGCATTGGTGATATCCGGGGTCTCGATCCCCACGCCCGCGCAGAACAGCTTCATGCCGCCCCCCGAGCCGGTGGACTCGATCTTGGGCGTCTTGAACCGGGTCTTGCGTCCGAACTGCTCGGCCACCACGGTGGCAAAGGGATAGACCGTGGACGAACCCACGATGCTGATGTAGTCGCGCGATGCCGCCTGGGCCACGCCCGACACCAGGGTGGCAGACAAGGCTGCCATGGCAAGGGTCTTCTTGATCACGTCACTCTCCGATTGGGTTGAACATCTTGTCCGGGACCGGTCCATCCCGGCCTCCGGGGTGACGGCATTGTGCGAAACCAATGTTTAAGTTTTATGACAATATTATAACGCATTGTTTTTCTAGTGCTTTTTCAGACGATCAAGCACTGAGAACCTCGAGGTGGCGCTGCAGCGGCTCCATGATCGGTGCCAGCTTGCGGCGCATCAGGCTGCCGATGGCGGTAGAGCCACCAAACACCGGGCGCACCACGCCGTAGCCCAGACCGGAGAGGACCCGGACTGCAATGAGGGGCTCGCGCCACTGATCACCCAGCTCGAGCACCTCGGCGGCATGCCCGTCGGTCGCGAGCCACGCGGCTGCGTCTTCTTCCAACGCGTCCAGGGTGGCGTCCGCCGGTTCGTCTCGAACCACCGAGAAATACCAGGCCACCAGATCGAGGGTGAGGTTCACTACGTCCTGGTTGGAGGGCTTCTTCAGGATCTGGAAGACCGTATGCAGCCAGGCCTGGCCGGGACCGGAGAGCACCCGCAGCAAGGCCTGGGCCGGCGCGTTGCCGGCATCCGCCAGCCCCCGCAGGACCTCGGCCTGTTCCTCATACCAGGGATGGGGCGGGCGGGACTCCGGGATCTCGTCCGGCAGGGTGGCGATGAAACCCACATAGTAGGCCGGCCGGCGCGCCGCGCGGCGCCACAGCTCCATTTGCTGTTCCTTGCTCAGCAGACCGGGTTGCAATACCAGGCGGACGGTCTCAATCTGCTTTTCGGGTTCGCTCTCGAAGGGCAGGAACTCCACCAGATAGTCGGCGAGCACCGGCCCCATGCTGCCCTGCACCACTGCCTCCTTGCGCAGCATCTGGCGGGCATTCTCGGCATCCTCCATGGCCCACCAGGCACGCCGTGCCAATTCATCGGTGAGTCCGGGTGCGCAGACTGCGGCCACCACCGCCTCGGGCTCACCCAGCATCAGCAGCTGTTCCAGACTGTCGTCCTTCATCTGCCCCATGCGGGTCCAGCGCTGCAGATAGACCGGATAGCCGCCCGGCGAGCCCAGCACATGGCCAGAGATCAGTTCCTTGACCTTCTTGATGTAGAGCTCGTCGCGGCAGGTGGGCTTGAGGGCCACCTTGGCCTCGCCCTCCTCGGTGAGACCATGCACCTCCATGGACGATTCGTTGATTCGAATCGCCAGCGGCTTGTTGGCGAGCAGCACGTTCAGACGCAGCGCGTCTTCCGGGGACAACTCCATGGGATAAGTCGCAGGGCTTCAGTTCGCCGGCGGGCTGTAGTTGGCGTCGTCGGGATTGATGAAGACGAACTGTGAATCGCCCTCGTCCAGCTGGACGAAGTCGAGGGTGGTGTTGTCCAGCAAGGGCACGTACTCGGGAGCCATCACGATCTCGATGTCTTCACTGGTGAAGCGGATGTCGTCCTCGGAGGCCTCGTCGAAGCCCATCCGATAGTCATAGGTGCCGTCCGCATGCTTCTGCGCAGCCAGCCGCAGCGCCATGCCCTCGGTGCCACCCTGTTTCGCCGCATTCCTGATCTGCTCTGCCGCCGCCGGAGTTACCTTGAACATCTCTGCACTCTCTGTCGTGTTTGTTGTCGGCTGTCGCTCATGCGCGACATTCCCTGATGAAATCCACGAAACGGGCCACCCAGTGATTGCGCCGTGTATCCCGCTGATGGGTATAACTTGCGAGGAGATTCCGAAAGCGAATCCCGTCGTGCTTGCCGTCGATGCCATGGCCCCGCACCACCCGGTACGCGAACGCCACCTCCGGGGCGACGTTCTCGAGCGCCGAATAGTGGAACTCATGGGCCGCTATCTCCCCGCCCAGCGGCCAGGGATGGTGCTCTGTCTCCATAAGACGCACATAGCCCCGGCCCTGTGGCCGTTCATGCATGACCACATCAGCAGGAATGATGCCCCCCATTTTACCCTGCTTTGCCCCCCAGGTCAGGCTGCGGCAGAGATACATGAGCCCCCCGCATTCCGCATAGGCCGGCCCTCCCCCTTCGACGAATCGCCGGATCGCCGCCGCCATCGCCCGGTTTGCCGCCAATGTTTCGAGGTGGGTCTCCGGGAATCCACCCCCGAGCAGCAATCCGTCGGCCTCTGGCAGCTCCGTGTCCTGCAGGGGGCTGAAGGGCACCAGTTCGGCACCTGCCCGTTCGAAGGCTTCCAGGTCGCTGGTGTAATAAAAGCCGAAGGCCTGATCCCGGGCGTAGGCGACGCGCACCCGGCGTGGCCGGCCCGTGGCGGGCATGGGCACCTCTGCAAGCCCCGGGACGGGACCGGCGCTGTCCGCCAGTGCGAGCAACGCTTCCAGATCCACCTCCCTCGCCACATGCTCGGCCATGGCCTGGATCTGGCCAGCGCTGCTGGCGAGTTCATTACTCGGCACCAGTCCCAGGTGGCGCTCGGTGATATGCATGTCCGGATGCCGATGCACCGCGCCCAGCACCGGCACCTCGGTATAGTGCTCGATCACCCGGCGCAGTTTGGCCTCGTGACGCGCGCCCCCCACCTTGTTGAGAATCACACCTCCGATGCGGATGGCCGGATCGAAGGCCTGATAACCGAGAATCAACGGCGCCACGCCCCGGGTCATCCCCTGGGTATCGAGTACCAACACGACAGGGGAATCCAGCTGGGCGGCCAGCGCTGCATTGCTGTTGCTCCCATCGAGATCCAGCCCGTCGTAGAGCCCCTTGTTGCCCTCGATCAACCCCACATCGGCATCCTGCATGGCCCGGGCGAAGGTCTGATCGATCTCGTCCCGTTCCATGGTGTAGTAGTCGAGGTTGTAGCAGGACCTCCCGGCCGCCTGGGTCAGCCACAGGGGGTCGATGTAGTCAGGGCCCTTCTTGAAGGGCTGGACACGCAGTCCTCGGCGTGTCAGGGCGGCACAGAGCGCAATCGAGAGAGAGGTCTTGCCGGAGGACTTGTGTGCTGCCGATATGTAGATATGGCCCATGGTCTTGCCACACAAAGACGAAAAGGGCGGCTGATCAGCCGCCCTGGTACGAAATGATGTGCCTGAGCTCAGCCCTGGCGCGGATCAACGATCTCGTCTTCGAGCGACATCGGCAGCAGCTTCAGTACCCGCACCCCAACGAGCGTCGCGGCCAGCGCCACGGCGACACCGCCGAGTCCCAGAAGGAATTCCCAGATGGACGGCACATAATGGAGTGCTTGCCCGTTGACACCATCGTAGAAACCGGACTCGATAATGACCTTGTCGGGGAACATCGCCATCGGGAAGGACTGACCGCCAATCACGATCACATACATCGCCACGAAGCCACCGAGCACCACCAGAAGGCTGGCCGCGATGATGCCGCCATGGGTCTTGCCCAGTGCCGGATGGAAGACGATCCCCATGGGTACCAGCAGGCCCAACAGTATCCAGCCGATCCAGAACAGGGCGGTGTAGACGCCGCCGTCGCGCAGGATGAAGGCCTCGTATTCGTGATTCTCGGTGCCGTACAGGTTGGTCAGGTGGTACACCAGCACGAAGTAGAACACCGCCGCCGCGAATATGCCCAGCAGGTTCTTCAGGCGACCCAGCAGCTTCTCGCCCAGGGGCCGGCCCTCAAGCTTGAAGGTGAACATCAGCATCAGCAGATAGATCGCCATGCCGTAGGCAAAGGACATGATGATGAACATGGGCGCCATGATGGCCGCGTCATATCCCTGACGTGCCACGATGAAGCCGAAGATGGAACCGGTACCAGTGGTGAGAATCAGACGCCACACGAAGGCCACCAGGCCAGCTGTCGGATAGTACTTGTTGGCCTTGCGCTCCATCATGGTGAACAGATACACCGCCACGATCACCAGAAAGCCCACATAGAGGAAAATGTTCCAGGCAAAGATCGACTTGAAGTTGTAGGTGGTCATGGCCACGATCAGGCGCGTCGGCTGCCCCAGATCCAGCACCAGCACCAGCAGGCCCCCAACCAGCAGCGACATGGCCAGCATCGCCGAGAGCCGGCCCAGCGACTTGTGGATCTCCTTGCCGAACACCGAGCTGAAGGCCGCGATGTTGAGCGCACCCGAGGCCGCCACGATCAGAAAGATCGCGAAGACGTGCGGCACGCCCCACACGATCTGGTTGTTCATCCCGGTCACCCAATGGCCATTGTGCTCCATGTAGAGCGCTGCCAGCCCACCGACGGCCAGTAGGACGCCCAGAATGGCCAGAATCCCCCAGTAACGCGGGCTCTCGATGCCCCATTCGCGGTAGTGAATCTTTTTCATAGCTGCTTCAGATTTCCAGAAACCGATCAGATGCCGCGGTAGCGAACACCGGTGTTCAACTTCAGGTCCGCCCGCAATTCGGTGTTGTTCTGTTGCCGCAAGGCCTGCGAGATCTCGCTGTTGGGATCATTCAAATCCCCGAACAGGATCGCCCCTTCCTTGCAGGCCTCCTGACAGGCGGTGGTGGTCTCACCATTGTCCCGCCGATGCACGCAAAGATTGCAGCTCTCCACGCAACCCTTGCCGCGGGGCGCAACGGTGAGCTTCTCGTCGATGTCTTCGTGAATGAACGACCGGGCCTTGTAAGGGCAGGCCATCATACAGTACCGGCAACCGATACAGATGTGGCGGTCGACCATGACGATGCCATCGGCCCGGCGGAACGAGGCGCCGGTGGGACAGACATCCTGACAGGGCGGAAATTCACAGTGCTGACACATCATCGGCAGGGTGGTGACCTTGCCGGTGAGCCTGTCCTTCACCTTGACCTTGCGGATCCAGCGGGGCCGTTGGCGATCCCACTCCTCTGGGTCGGCGCCCTCGGGCATCTTCAGCAGATCGAGCCCGTTCTCCCTTTCACAGGCCGTCACGCAATCGGTGCAGCCATCGACACACTTGTTGGTGTCGATCAACATGCCGTAGCGCACCTTGCCGGTCACCGCTTCGGAGCGCGGCTCGGCCTCTGCCGTTGCCTGGAGGAAGACGCCGGGTGCCACCACCGTGGCAGCGGCAGCCAAGCCTGCCACGGAAACGAATTCACGACGTTTTTGATCGATCTTGTCACTCATGATCAATCTCCCGCCTTGGTTGCCTGGGTCGGTGTCGCGGAATGACAACTGAAGCAAGGCAGCTCGACACCGGCATACTCGTGACAGCTCTGGCAGAACTGCCCCTCGTCTGTCACTGGAACGTACTTGCCTGTATCGTCCTTGGCGGCATGGCAATCGACACAACCGGCCAGGCTGTGCTTGACCGTCCGAATACCCTGGTGGACCGTAATGTCCCGATCATGCTTGAGGAAGGCATAGTGCTTCTTGCGCATCAGCGGCGTGGGTTCCACACAACTGTCCAGGCCGTAGGCCTTGGAGCCTTCGATGACGGAGCGCGAGCCTTGCGCTGCGCTTGCCGTCTGCACCAGTAACAGCGCCGTCGCCGCTACCAGAAGCCGGGTGCCAAATCTAAACATGTCTTGCATCTGACTTGCTGCCTCAACCGCGATTTGCGAGGCCGGCGAACGCCGACCCCTCGACCCCATTTACTCGCCGAGTCCCATCTTGATGTAACCCGTCGGGCACACATCCGAGCAGATGTGACATCCAATGCAGCGGGCGTAATCGGTCGCGACATAGCGGCCAGTGGTCGCCTGATCCTTCGGCACACGATAGACCGCGTCCTGAGGACAGAAGATCACGCAGTTGTCGCACTCGAAGCAAAGACCACAACTCATGCAACGCTTCGATTCCTCGACCGCCTGCTCGGTCGTCAGTCCCTTGACCCGCTCGGTGAAGTGCCCCAGCACCTCATCGGCAGTGGGCACGTCCTCCTCGCGCTTGACCCGCGGGGTGTACTCGAAGTGACCGAGAAACAGTTCGTCCGCCGGAATGATCTCGGCGAAGGAGCGATCCTCGTAGTTGTGCACCGCGTAGTTGGCAAAGGAAGTACCCCGCTGATCGCCCGCGTTGGGATCGAAGTGCTCGGGCTCCAGGCCCGCCTCCTTCAGCTTCTTCTCCAGGTCGAAATGGTGCACATCGACCTTCGGGCGCTTCTTGTGCTCGGCCTGACGCAGATACTCGTCGATGGTCTCGGCCGCCACCCAGGCCTGGCCGATAGCGGTGGTCAGCAGATGCGGACGAACGATGTCGCCGGCAACGAAGTGCTTCTCCTTACCCGGCACCTGATAGAAGGCATCCGAATCCATCAGGCCACGGCCGTTGTCGAAGTCCTCCAGCCCGCTCAGGTCACCGCCCTGACCGATGGCCGCAACGATGAGATCGGCCTCGACCACCTGTTCCGTTCCCTCGACCGGAATCGGACGACCGCCTTCCATGGTGCACTTCGCGAGTTTCAGGCCCGTGGCCCGACCGTTCTCGTCGCGCACGATCTCGACCGGCATCACCTCGTCGAGAATGGTCACCCCTTCCTGCAGGGCGTCGTTGACCTCGTGCTCGGCGGCGGTCATGTTGTTCTTCGGGAACAGCGAGGTCAGGGTGACCTCGGCGTTCTGCTTGGCGCTCTCATCGACTTCCTGGGTCACGGAACCGTCCAACACGACCTTTTCAGGCTGCTCGGTCCCTTCGTAACCCGGAATGCAGCCCAGGCGTCGCGCCACCGAGACCACGTCGATGGAGGTATCACCGCCACCCACGCAGACCAGCTTCTTGGCGGTCGCCTTCATGCGACCCTCGTTGAAGGCCTTGAGGAAAGCGACACCGGAGACGCAGTTCGGCGTCTCGTCCCAGCCGTCGACGGGCAGGCCACGACCGGTCCAACAGCCGATGGCCCAGAGGATGGCGTCATATTCCTTCTCCAGGTCCTCGACCGCGACGTCCTTGCCGACGCGCACGCCGCACTTCACCTCCACGTCGCCCATGTCGATGATGCGCTGGATTTCACCGGCCAGCTTGTCGCGCGGAATCCGGTAGTTGGGAATGCCGTAGCGCATCATGCCGCCCAGCTCGGGCTGCGATTCAAAGATGGTCACGGCGTGCCCACGGCGACGCAGTTGGTAGGCCCCGGCCATGCCTGCCGGACCGCCACCGATGATGGCGACACGCTTGCCGGTGCTCGGACCGGCCTCGAACTGGTAGCCATTGGCGAGCGCGTTGTCCCCGATCCACTGCTCGACTGCGTTGATCCCGACGAAGTCTTCAACTTCATTTCGATTGCAGCCGTCCTGGCAGGGGGCCGGGCATACACGACCCATCATCGCCGGGAAGGGGTTGGCGTCGGTGGAACGACGGAACGCGTACTCGCCCATCTCCATGCCCTCGGCCGGCTTTTCCTGGCCCCGCACGATCGCGAGCCAGCCGCGAATGTCCTCACCCGAGGGGCAGGAACCCTGGCACGGGGGCGTCTTGTGCACATAGGTGGGACACTTGTAAGAGGTGTCGGCAATAAAGATCTTGTCGGTAAACGAATCCCACTGATTGTGGCCGTCTTCAAAACGCCGCCATGTGAGCTTTTCGGTCATTTCATCGCTCGGAGTAGCCATCTCAATGCTCCTTACCTGTATGCCTCGCGATCCCCAGGGATCGGGTTGAATTCTGAGATGAGAACCTCGCCTATTCGGCCGCGGCCTCGTTTTCCTCTTCTTCCTCGTCTTCCGTCTGCTGGCCTGTCAGCACGATGGCGTTGGACACCAGCTGGTGCAGACTCACGATCATGTCCATGCCCCTGCCGTAATAGGGCAGCACCTTGGTGAACTGTGCCTTGCAGATCGCACAGATCATCGCCATGTGCGTTACGCCATCTTCCTCGATGACATTCCGGAGTGCTTCCATGCGTGGCTTGGCGCCCTTCACCCGCAGTTCCATCAGTTCGTCGGTGAGCAGACCACCACCCCCGCCACAGCAGAAGGTCTTTTCATAGACCGTATCGGGATCCATGTCGACGAAGTTGTTGCACACCGTCTTGATGATCTCGCGCGGGATCACGAACTGCCCGCCAGGGAAATCGCCCATGCGGCTGGCGCGCGCCACGTTGCACGAGTCATGGAAGGTCACGACCATGTCGTCGTTCTGCGACTTGTCGAATTTCAGGACCTTCTCTTCCTCCGGCTTGTCCTTGTCCTTTTGAATCAGGTCATAGGTGAATTCGCAGATATGCTGCGGGATCGGATAGTTCTGGTCCAGGAAGTCCCAGGGACCTGCCAGGGTGTTGAGGAAGCTATAGGCGACCCGCCAGGCGTGCCCGCACTCGCCGAAGACGATCCGCTTGACCCCCAGCTCGAGCGCCGCCTCGCGAATCCGCAGGGAGATCTTGCGCATGTTCTCGTAGGAACCGATGAACATGCCGAAGTTGGCCGCCTCGGAGGCCTTCGAGCTGAGCGTCCAGTTGACACCCGCCTCGTGGAACACCTTGCCATAACCGATCAGGCCATCGACATGTGGCTCGGCAAAGAAATCGGCCGACGGCGTGACCAGCAGGATATCCGCCCCTTTCTTGTCCAGCGGATACTTGACCTCAACCCCGGTGTCGTCGAAGACGTCTTCTTCCAGACCCTCGAGGGTATCCTCCAGCGCCGGTCCGGGCAGACCCAGGTTGTTGCCGATGCGGAAGACCTTGCCGACGATTTCGTTGCAGTACTTCTGCCCCAGGCCAATGCGGTCCATGATCTCACGTGCCGCCATGGAGATTTCGGCGGTGTCGATTCCGTAGGGACAAAACACCGAGCAACGACGGCACTGGGAACACTGGTGGAAATAGTTATACCAGTCTTCCAGGACCTCTTCGGTCAGATCGGTGGCACCCACCAATTTCGGGAAATACTTGCCGGCAAAGGTGAAATAACGCCGGTACACCTTGCGCAACAGGTCCTGCCGCGCCACCGGCATGTTCTTGGGGTCCGCGGTGCCCAGATAGTAGTGGCACTTGTCCGTGCAGGAGCCACACTTCACGCAGGCATCGAGAAACACTTGCAAGGAGCGATACTTGCCAAGGAGATCCCCCATGGCCTCGATCGCCTTGTCCTGCCAGTCATCGACCAGCTCACCCGGATAGCCCAGAGGCTCCTGGAAGTCCGCCTTGGCCACATAGGGCTTGCTGTGGGCCATCGCACCCGGCTGTATCGGCGGAATCTCCGGGTATTCTTTCAACTCCGGAATTTCGAATTCTGCTTTTGCCATGCCAGCTAACCTTGCTCCGGTTTATTGTTCCAGCTTGCGCGCCCAATCGGCGATATGACGCTTCTCTCTCGGGTTGTCCACCTGATTGCGGGTCGGGCTGAAGAACACGCCCGGCGCATGCAGCAACTTGCTGATCGGGAAGATGATCATCAACAGCGCGACCAGACCGAGATGGATCACCATCAACGGATCGCTCGGCAGATTGGGCATGGTCCCGAAATTGAAAGTCATCAGGTGACGGAAGAAGGATTTCACCGCCACCACATCGGTGTGGGCCACAAAGGTAGTCAGCGCACCGGAAATGCCAATGCCGAGCAACAGCAGCAGCATCAGATAATCCGATGGCGCCGAGATGTAGCGCACGCGATCGACGAGATATCGGCGTGCCAATAGACCCAACAGCCCGATCACCATGGCGAACGCCAAGTACTTGAATAGCGGGCCAACCCACTCGACAAGGCCCCACACCGGCTCCTGGAAATATCTCAGATGCCGGAACAGCACCGCGAACAGGGCCATGTGAAATACCCACCCGAATAGCCAGGTCCACTTGCTACCCTTGAAAAGGCTTTCGAAAAACACCACTTCGCGGAACATGCGCAGAACCACGCCACCCGTCGTGATGGGTGCAGGCGTCGTAGGAATCTTCAACGGCGCGGGCGTCTTCCAGTAGAGATAGATGCGACGCGCCAACCCCACCACGAGAAGGATCGTGGCGGCGTAGAACAGAGCTGCAAATGCGACCGTCAGAAACGACATGTTTCCGAAAACCTCTTGATTGAATGCCAGATCCGGGGGGCCGATGCCCCCCGGGGATCAACAGACTGCGATCAGACGCAACCAGTCGGCTTGGGCAGGCCGGCGTAACGGCAGGCCTGTTTGCCCGGACCATAGGGGAACAGACCATAGAGGTACTTGGAGTTACCCTTGTCCTTGCCCAGCTTCTTGCCCACGGCCTTGGTCAGCACGCGCACGGCAGGCGCGATCTGGTATTCCTCGTAGTAATCACGCAGGAAGTTGATGATGTCCCAGTGCTCATCGGTCAGTTCCAGGCCATCTTCCTTCGCCATCACCTCGGCGACGGCAGGCTCCCAGTCGTTGATGTTGGCCAGGTAGCCCTCTTCATCCACTTCCAACTCTTTACCATTGACGTTGATGGTACCCATTGTGCTATCTCCTGTTTCGTTAAGGATTTGCCAAGTCGTTGGTTACAGCCAGGCCTGCACCTTGTCGCATTCGGCGACCAGGTCCACGAATCCGGCGTAATCGACCAGTTCGACACCGTCGATCAGGCGATCTTCGGCAATGCCACGTGCCTTCAGGTCGGGCCTGAGCGCGTAGAATTTCCGACCAGTCGTATTCGCCACCAGGTCGGAAACGGCGGTGCCGGCCATGGCACCATAGACACCGTCCTCGATCAGCAGGATTGCCGCGCCTTCAGTGGAGAAGCGGATGGCATCTTCCAGCGAATTCTTCTCGAACGGTGATTTGTTCACGGTATACAGATCAGCCATGTCGTCACCTCAGAAGCTGAATACGACGTCGGACTCGGCGAGCAGCTTGGCGATCTGCTCGGAATCGACGATCTCGACGATGTTGTCCACTTCCTCTTCGGTCTCCCAGTCTTCCCAGGCCACCTCCACGAGGTCGTCTTGGGTCAGGCCGCGAGCCTCCAACGAGGCCTTGTCGACATACATGTGGCGCACACCGTAATCGCCCAAGGTGCGATAGGTGGGCGTGAAGTTCTTCATGTCGAGCTCGGAGGTATCACTACCCTTGACCAGCTGGAACACACCGTCGTCGACGAACATCAGACTGACCTCCTGGTCGAAGGCAGCGCCAATCAGTACGACTTCCAGCGACTCCCACGCATAGATGGTGCCATAGGGAGCACGACGATTCAGATACATGAACTTCTTGACATCGGACATCGTTGTTCTCCCCTCAGTCGCCGAACACGACCAATCGGTCGCACTGGATGGCCGCCTCGATCAGCTGCCCGAGGCCGGAGATACGGAACTTGGGTGCAATGTTGGTCGCATCCTTGCCGTTCCGCTCGGCCTCTCCCTCGTCCACGATACCGCGGCGCTGGGCCGCGGCAACGCAGAGAACGAGATCCAGGTCGTACTTCTCGGCCAGCTCCACCCAGCGATTGACGATGTTGCGATCGTCCTGAGGCGGGGTAGTCAGACGGGTCCCGTTCAGCACACCATCGTGATAGAAGAACACGCGGAACACCTCGTGCCCCTTCTCCAGGGCGGCCTTGGTGAAGTGGTACGCGGAATCCGATGCCTCGTGCTGGTACGGGCCTTCGTTTACCTGTACTGCCAGTTTCATGACTTGACCTCGTCTTCAGTAACCGCTCAGAAGCGGATGTAGGACGAGGCGTTGAGGCT
>RFHJ01000110.1 GCA_003696905.1 Gammaproteobacteria bacterium | reverse complement strand
TCTATTGGGACGGCAGCCACGTGGCGCGCATGCGCGAACGGCTGGCCGAACTGGCCAAGGGCCCAGAGAAAGATGGCTGAGGCGCTGCGCCGCGCGGTGGTCGCATGGCTGGCGGCCCGGCAAGAGCCGTTGTGGCTGGTGGGCGGGACCATCCGTGATCGTCTGCTCGGGCGCGACACCGAGGACATCGACGTGGCGGTGGCCGGCGATGCCCTGGCCCTGGCACGTGCCCTGGCGGACCGGTTCGGCGGCAGCTACTACCCGCTGGACGAGGATCGGGGCACCGGCCGCGCCATCCTGGAGGATGCCGACGGACAGCGCCTGGTGGTGGATCTGGCGCGCCTGCGGGCCGCCGATATCGAGGGCGATCTCGCGGATCGGGATTTCGCCATCAATGCCATGGCTGCACCGCCGGATCGACCCGATGAGGTGCTGGACCCCTTCGGCGGACGGGCCGACCTCGCCGCGGGTCGGATCCGGCCGGTCTCCGAGAACAGCATTCGCCGGGATCCGGTGCGGGCATTGCGGGCGGTGCGCCTGGCGGCCCAGCTGGGTTTCGAACTGGCCCCCGAGGCCGAGGTGCCGATGCGCCGCGATGGCCCCCGGCTGTCCGAGGTGTCGGCAGAACGGGTGCGCGACGAACTGATGCGGCTGTTGGGCCTGCCGCAGGCGGCTCCCTGGCTGCGGCGCCTGGAGGCGCTCGGCCTGTTGCCGGTGGTGCTGCCGGAACTCGATCCCCTGCGCGGGGTGACCCAGAGCGCGCCCCATTGTCTGGACGTGTTCGACCACAGCCTGGCGGTGGTGGCGGAACTGGAAGGGGTACTGGCCGATTGGCGCCCCCCGGCCGAGGTGGCAGAAGCACTGCAGGCCTGGCTGGCTGCGGCGCCGGCCGGTGGCCGGCCGCGGCGCGCGCTGCTCAAGCTGGGCGCCCTGTTGCACGACCTGGGCAAGCCGGCCACCCGCCGCGAGGAGGCCGGTCGGATACGCTTTCTGGGACACGAAGAGGCGGGCGTGCCCCTGGCGCGGGCGGTAATGCAGCGTCTGCGCTTCAGTCGCAGCGAGACACGCCTGCTGGAGACCCTGGTACGCTATCATCTGCGGCCGCTGTTGCTGACGCAGCAACCGAGCGTGAGCCGACGGGCCATCTACTGCTTCTTTCGCGACACCGGGGACAACGGCGCCGGTATCCTGCTGCATGCCTTGGCCGACTGGCGCGGCACCTGCCCGGGGCGCAATGCTCCGCCCACCCGGCTCGAGCAGCTGATCGGACGCATGCTGCGTTTTCTCTGGGGCGAGAGCGGGGCGCCGAGCCGCTCGCGACCGCTGCTGGGTGGGCGCGATCTGATCGCCCTCGGCGTGCCGCCGGGACCGCGCATCGGTGAGTTGTTGGCGCGCCTGCGCGAGGCCCAGGCGGCCGGCGAGGTGACCGATCGCGAGGGCGCGTTACAACGGGTTGCGCAGTGGCTGGCGGAATCTGGCGAAGATTTCTGATACAGGGCACCGGCGCCGGGTGGTAATCTCCCCCGCGTGGCGTTACCTCTGCCCTGTCGTATTGGCGGTTTCCGGCACGGAGGGGTGGCGTTGGCCGAGGATGTCTCGGTGTAGATGCGTCCCTGGAGGCTCGAAGGCCACATCCCAGGGGCCGATGCCACTCCACCGACATCTCCATCGACGGCCGGGCAGGCATCACGGTTGCAAAGGGCATATGCTGGCACTGAAGATCCGCAATCTGGAAAAGACCTACCGGAACGGTCCGCACGCCCTTCGTGGTATCGATCTGGACGTGGAGGAGGGTGACTTCTTCGCCCTGCTGGGCCCCAACGGGGCGGGAAAGTCCACCACCATCGGTATCGTCTGTTCCCTGGTGAACAAGACGGCAGGCACGGTCGAGGTATTCGGGCACGATCTCGACCTGGCGCCGCAGGAGGCCAAGGCCTGCATCGGCTATGTGCCGCAGGAATTCAATTTCAATCCCTTTGAACCGGTGGCCGAGATCGTCATCAATCAGGGCGGTTACTATGGCCTGCCGCGCAGCGAGGCGCGCGATCGCGCTGAGCATTGCCTGCGTCAGCTGGAACTGTGGGACAAGCGGGAGGAGCAGGCCCGTTCGCTCTCCGGCGGCATGAAGCGGCGTCTGATGATCGCACGCGCCCTGGTACACCGTCCGCGTCTGCTGATCCTGGACGAGCCGACCGCAGGCGTCGATATCGAAATCCGGCTCTCCATGTGGGAGTTCCTGCGTCGCATCAACGCCGACGGGACCACCGTCATTCTCACCACCCACTATCTGGAAGAGGCAGAGCATCTGTGTCGTAACATCGCGATCATCAACCACGGGCGGATCGCCGAAAGGGCGCGCATGCACGAGATGCTGCGCCGGCTGCATCGCCAGGATCTGATCCTGGACATCGCCGAGCCGGTAGAGAGGCTGCCGCGGATCGAGGGCTATGAGCTGCAACGGCTCGAGCGCTGCCTCATCGAGGCGAAGGTCGCGTCGGGGCAGGATCTGAACGGACTGTTCGTCGGCCTGGCCGAGGCCGGCATTCGGGTGCTGAGCATGCGCAACAAGCAGAACCGGCTGGAGCAGTTGTTCCTGGACATGGTCAACAGTCGGAGGGGGCCGCAAGGATGAGATACTGGGTCGCCTTCCAGACGCTGGTGATCAAGGAGGTGTTGCGGTTCTCGCGCATCTGGGTGCAGACCGTGCTGCCGCCGGCGATCACCACCGCACTCTACTTCATCATCTTTGGCACCCTGATCGGCGAGCAGATCGGCGAGATGGATGGCTATCGTTACGTCGACTTCATCGTGCCGGGGCTGATCCTGATGGCGGTGATCTCCAACAGCTATGCCAACGTGGTCTCCAGCTTCTATCAGGCCAAGTTTCAGCGCAACGTGGAAGAGATGCTGGTGGCCCCCATCCCCGCCTGGGTGATGCTGCTGGGCTACGTCGTCGGCGGGGTGGCGCGCGGGGTGGTGGTCGGCATCCTGGTGACGCTGGTGTCGATGTTCTTCTCCGACCTGACGGTGCACAGCTATGGCATTACCCTGGGGGTGTTCGTTCTCACCTCGGTGCTGTTCTCCCTGGCCGGCTTCATCAATGCGGTCTATGCCAACAGTTTCGACGACATCTCCATCATTCCGACTTTCGTCCTCACGCCACTGACCTATCTCGGCGGGGTGTTCTATTCCATCAAGCTGCTGCCCGAATTCTGGCAGCAGGTCTCGCTGGCGAATCCGGTGCTCTATATGGTCAATGCCTTCCGTTATGGACTGCTCGGCGTCTCGGACATCCAGGTGGGAGTGGCAATCCATATCATCCTTGGCTTCATCGTGGTGCTGTTCCTGTTTGCCCTGGTCCTGCTCAAGCGCGGGGTGGGGATCAAGAGCTGAGCGATGGAGAGGGCCGTCTACACCCGACCCGCCTGGGGCTGGGCCCTCTACGACTGGGCCAATTCCGCCTTCGCCACCACCGTCATGGCCGGTTTCTTTCCGGTCTTCTTCAAGCAGTTCTGGGCGGGGCGGCTCAGTGCCACCGACAGCACCTTCTGGCTGGGAGCCACCAACTCTCTGGCCGCCATGCTGGTGGTGCTCGCCGCCCCTCTGATTGGACTGTGGGCCGATCGCGCGGGGATGAAGAAACGGCTGGTGGCCACCTTTGCGGTCCTCGGGATCCTGATGAGTGGCGGCCTGTTCCTGGTGGCCGAGGGGATGTGGCCGCTGGCCCTGTTGCTCTATCTCGGTGCTGTGCTGGGGTTCTCCGGTGGCAACGTGGCCTACGATGCCTTGTTGCCGGTCGTTGCGGCCCACGAGGATCTCGAGCGGGTCTCCGCGCTGGGCTTTTCGCTGGGTTATCTGGGCGGCGGGCTGCTGTTCGCCCTGAATGTGGTCATGGTGCTGCAGCCGGCCTGGTTCGCTCTCACCGACAGTGCCGAGGCGGTACGCTGGTCCTTCCTCATGGTGGCGCTGTGGTGGACGCTGTTCACCATCCCATTGCTGCTATGGGTCCCGGACGATGGTGCAGGCGAGGCCAACGGCCTCTCCACCTGGCAGGAGCTGCGGCGTACCTGGCGGGAGCTGCGCGCCCTGCCGATGGCCTTTCTTTTCCTGATCAGTTACTGGCTGTATATCGATGGTGTGGACACCATCGTGCGCATGGCGGTGGACTACGGGCTGGCAATAGGGCTCGATTCGAGCGATCTGCTGAGTGCCCTGCTGATCACGCAATTCGTGGGATTTCCTGCTGCGCTGTTGTTTGGCTGGTTGGGTGCGCGCTTCGGCGCAAAGCACGGTATCTGGTTCGCCATCCTGGTCTATATGCTGGTGGTGCTCTGGGCCTGGCGCATGCAGAGTGCGGCCGAATTCTATGCGCTGGCAGTGGCCATTGGCATGGTACAGGGTGGTATACAGGCGCTCAGCCGGGCCCTGTTTGCGCGCCTGGTACCGCGGGAACAGGCGGGGCGCTTCTTCGGTCTCTATAACATGATGGGGAAATTCGCAGCGGTGGTGGGCCCGGTGCTGGTTGGAGTGGTGGCCATGGCCTCCGGCAGTTCGCGGGTCGGTATCCTCAGCGTGTTGGCGCTATTCCTGGTCGCGGCTGTGTTGCTCGCCCGGGTGGATGTGGCTCGCGGGGAACGGGAGGCGAGGGCGTTGGCATGAGTTGGCTGTTGCTGGTGGCGCTGCTGTTCGCACTCTTCTACGGCCCACAGCTGTGGGTGCAACAGGTCCTCGCCCGTTACAACCGCAAGCCCGAGGACAACTTTCCCGGGACCGGCGGCGAACTGGCCCGCCATCTGCTGGATCGCTTCGCGCTGTCCGATGTGAAGGTGGAGACCAGCGAGCAGGGCGATCATTACGATCCCATTGCCCGTGCGGTGCGCCTGACCCCCGACAAGCATGACGGACGGACCCTCACCGCCATTACCGTGGCGGCACACGAGGTGGGGCATGCCCTGCAGCATGCCGCGGACGAGCCCTTGTTCGCCTGGCGCACCCGCCTCGCCCGCAGCGCGGTATTCGCCGAGCGGGTGGGGTCCTTTTTGCTGTTTGCTGCCCCCGTCCTGGCGTTGATCACCCGCATGCCCCATCCGGGTCTGCTCAGTGCCCTGGGGGCCTTTCTGGTGCTGGGTTTCGGCATCCTGCTGCAGTTTCTCACCCTGCCGGTCGAGCTGGACGCGAGTTTCCGCAAGGCGCTACCCCTGTTGGGAACGGGCTATCTGGAAAAACACCAGCTGCCTGCGGCACGGCGGATCCTGCGTGCCGCCGCCTGGACCTACGTCGCGGCGGCGCTTGCGAGCCTGTTCAACTTCTGGCGTTGGCTCGCAGTGCTGCGCCGCTGAAGATGTCGCTCGCAGTCTGGCGCCAGGGGTGGGGTAGTGCACGGGGTCCCCCCCCCCCAGGGCCCCGTCATTTGAATTCGTAACTCCGTGAAAGGAGGGGCGGGCGCCCTGCTCGGGTTGGTGTGGAAGAACATCCGGGATAACCCTTGCCATTGACAAAAAGGTTTTGCATTTTCATCAGGGGTCGGAGTCGTTCGGCAGCACCAAAGCCAACCCTCCGGTATGCTCGGGAACGACTCCGACCCCGGGGGAATACCGGTGAGTAGACCCAACTTCCATGATCAGGGGTGTGGCCAAGGCGTCATGGGAGTTAGGGTGGAAATACACATCCAGGCACCAATTCTGGTGCGGTTCGCGGTGCTCACCACACCCTACGAAGTCGGAGGACGACGTAGGATGCGGTGAGG
>RFHJ01000109.1 GCA_003696905.1 Gammaproteobacteria bacterium | reverse complement strand
TCGATTCGCCTCGATCTGTCGCTGTGCCGTAGCCAGGTCACCCTGGTGTGCCGCCAGGGCGCCGCAGCATTCCTGGGCATCGGGAATGACCACCTCGTAGCCGAGCGCGTTGAGTAGCCGGATGGCCGCTTGCAAGGCGCCCGGTTGCTGGGTGCGCGTCACGCAGCCGATCAACAGGCCGATGCGGCCTCGTGGTGCGTCGGCAGGCGGGTAGGTTCCGGGGGCAGGTGCCTGGTCTTCGATGGGTAGGGCTCGCGCCAGGCGGCCGCGCAATCCCGGTAGGCGCAGGGTCCGTGCCAGCCGGGCGGCTGCTGTCATGAGGGGGCTGTCGGGCGCAGTGACGGCTACGCCCGGCGCATTCTCTTGAAGCTGCGCCCGTGCGCTATCCAGAATGGCGGCGTAGCGCACGCCGGAGGGACAATGCACCTCGCAGGCGCGGCACAATAGGCACCGGTCGAGGTGGCCTTGCAGGGCGGCGTCGGGTTCGAGCTGTCCGCGCAGCAGCGCCTCGGCCAGCGCGATGCGCCCGCGGGGCGATTCGCTTTCGTCCGCATAAAGACGGTAGGTGGGACAGTGCGGCAGACATAGGCCGCACTTGACGCATCGGTCGGCCTCCGCCAGTGCGTTTTCCAGGGAAATCAGAGCCTTCATCCGCCTATAATGCCGGCGTTTGAAGGCCAGGGAAATCCCTATGAGCTATTACCAGCACCATGCGTTCTTCTGTACCAATCAGCGCGCCGACGGCCGTCAGAGCTGTGGTGACTGCGGTGCCCAGGCCGCGCGTGACTACGTGAAGAAACGCTGCAAGGAGCTGGGTATCCACGGCGCGGGTCGGGTGCGAATCAACACCGCCGGGTGCCTCGACCGGTGCGAACAGGGCCCGGTGATCGTCATCTACCCGGACGAAACCTGGTACACCTACGTCGACCAGACGGACCTGGACGAGATCATCGAGAAACATCTGTGCCACGGCGAAACGGTAGAGCGCCTGCTCATCGACAGGCCGGCTGTGTGATCCGGGAACGCCATTGCCGGCTACTGGCCGGCGCGGGATGGTTGTCGGTGGGGGCGATGGATCCGACTTTATTGGGTTGCGACCGAATCATGGCCAGGAGGATGCTGAACCCGCAAGCAAGGCGGCACCATGGAGGTGCACGCTCGGACAGGGTTTCCGTCGCCCTTGACGTAGCGAAGGTATATTCTAAACTGCTAATCGACTGATTCATCCAGTCAGTACTCCTCCATCCTCCTTTGGTGGTTGTATTTCGCGTGGCGTCCCCCGCCGCGCGTTTTTTTGCTTGCAATGTAGGCGGGTCGCCGGTAACATTCGCGCCCTTTCGTGAATCCGCGAGAAACCGTTTTTGTCCGCCTGAAAAGGCCCTGTTGGAGCAGGAAAATGAGCACCACGGTCAGCGCCAAACCCGCAGAAGTTCGCCGCGACTGGTATGTCGTCGATGCCGAGGGCAAGACCCTTGGGCGTCTCGCTTCCGAGATTGCGCGTCGCCTGAAAGGCAAGCACAAGCCGATCTTCACTCCGCACGTCGACACCGGCGACTACATCGTTGTGGTCAATGCCGAGAAGATCCGCGTCACCGGCAACAAGATGAAGGACAAGATGTATCATCATCACACCGGTTATGTCGGTCATCTGAAGTCGATCAGCCTCGAGAAACAGCTGCAGAAGGCGCCCGAGCGGGTTCTGGAGACTGCCGTTCGCGGCATGCTGCCGCGCACCCCGCTGGGTCGGGCGATGCTGAAGAAACTGCGCATCTATGCGGGCCCTGAGCATGCCCACCAGGCCCAACAGCCCAAGCCGCTGGATATCTGAGAGAGACTGTCATGGCACTGCAAACGAATTATGGAACCGGTCGTCGCAAGACCTCCACTGCTCGCGTCTTCCTGGCGCCGGGCAACGGCAACATCACCGTCAACGGCCGCGCCCTGGACCAGTTCTTCGGCCGTGAAACCGCGCGCATGGTGGTACGTCAGCCGCTGGTTCTCACCGACAATCTGGACAAGCTGGACGTGCGGGTCACCGTCAAGGGGGGTGGTAACACCGGCCAGGCCGGCGCCATCCGCCACGGCATCGCCCGTGCCCTGCTGGCATATGACGAGTCCCTGCGCGGTCCGCTGCGCGAGGCCGGGCTGCTGACCCGCGACGCCCGCATGGTCGAGCGCAAGAAGGTCGGCCTGCACAAGGCGCGCAAGCGTCCGCAGTACTCCAAGCGCTGATGCCTGCCGGACCTGCGGTTTCTCTTGGAGAATCTCCAGGAGGGGCTTCGGTCCCGACCCACTGGTAGGCTTGACCGCAACAAGAAAAGCCCCGCGAGCGGGGCTTTTTCCATATATGATGCTCGAAGAGCATAATGGAAACCCCGATCAATCCCTCTCCCCGCTTGCGGAGGTGTTAGGAGAGGGATAAATCGAATCTTCTAGATATTTCCCTGAACCGGTGTGGGGACAGCAATGAAGTTAAAAGTGGTCGTTCATCGTGCCGAAGAAGGTGGTTTTTGGGTCGAGGTCCCTTCACTGCCTGGTTGTGTCACACAGGGCGATGATCTGGACGAGCTGGAGAAGAATCTCGAGGAAGCGGTCGCGGGTTATCTGGCCGTCGATGCGCCTTGCAGTCCCAGTGCATGGTAACAAGCCGCTCAAGATGGGCTTGCAGCGGCGATTGCTGAAATTGGCGGGTATTCCGGAGCGGGATCTTTGAGCTCATCTCATCCGTAGGGGTGTTTTGCGCCGCGCTACGTCTTGCAATATGCCGGCGCGCTCCTCATTCAGGCGGGCATAGTCGGAATAGACGAAGTCTTCGAAGGTTTCGCACAGCGCGGGGTCATTGCAGAACAGCCGTCGCCCGTTACCGATCACCTGCATCCGCAATACCGCCGAAGCACGGCGCAGGTCGATCAGATCGACGTCCCTGCCGACCATTTGCGTCAGCGTTTGCGCCAGGTCCCATAACGTCGCCGGATTCTGTGGTCGTTCCGCCAGGATGGCAATATCGACATCGCTTTCGGAATGGACCTGGTCATGCGCCGCCGAACCGAACAGATAGGCCCCGAGCAGCGAGGGGATCTGCCGGCATAGCCGGTCGACCAGGGGCTCGAGTTTTTCCGGCTCCAAGTCAGTCCTCCCGTGAAGCGGCTGTGGGCCGATTATGGCACGGCCGGAGCGGAACACGGGCCGCCGGATGTTGCCCTGGCCTCCTTTCAGGGTCCGACCCTTTGGTATGGCGGGGTGGGTTTTGTCTCCAGCGAGGGTTTTGCCCCGAAAGCCCTGAGTTCCCTCTGGGGCCAGATCCAGCGGTTCCGGAACAAGAGCGCCTAAGTCAATGAGTCATCGTCTGTTGCAAAAGTGCAACAGAAAAGGGCCAGGCGTATTTTTTTTGCAAAAACTGCTTGCAACCTGTCGCGAGTCGCACTAATATCCAAGCTGCAAATTCACTCAATCAACAGCGGGAGTTCAGATATGAACAAGAAGCTTATTGCAGCTGCTATCGCAGCCGTCGTGGCCGCTCCGGCCGCCGTGGCTGCCGATACCACTTTATATGGAAAGGCGCACGTCGACATCCGGTCGACCGATGGCCTGGTTGGCGGTGCGACAAACGGTGACAATTACAGCGTGAATAGCAACGCCTCTCGTCTCGGCATCAAAGGGTCCGAGGACCTGGGCAATGGGCTGAAAGCCATCTTTAAATACGAGATGGAATATGACATTGATGGGGACGACCCTCTCAATGTTCCTATTTCGGGCGCCCGGAACGCCTATGTGGGTCTTAGCGGTGGCTTCGGCACCGTTCTGGCTGGTCGTCACGACACCCCGGCGAAGGTGGCCTTCTATGCCTCCGGTACCGAGCTCGTCGGCGATTCGGTCGTGGATATGAATAGCATCGCCCAAGGTGTTGGCGCGCCGAAGACCTTCACCGAGTTTCGCGCCGACAATGCCATTGCCTACATCACCCCGAATTTCTCCGGTTTCACTGCTGCGGTGGCAGTCGTGCCGGGTGAAAAGAATGGCACCAACAATACTCTCCAGGCGGCCAACGGCCTGGCTGATGCCTATTCGGTGGGCGTGCTGTACGCTGGTGGGGGTCTCAAGGCTGGGATCGGCTATGAGGTATTCACCAGCGAGCTGTTTGGTGGTGGCACGGCCAAGGATCAGAAGATGTGGCAGGCCGGCGGTAGTTATACCTTTGGTGATGTCATGGTCGGCGTGAACTATGAGAACATGTCCGACCGCGGT
>RFHJ01000108.1 GCA_003696905.1 Gammaproteobacteria bacterium | reverse complement strand
TTGCGCCCGACAACGCAGACGTGCTCTTTCTCAAGGGCTTGCTGGCGAGTGTCGAGGGAAAAGGTGAAACAGCGGAGCAGGTGCTGCAGCAGGTGTTCGAAAAGGCGCCCAATACCAAGACCATGCTCGCCCTGGCACGCCAGCAGTGGGCCATCGGCCAGCCGGAATCGGCCCTGGCGTTACAGGAACAGTGGGTGAAGGAACATCCGGATGACGTCGTGGCCAATCTGGCGCTCTCTGCAACCCTAGTGAAGGAAGGCCAAACCGACAGGGCATTGGAACGCCTGAAGGCGGTACTCGAAACCGACCCAAAAAATGTTATCGCACTCAACGATCTCGCCTGGTACCTCAAGGACAAAGACCCGCAACAGGCCTTGGATTATGCCCGGCGGGCCGCGGAACTGGCGCCCGATGCACCCCAGGTACTCGACACCCTGGCCATGGTCCAGCTGGCAGCAGGCCAGGTGGACAAGGCGGGGGATACGATGGCGAGGGCATTGCTGAAGTCACCGGGTAGCCCCAGTCTGATCTATCACCGTGCGCTGATCGAGGAGAAGAAGGGGAATCTGTCCAAGGCGGTCGAGCTGCTGGAATCTGCGCTGAAGAAGTCGTCGTTCCCCGAAAAGGCAGACGCCGAGCGATTGCTGCCCGAGTTGAAGGCACAATTGGCTGCCCAGGCTGCTGATGAACAGGGATAAGGCGGAAGGAGGGACAGGCAAGCGAGTGGGGTGGGTTGAGTTCCGCGACAGCTACTGGCTGCTGCGTCGGGTGGTGGGTTTCGCTACGCTCAACTCCACCCTACGCAACAGCGCGACGCTGGTACTGTCTTCGGTCTTCGGTTCGATTTTCTTCCTGTCTTGGTTCTTGATGCCGGCAGCCGGCATCGCGGCTACCTTGCCCGATACCATCGACAAGGTCCGCCCCTCTGTCGTCGGTGTTGGTGTGGTACAAAAGAAGATCCGGCGGATGGAAAGCACCTTCTCCGGCACGGGCTTTGTGGTGGGCGACGGACGAATCGTCGTTACCAACTATCATGTATACAAGGGTCTGGAAAAGGCGCGGGACCAGGGGGCGAGCCTGGTGGTCTTCACCGGGCGAGGCAAGGCGGCCAAGGCCCGGCCGGTGCGTCTGTTGCGGGCCGACAAGGCCCATGATCTGGCCTTGTTGCAGCTGCAGGGCGGACGGCTGCCGGCGCTCCGGCTGGCGGGTGATCGCCTGGCCCGCGAGGGTGAGGCGGTGGCCTTCACCGGCTTTCCCATTGGCATGGCCTTGGGGCTCATTCCGGCGACGCATCGCGGTATCATCTCGGCGATTACCCCCATCGCGTTGCCGGCATCATCGGTAAAGGCGTTGAAGGCCGAGCAGATCCGGCGCATCCGCGGTGGCCCCTTCCTGGTCTACCAGCTCGATGGCACCGCCTATCCGGGCAACAGCGGTAGTCCTGTCTACCGGCGGGACACGGGCGAGGTGATCGGAGTGATCAATTCGGTGTTCATCAAGGGGGGCAAGGAGGCAGCATTGGCAAGACCGTCCGGTATCAGTTACGCCATTCCGATCAAGCATGTCCGAGCCCTCCTCGGTCAGACGCACTGAGCGCTGCACATGAGTGGCTCCGGCGAAAAAAGGCGGGTTCGCACCAAGGTCAAGCGCCGCGTCCGTCGCGGGCCTTCGGAGACGGTAATACGCCTGCTGATCGGTATCCCTCTGGTGGCGGTGATCGGGGCCTTCCTCTTCATGGATCCGCCCTTTCAAGGGACAGAGCCCCTGCCGCTGGAGGGACGGGAGGTAAGGCTCAATGATCAGTTGTTCGATCTCACACCCAATACCTGGGTTCGGCTGCACGTCGGGCTTACCGGTGCCTGGCGTGGCAGTGGTCCAGCGGGTGTCGCGTTCGACGGCCGACGCAACAAGATCTTCGTCTTCGGCAGCAATGTGGGCGAAGGCGACTGGGACAACGTGGTTCACGAGTTCGATCCGGTCATCCTGCAGTGGTTCAGTCATGAAAGGGCGGCCCGTCGTGCCAGCTATCGCAAGGACCGGGACGGCTGGCCGGTCGCCGGCGAGGAGCGCCTGCAGCCCTGGGCGATGCAGGTCTACGACGGCCTTCTCTATGATCCGCGCCTCGATGCGCTCGTGGTAACGGCCCGACCGAAACGCAACCCGGCGCTGCGCTGGGTCGGCGGAATAGAACGGCACCCGGTATGGATCTATCGCCTGGCCGACCGACAGTGGCGGCCCATGGACCCGGGTGAGGCGGCGGTTGTCTCCCATGGCGGGGGCTCTGCCTACGACGCCGCCCGGGACGCCCTGCTGATCTACAACCGCACGGGTATCTGGGAGATGGGCGCGGAGCGGACCAACTGGTCGCATGCCAGCAGTGAGACGCACCATATGGGCCGGCAGAATCTGGTCTACGATTCGCGGCGGGGGCGGTTCGTGGTATTCGGTGGTGGGGGCGACGATCGGAAGCTTTGGACCTATGTACCGGGTGAACAGGTCGGTGCGACAGGGCGATGGAAAGGAGTCACTCCGGCCGGCGACGGCTGTCTGAGCCAGGGATGGGTGGCCGCCGATTTCGATTCGGACAATGCCGTTTTCCTGTTGGTCACGGCGGGGAATGGGCAACAGCCCGCAGTGGCGAAGGTTGAAGGGGAGGAAGCGGACGCGAAGCAGCCCCAGGTCCAGTCCGCGCCGGCCACCTGTATCTACGATCCGGAGGGCAATCGTTTCCTGAAGTTGCCCGAGCAGCCCCCTGCACCACGAGTCGAGAAGGTGCTGGTCTACGATCCCGTCTACAAGCTGTTCTTCCTGATGGGCAGGGACGAGCAGGAGCGGCCAGCGGTCTGGGCCTTGCGCCTGGAGCTCCCGGCCCTCGAGTCGGCCGATATCCCGGATGTTCAGAAAGAAACTTGACCTTTCGGTTCTGCTGGTCTGCACGGCCAATATCTGTCGCTCTCCCATGGCCGAGGCGCTGTTGCGCGACCACCTGAAGGCAAAAGGGCTCGATCGGCGGGTGAAAGTGGCATCCGCCGGTATTCGCGCCATGGCCGGCATGCCCCCCGACCCTCGGGCGCTCGCCGCCCT
>RFHJ01000008.1 GCA_003696905.1 Gammaproteobacteria bacterium | reverse complement strand
GAGAGGTCAGGCCCGCTATAATCGGGATGTCATCGATGGAGAAGGATCCATGCGTCTTTCGTCTCGGGTACAGCAGGTCATCCGCCGTGTCGTGCGGGAATCGGTCGGTCCGGACGCGCGGGTGATCCTGTTCGGCTCGCGGGTCGATGACAGCGCGCGTGGGGGTGATATCGACCTCCTGATCGTCACCGAACGGGTGCTGGACGATGCCGCGGGCAAGGAACTCACGGTGGCAGCGCGGATACAGCACCAGTTGGGCTATCTGCAGCCGCTGGATGTCCTGATACTGGATCCCTCCACCCGGCGCCTACCCATTCATGAACAGGCCCTGGCGACGGGAGTGGCGCTGTGAGCAATGAACTGTTGCCGGTTGATCGCTTTCTTCACACGCTCACGATCGTGAATCGCGAAGGTAGGCATCTGGCCTACAGCTGGCAGCGCCTTTCAACGGTCGGGATATCGATCGACTGGGTTGAGTCGTTGGAAGGGCGGCCGGAGCAGGCGGAGATGCTGGAGGCCTTCGTATCGCGCCTCGGACGGATGCAAGACACCATCGGCGAGAAACTCTTGCCAAGATGGCTGGCGGCACTGGCCGAACCGGCGCGCAGTCAGATCGAGGTGTTGCAGCGCGCGGAGCGGCTGGGCGTACTCGAGAGTGTCGACGACTGGCTATCGGCAAGACAGCTCAGAAACCGATTGGTCCATGAGTACATGACCGACCCCAGGCGCTTCGCCGAGGACCTGCGCCGGGCGCTTGAAGCCAGCCGCATGCTGTTCGATTGCTACAGTCGGGTGCGCCGATATGCGATCGAAACCATGGAGGTCCGATCAGCGTGCCCTGCACCGTTGGACCTGCCGCGGGCAGATGGGGTTTGATGTTCCTTCGGGCATGAGGAGTAGAGATGGCTTCAGTCCCTGATCGAGGGTCCAGGCCATGATCTGTAAACGCTGCATCGTGATGGGTCGGGTTCAGGGCGTCTGGTACCGCGACAGCACTCGCCGCAAGGCACTGGAACTGGGTTTGTCGGGTAGGGCGGTGAACCTGCCCGACGGCTCGGTCGAAGTCCTCGCGTGCGGCCCAGAGGCCGCGGTCCAGGCGCTCTGCGACTGGCTCTGGGAGGGCTCTCCGATGTCGCAGGTGAGCGACGTCCGCTGCGAGCCCTGGCAGGGAGAGGTTCCGGAGGCTTTCCTTGTCGGTTGAGAAGGGACGGTCGCTGCGGCAAACCCAGGTGTCGGACCTGAACCTTCACAGGTGGCGGATGCCAGCCTGTCGTTTGTGGGAGCGGCTTCAGCCGCGACAGAAAAAACCGTCGGGCCTGAAGCCCCTCCCACAGGTGGAGTTGCTCACAGCTACAATGTGGGAGCGGCTCCAGCCGCGAGAAGATGACTCAAACCTTGCTCCCAAGTTCCCGCGGGCCCCTTTCAGTCAGCCACACAGCATCCCAAAACGGGTACCGCTTCACCGAGTCGACGATCCCGGTTCGGATCGGATTGGCCACGATATATCGCGCGGCTGCCAACAGATCCTCATCGCGGCGAAGGCCATGGTCATGGAACCCCGGCTGCCAGACTGAGCCCCGATCTCCGGTTCGGCAGTTGATCATGTAGGCCGTCCTGCCCTTCAATCTTGCCATCGCCTGGGAAAGCGAGACCTGATCGATTCGCAAGAGCCAATGGAGGTGATCGGGCATCAGCACCCAGGCGAGACTCTTCACCAGACCTGCATTGTCGAGCGCATGAATTTCGCGTGCCACGACGCAGCCGTGCGAGAAATCAGTGAACCAGCGCTGCCGCTCATGGGTGACGGTGGTGACGAGGTAATAGTGGCCGGGTAACGAGATGCGCCCTTTCCGCAACGCGCGGTAGCCCCGCCGTTCGTGCTGCGCCATGTCATCCTCCTTGATGTTGTGGTGCCTGTTGATGTTGTGGTGCCTGTTGTTGTCGAATATAGCCTGACTCGAGTCTCAAGGTCCCCGCACAGATCGGATCATCGTGGGAGCGGCTTCAGCCGCGACAGAGCAAACCGTCGGGCCTGAAGGCCTTCCCACAGGTGTAATTGCTCAAAGGTACATTGTAGGAGCGGCTTCAGCCGCGACAGAAACAGTCATCGAGCTGGAAGATCCTCCCACAGGTAGAGATGGCTGCCAGGGTCTTTTTTGGGAGTTGCTCCAGCCGCGACAGATTCCATCCTCCAAAAACAGGCGTTCCCGCGAGCGAAAAAGAGATAGTCATGGCCAAAAAGAAGAAACTGATCAAACGCCTGAATCACCTGCTCGACCGGCTCGAGCCCTTGTTGGAACCGGTCGAAACCGAACCGGACTGGTCCTTCATGGCCTATCGCTGGCACAACGAGCAGCTCCAGGGCGTGACCGATCCTCACTGCATTGAACTCGACGACCTGCTCGGCATGGATCGGCAAAAGGCCGAGGTGCTGCGCAACACCGCCAATTTCGTCGCCGGTCGGCCAGCCAACCACGTCCTCCTCTGGGGCGCCCGTGGCACTGGCAAGTCGAGCCTGGTCAAGGCGGTGTT
>RFHJ01000107.1 GCA_003696905.1 Gammaproteobacteria bacterium | reverse complement strand
GTGAACTCACCAGCAACAGACAACTCGAGGCGGGCGGCTCTTCCAGGGTCTTGAGCAGTGCATTGGCCGCCGCGGCGTTCATCGCATCCGCCGGCTCGACGATGAACACCCGCATTCCCTGCGCCTGTGTGGTAAGGCTGCTCTGGTCGATGAGACTGCGTACCGCATCGACCCGAATCGCCTTCCCTTCCGCCTCGGGGGTCAGCCAGCGGATATCGGGGTGGGTTCCGCTCCTCACCAGCCGACACGAGCGACAGCTTCCGCAGGGGGCGGCAGCCGGGTCGGTCGCGTCGCACACCAACGCCGCCGCCACGCGATGGGCGAACTGGCGTTTGCCGATGCCCTGCGGGCCACTGAGCAAAAGGGCGTGGGGAAAGCGGCCACTGCGTCGCCGCGCCACCAGCTCTTCCCAGCGGTCGGTCTGCCATGGCAGCAGCGAGGGGAGCACCGGTTCCGGATCGGCGATCTCAGTCATTGCCGACCTGCTCCATGAAGGCCTCGAGGATCCCGCGGATTTCGTCCTGTACGGTGGCCAGTGCCCGCGAGGCATCCACCACCCTCACCCGCTGGGGTTCTCGTGCGGCGATCTCCCGGTAGCCCTGACGAACCCGCTCGAAGAACGCCAGGTCCTCGCGCTCGAAACGATCCGGATCGGATCGCCTGCCGGCCCGCTCCAGCCCCAGCGTCACCGGCAGATCCATGAGGATGGTCAGATCGGGACGGCGCGCTCCCTGCACCCATTGCTCCAGTACCGATATTCGATCTTTGGGGATACCCCTTCCAGCACCCTGGTAGGCATAGGTGGCATCGGTGAAACGGTCGCACAACACCCACTGCCCCTGCTCCAGTGCCGGTTCGATTCGCCGATGCAGATGCTCGGCACGGGCCGCGAACATCAGCAGCAGTTCGGCATCCTCGGACATGCCGGTATGGCGGTGGCCAAGCAACAGGTCACGCAATTCCTCACCGAGCGGGGTGCCTCCCGGTTCGCGCGTCTGCACCAGTTCGATACCGTGATCCGAGATTACCCGCGCAGCCAGCTGCATACAGGTACTCTTGCCCGCACCCTCGATGCCCTCGATGGTGACGAATCGACCCTGCTCGCTCATCGCTTCAACTGATAACGCCGGACCGCCCTGTTGTGTGCCTCCAGGGTGTCGGAGAATACATGGGTGCCATCTCCCCTGGCGACGAAGTAGAGCGAACTGCCGTCGGCCGGATGCAGCACCGCCTCGATGGCCTCACGTCCCGGCATGCAGATGGGGGTGGGCGGAAGCCCCTTGTGGACATAGGTGTTGTAGGGCGTGTCCTCCCGCAGGTCGCTGCGTCGGATGTTTCCCTGGTAGCGCTCGCCCATGCCATAGATGACCGTGGGATCGGTCTGCAGTTTCATGCCTTTCCTGAGCCGGCGCTCGAACACACCGGCGATCTGCGCCCGCTCCTCTGGCGCCCCAGTCTCCTTCTCCACGATCGAGGCGAGGATCAACGCCTCATAGGGCGTCTTCACCGCGATGTCCGGCGCGCGTCGGGCCCAGGCCTCGGCCAGTACCTGCTGCATGCGGTCGTAGGCTCGCCTCAGCAACTGGACGTCGGTGGTGCCGCGCGGAAAGCTGTAGGTGTCAGGGAAGAAACGCCCCTCTGGATGCTCCCCCGGATGTCCGATCGCTGCCATCACCTCTTTCGGCGACTTGTCCGTCAGGGTCTTCTCCAACACCGGGTCTCGGGCCAGCGCCGCCATCACCTGACGGAAGGTCCAGCCCTCGAGCAATGTCAGACGGTACTCCACCGGCCTTCCCGAGATCAGGATCTCCAACAACCCGGGAGGCGTGGTCCCCGCCGGCAGAAGAAATTCCCCGGCGCGAATACGGTTCGCAAGACCGTGCCAGCGGGCGTGCCAATACAGCAGATCGGCGTTGGCGAGCACCCCACGGTCTTCCAGGCGGCGTGCCAGCTGGCGCAGATTGGTGCCGCGCTCCACCTGGATCACCAGGCCCTCCGCCGGCAGTTGCAGGGGTGCCTGTAGAAAGTGCTGGTATGCCATCCAGTACCAGCCGGCCACCAGTGCCAGGATGAATACGAAAAGCCCGATCACTCTTTGCACGAGAGCTCTCCGGAGAAGGTGAAGCAGGAACGGTGCAGTATCTCCAGTTTTTCGTCCCGGACAGGAGCCGGAAGCTCGCGATCGTCGATCCGCGCCACCGGACGGATGCCCAGCAGGGCATTGGTCAGATAGATCGCATCGGCGCTCCGCAGTTCGTCGAGATCGAATGCGTCCTCGGCGACCCGAATGCCCAGCGCCGGTCCCCGCTCGAGCAGCTGTCGCCGCACGGTGCCGGCCACGCCGCATTCGGTGAGGGGGGGCGTAATCCATCGCTCGCCCATACGAACCAGCAGGTTGGCGCTGATCGCCTCGATCACCCTGCCCTCCCGGTCGCACAGAATCCCTTCGTCGACCCCCTCGGGCAACTCGGCGCGCGCCAGTACCTGCTCAAGCCGATTGAGGTGCTTGATACCGGCAAGTCTGGGCTGACTGGCCAGGCGCAGTCTGCAGCTCACAACCGTCAACGGTATCGTGGTGGCCCAGGGGTGGGCATCCGGCCAGGCGCTGGCCCTTAGCCAGCGAGTCGGCGGCGCCTGCGGATCCCGGACGTAGCCGGCATTCGCCTTCCCCGCACCGAGAACGATCTTGAGGATGCCCCGCTCGAGGCCATTACACAGGTATTGGACCTCCTGCTCCAGCAAGGTCGCCGAGGGAGGACCGAGTCCCAACCGCTGACAACCGAGTTGAAGCCTCTCCCAGTGCCAGTCCCAGAGAGCGGGTTGTCCCTTTCGAATGGCGATGGTTTCGAACAGGCCATCACCGAAGTGGCAGGCCCGATCATCAAAGGCCGACGCCGGGGCCGGCTCACCATTGAGGAGGGCGCGGGCCGGCATCTGCCAGCGAATCAGCCGGTGAAACGCCGCAACACCAGGGTGCCGTTGGTGCCACCAAAGCCAAAGGAGTTGCTGATCGCGATGTCGATCTTCGCCTCGCGCGCGGTATGCGGCACATAGTCGAGATCACACTCCTCGTCCGGATTGTCGAGGTTGATGGTCGGCGGCATGACCTGGTCACGGATCGCCAGGGCGGTGAAGACTGCCTCGGCACCGCCGGCAGCCCCCAGCATATGCCCGGTCATCGACTTGGTCGAGCTGACCGCCAATTTGTAGGCATGATCGCCAAAGGCGCGCTTCACCGCCTTGGTTTCGGCCACGTCGCCGGCGGGGGTGGAAGTTCCATGGGCATTGATGTAGTCGACATCCTCGGGGTTGATACCGGCATCTTCGAGGGCCAACAGCATGCACTCCGCAGCCCCCTCGCCTCCGGGAGAGGGCGAGGTCATGTGATAGGCATCGGAGTTCATGGCCGTGCCCAGTACCTCCGCATAGATGGTGGCACCCCTTGCCTTGGCGTGCTCCAGCTCTTCGATCACGACCACCCCGGCGCCATCGCTGAGCACGAAGCCGTCGCGATCCCGGTCCCAGGGCCGACTCGCGGCCTGCGGATCATCGTTACGTGTGGAAAGTGCACGCGCCGCCGCGAAGCCCCCCAGGCCGGTGGGCGAGGTGGCCCGCTCGGCCCCACCCGCGATCATTACGTCCACGGTGCCATACTGGATCATGCGCATGGCATCACCGATGCTGTGGGTGCCTGTGGCACAGGCGGAGACCAGCGAGATGTTGGGTCCCTTGAGCCCATACATGATCGACAGATTGCCCGAAACCATGTTGATGATGTTGGCCGGGACGAAGAACGGCGAGATCTTGCGCGGTCCGCCCTTCAGATAGGCGCCATAGGCATTCTCGATGCCCATGATGCCCCCGATGCCCGAGCCGATGGAGACGCCGATTCGACGCCGATTCTCGTCGGTGATCTCCAGCCCGCTGTCCTCGATGGCCTGAATGCCCGCCGCGATGCCGTAATGGATGAAGGCGTCCATCTTGCGCGCTTCCTTCTTCGAGATGTATTTCTCGAGATCGAAGTCATAGATGGGACCGCCGAAGTGGACGCTGAAGGGCTCGATGTCGAAGTGGGTAATCGGCCGGATGCCGCTCTTCCCAGCCAGGATGTTCTCCCAGCCGGTGGCAACATCCTGCCCAACGGGGGAGATCAGGCCCAGGCCGGTGATAACGACACGTCTATCGGATTGGAATCCAGACATCTGGAAACAGGCCTCGCAGTCTTCGTGGTCTGAACATGGCGCAGGCCGCAGGGGGTGCCCCGAGGCATCCCGTGTCGGCCTGTGCTACGGATGGCGATTCGTGGATCAGCTGCTGTGGGCGTTCACGTAATCGATCGCCTGCTGAACGGTGGTGATCTTCTCCGCCTCTTCGTCCGGAATCTCGGTCTCGAATTCCTCTTCGAGTGCCATCACCAGTTCCACGGTATCCAGGGAGTCCGCGCCCAGATCATCGACGAAGGAGGCCTCATTGGTGACCTCGTCTTCACTGACACCCAGTTGCTCCACAACGATTTTCTTGACGCGTTCTTCGATAGTGCTCATTTTGGTTCATTCCTCCAGAAATGCGTGATCCGGTAGTCACGCGATGAGGCCGTATTGTATGTGCAAATCCGCCCGTGTCATAGGCTTTTGCACTGACGGCCAATAGCGTATCAACAAGTAATCAAATCAAAGGATTACGGGACATTCTTCAGGCCATGTACATGCCGCCGTTGACATGGATGGTCTCACCCGTCACATAGGCCGCCCCTTCGGAGGCGAGAAAGGCCACTGCCGCAGCGATCTCCTCGGGCTGGCCCAGGCGGCCCAGCGGTATCGAGGAAAGCAGTGCCTCACGCTGCGCTTCCGGCAGCTCACGGGTCATGTCGGTGTCGATGAAACCCGGAGCCACGGCATTCACGGTAATGCCCCGCGAGCCGATCTCCTGGGCCAGCGACTTGGTGAAGCCGATCATCCCGGCCTTGGCCGCGGCGTAGTTGGTCTGTCCGGCATTGCCGCTCACCCCGACTACCGAGGCGATGTTGATGATGCGACCACCCTTCGCCTTCATCATGGGACGCAGGCAGGCCTTGCAGACCCGGTAGAGTGAGCTCAGGTTGGTGTCGATCACCGCCTGCCATTCCTCGGGCTTCATGCGCATCAGCAGGTTGTCGCGAGTGATCCCGGCGTTGTTGACCAGCACCGTCACTGCACCGAACGCCGCGCCGATCTCCTTGATCACCGCATCGACCGAGGCATCGTCGGACACGTCGAGGCACATCCCCCTGCCCTTGATGCCTGCCTCTGCGAGCATGTTGCTGATCGCCTCGGCACCTCCCTCGGTGGTCGCGGTACCGATAACGGTCATGCCCTCGCCGCCGAGGCGCAGCGCGATGGCCCTGCCGATACCCCGGCTGGCACCCGTCACCAAAGCTATCCTGTCATCCGCCATTGATGTTCTCCAAAGCCTTTCCGAGACTGACCCTGTCGAATACCGGCAGGGCCAACATGGTCTTGTCGATGCGCCGGGCCAGGCCGGTAAGCACCTTGCCTGGACCGGCCTCCACCAGGACATCGCAACCGGCATCCTTCATCGCGCGCACCGACTCCACCCAGCGCACCGGGCTATAGAGCTGTTGCGCCAGCAGCGCCATGATCTCGTCTGGATCGGACGCAGCAGCCGCCGTGACGTTGTGGATCACCGGGATCCTCGGCGGCGCGAACGCCAGGTCCTGCATCACCTCACGCAGCCGATCGGCGGCATCGCGCATCAGCGAGCAATGGGAGGGCACGCTGACGTCCAGCAGCAGGGCCCGTTTGGCGCCCGCCTGCTTCGCCAGATCGATTGCCCGCGCCACCGCCGACGCCTGCCCGGCGATCACCACCTGGCCTGGTGAATTGAAATTTACGGGCTCGACCACCTCGCCCTGGGCGGCCTGTTCACAGACTGTGCGCACCTGATCGTCATCCAGCCCCAGAATGGCGGCCATCGCGCCCGCTCCGGGCGGCACCGCGGCCTGCATCAGGCGACCGCGCTCGCGCACCAGACGGGCGGCATCAGCAAAGGCCAGCACCTCGGCCGCCACCAGCGCCGAGTATTCGCCCAGGCTGTGTCCGGCGAGACGCGCCGGTTGTGGTCCGCCCTGTTCCTGCCAGACACGCCATACCGCAATTCCGGCACTCAGCATCGCCGGCTGGGTGTGTTCGGTCTCGTTCAGGGTTTCCGCCGGCCCTTCCTGGGACAGTTTCCAGAGATCGCTGCCCAGGGCATCGGATGCCTCTTCAAAGGTCTGACGGACGATTGGAAAGGCCTCGGCCAGGTCGGCAAGCATGCCCACCGCCTGCGAACCCTGCCCGGGAAAGGTCATCGCAAAGGTCATGGTCGTTCTCTCAGAAGATCAGGAGTGCAGAGCCCCAGGTGAAGCCGCCGCCGAATGCCTCGAGCAGCAGGGTCTCGCCCCGCTGGATGCGTCCGTCCCGCACCGCCGTATCGAGAGCGAGTGGCACCGATGCGGCCGAGGTATTGCCGTGCTGGTCGACCGTGACCACCACCTGATCCATCGACATGCCCAGCTTGCGCGCGGTGGCATTGATGATGCGGATGTTGGCCTGGTGCGGAACCAGCCAGTCCACGTCACTCTTTTTCAGCCCATTCGCCTCCAGTGTCTCGTCGACGATCCGGCCGAGCGTGTTCACGGCGATCTTGAATACCTCGTTGCCCCGCATCTTGGCATAGCGCGGATCGCCCTCCTCGTCCTGGAAATCAAAGCCTCGCGACACACCACCCGGCACATGCAGCAGCTTTTCGTAGGCCCCGTCTGCATGCAGATGAGTGGAGAGGATGCCCGGTTGGTCGGAGGCCTCCAGCACCACGGCCCCCGCGCCGTCGCCGAACAGCACGCAGGTCCCGCGATCGGACCAGTCGATCAGGCGCGAGAAGGTTTCTGCACCGATCACCAGTGCACAGCGATGGGAACCGGAGCGGATGAACTTCTCCGCCACACCCAGGGCATAGATGAAGCCGGTACAGACCGCCTGAACGTCGAATGCAGCGGCGCCGTGATTGCCCAGTCGGGCCTGCAGCAGGCAGGCGGTACTCGGAAATACCTTGTCGGGTGTCGTCGTGGCCAGAACGATCAGGTCCACCTCTTCGGGCTCACGCCCCGCCGCAGCCAGGGCCCGTCTGGCGGCATGCTCAGCGAGATCGCAGGTGGTCTCGTCGTCGGCGGCGATGTGCCGCTTGACAATGCCCGTGCGCTCCCGAATCCATTCATCGGAGGTGGCCACCATCTTTTCGAGATCGTGGTTGGTCAGAACCTTTTCTGGAAGGTAGCTGCCGGTGCCGGTGATGCGTGCCTGACAGCTCATGCGCTCGCCTTCTGGTGAAGTCGCTCGGCCACCGATTCGCTGATGCGTTCCGCAATACCGGCCTCGACCTCCTTGCGGGCAATGCCAATGGCGTTTTCGAAGGCGAAGGCGTCCGCACCACCATGGCTCTTGACCACGATGCCTCGCAGTCCCAGCAGGCTGGCCCCGTTGTAACGCCGCGGGTCGATCCGTCGTTTCAGGCCATTGAGCACGGGCAGCGCCATCGCTGCCGCAAGGCGAGTGAAGAGGTTGCGCTTGAACTCCCGGGTCAGGAAAGTACGGATCATCTTGGCCACACCCTCACTGCTCTTGAGCGCCACGTTGCCGATGAATCCATCGGTCACCACGATATCCAGCCCCTTGCGCAGGTAGACATCGTCCCCCTCGACATACCCCTGATAGTTGAGGCCACTGTTCCGCAGCAATTGATGCGCCTCCTTGACCGACTCGATCCCCTTGATCTCTTCGGTACCGATGTTGAGCAGGCCGATGCTCGGCGCACCTGGACCCTCCACCGCCTTGACCAGCTCGTTGCCCATGATGGCGAACTGCAGCAGATGTTCGGCGGAGGAATCGATGTTGGCGCCCAGGTCGAGCACCCAGGTCCGTCCGTCCACTGCGGGCAGGGCCGTGATGATGGCAGGCCGATCGACCCCGGGGATCGTCTTGAGGACGAAACGCGCCGTGGCCATCAAGGCCCCGGTGTTGCCCGCACTGACACAGGCATCGGCCTCACCCGACTTTACCAGGTTGATGGCGACCCGCATGGACGAGTCCTTCTTGCCGCGCAGGGCACTGGCAGGCGGCTCGTCCATGCCCACCACCTGAGAGGCATGCACCAGTGAGACATTGTCGGGCAGACCCTGACCCGGCAGCCGCTTCTTCAGCTCCTCTTCCTGCCCGACCAACAACAGCCGGCAATCGGCATGCTTCCTGGCGAAGCTGATCGCCGCGGGGACCACCACGGAGGGACCATTGTCCCCCCCCATGGCGTCCAGGGCGATCGTTCTGCAGACAGGCATCAGGTGTATTAGAGACAAGAGACTTACTTGTCGACCACCTTGCGCCCACGATAGAAGCCGTCGGGCGTGACATTATGACGCAGGTGGGTCTCGCCCGAGGTCGGGTCCACCGAGAGGGTCTCGGGTTTGAGACTGTCGTGCGAGCGGCGCATTCCGCGCTTGGAAGGCGTCTTGCGATTCTGTTGAACTGCCATGTCGGTTCTCCTGGGGCAGGTGTATCAAAAGTTGTCCGCTTTAGGCGGTACGTCGAAACTCGCGTCCTTCGACGGACGCTTCAGTGGTCACGCTTCAATTGTTTCAATGCCGCAAAGGGGTTCTCCCGTTGAGCGGACTCCACCGCCTCCGGCGCACCCCTGTATTGTTCCAGGTCCACCGCGCATTCCGTCGCTGCGTGCCTGGGGGCCGGCGGAATGGCGAGGATCAGCTCGTCTTCCACCAGGTCCATCGGGTGCAACAGGCGCTCCTCAAGCAACAAGGGATCGTAGGGCTCCGGCAGCATCTCCGCCTCGCGCATCCCACTCACCGGGCTGAGGACGAATGCCATGTCCACCGGCAGACGCATCGACTCCATGCACCGCTGGCAACGCAACTGCAGATCGGCCACCACATGGCCCCGGATCCGCAGGCGCCCCTGCTCGTCCTGGTCGAACGCCAACTGAAACGCCGCCTCGCCCTCGCTAGAGGTCAGAAGCGGCGCCAGACGAGTCAACTTGTTCAGCGCAACACGGCCCTCGAAGCGTTTCCCCTGCTCGCACAGGCGGCGGGGGTCGGCCTGTTCTGGAAGCTGCGGCAACATAAGCGCGCAATTATATGAATGGGCGACTTAATTCGCAACCGGAAAGAAAGTCCAAATAAGGGACCCTCATGCGAGGCCATGACGCGCCATGAAGTCGGTAGCGGGCGCGTCTTCCCTCGTCTTGGGGCCCTTGCGACAGGAAATCGGCTAAACTGCGCGCCCCCACGAGCCACGGGAAACCACCAACATGTCTGTCAATCTGGTCCTCGCCTCGACCTCGCCATATCGGGCCCAGTTGCTCACGCGCCTTGGGCTGCCGTTCGAAACCGCCTCTCCGGATATCGACGAGTCGCCCCTTGCCGGCGAGGAACCCGAGGCGCTGGTGGTACGGCTGGCGCGCGCCAAGGCAGAGGCAGTGGCGGCCGGCCACCCGCACAGCCTGGTGATCGGTTCCGACCAGGTCGCGGTGGTGGATGGCCGTATTCTCGGCAAGCCCGGCGATCGGCACAATGCCATCCGGCAATTGACCCAGGCCTCGGGCAAGAGCGTGCGTTTTCTGACCGGTCTTTGCCTTTTCAACAGCGCCAGCGGGCACTCCCAGGCGATCTGTGAACCCTACCAGGTGCATTTCCGAAAATTGAGCACAGAGCAGATCGTGCGTTACGTGGATCGTGAACGGCCGTTCAATTGCGCCGGCAGTTTCAAGTCCGAGGGACTGGGTATCGTGCTGTTCGAACGCTTCGAGGGAGACGACCCCAACGCCCTGATCGGATTGCCCCTGATACGCCTGGTCGACATGCTCAACGAAGAAGGAGTGGAACTGCCATGAGAGGTATCGTCCAGGGGTTTCTCTTCCCCCTCCAGGGTCTGCGCCTGATCTTTCGCCCGGGCTTCCGACGCTACGTGGTGGTGCCGCTGCTGCTGAACATCGTGATCTTCGCGCTGCTCGCCTGGCTGGGGGTGCATTACTTCGAGGGCTTCATGGATCACTACCTGCCGGAAGCGAGCTGGTGGAGCTTCGTGCGGCCCCTCCTGTGGGTACTGTTCGCCCTGGCCTATGCGATGACCCTGTTCTATGGCTTCACCGTGCTGGCGAACCTGGTCGCATCGCCCTTCAACAGCATCCTGGCAGCGAAGATCGAGGAGGCGCTCACCGGGCGCCGGCCCACAGGGGCCGAGACGGGCGTGTTCGCCTCGATCTGGCCGGCCGTCTCGGCCGAACTGAACAAGTTCTTCTATATGGCCTCGCGGATGATTCCCCTGCTGGTCCTGTGGCTGATCTCCGCCCTGATACCGGGCCTCAACCTGATCGTCTCTGCTCTCTGGCTGGCCGCAGGCTTCTGGTTTCTGACACTCGAATACCTCGACTATCCCATGGCCAACCACGACCTTGCCCCCAAACAGCAGCGCCGGCTGCTGGGCCGCCGTCGTCTGAAGAGTCTGGCCTTCGGCAGCGGCGTCACCCTGCTGATGTTGGTCCTCGGGTTCGTCGCCATGCCCGCCTCGGTGGCCGGCGCCACCCTCTTCTGGGTGCGCGACCTGCAGCAGGAGGCCGGTTGAGCCTCAGCCACCCCTGGCGAGGAACTCGCCCATTCGCCGCAAACCGAGATCGATCCGATCCAGATCCGTCGTGTAGGCGAAACGGACGCAACGCTCGGTGTAGCTGGTGCCGAAATCGATGCCCGGGGTGACCGCCACCCCGGCCTCTTCCAGCAACGCCCGGCAGAAGGATTCGCCATCGCCGGGATAGCCCTCCGGCAGGGACGCATAGACATAGAAGGCACCGGCGGGCGGCGTTGGAGGGAGGCCGAAACCGAGGGCCCGCAGACCGGAGAACAGGCGGTCGCGCCGTTGCCGAAAGATCTGGCGGCGGCGCTCCAGTTCTTCCAACACCGCTTCATCGAACGCATGCAGCGCCGCATACTGCGCCATCGTGGGTGGAGCGAGAAAGAGATTCTGCGCCAGCCGCTCGATCGGATCGACCCAGGTCTCGGGCACTACCACCCAGCCGAGGCGATAGCCGGTCATGCCGAAGAACTTGGAAAAGCTATTGATCACGAAGAGGTGTTCGCTGCCCAGCGCCAGCGCCGTGGCCGGCGTCCCTTCGTACTGCAGCCCCTGGTAGATCTCGTCCACGATCAGAAAGCGCTCCCGCGCAGCGAGGGCGCGATACAGCCCGTCCAGGCGTGACAGCTCGAACACCTCCCCGGTGGGATTGGCGGGGCTGGCCAGCAGCATCCCGCACAGCCCGGGCGCGCCCGCTGCCTCGGACCATGCCTCGCCCGGCGCCTCGATCGTCGGTAAGGTCCGGGTCCGCCCTCCGTAGAGCTCGATCATGTGGCGATTACAGGGATAGCCCGGATCCTGGATCCCCACACAATCCCCCTGCTCGACCAGCACGCCCAATATGAGCTGCAAAGCACCCGAGGCGCCCGGCGTCACCAGCACGCGAGCCGGCTCCACCGCAAGGCCGAAACGCGCCCGATAATAGTCCGCTATGGCCTCGCGCAGGGCGGGAATCCCCAGCGCGGGGGTGTAATGGGTTCGGCCCTTGGTCAGCGCCCGACAGGCCGCGCCATTCACCACCTCTGGCGCGGGGAAATCGGGCTCGCCCACCTCCATGTGCACGATGTCGCGCCCGGCCTTTTCCATCTGCTGGGCGCGCGCCAGGATCTCCATCACCCGAAAGGGCGCGATCCGCTGCATGCGCTCGGCGGTAGCGGGGTAGCTCATGGGGTCAAAGCCTTCTCAGCAGTTCGAGATCGACCGGACCAGAGAGAACAGTGCCATCAGGGGTGCGGGGGGGGGCATCGCGTTCGCCCAGTTGATCGACCACCAGGGCCGCCCGCGAAAAGTCCTGGCCCAGAGTGTAATCGTTGGGGGTCACCACGATACGCTCGATCCCGGCATCCGCTGCCGACTGCACGCCGTGACCCGAATCCTCGAAGGCCACCACCCGGTCACCGCCCAGACCCATGCGCTGCAGCACCCATTCGTAGATGTCAGGGGCGGGCTTCTTGCGCGGCACGATATCCCCAGCACCGATCTCGGCAAACCAGTCGATGGCATCACTGCCCAGGGTGTTCTCTAGCAGGGACGTGACATTGTCCATGGTCGTGGTGGTAGCGATGGCCATCGGCACCCCGACCGCCCGCGCCTCCCGCAACAGGCGCTCGACACCTGGCCGCAGTGGCACCCGACCTTCGTTCATCAAGGCCTTGTAGTGCTCGGTCTTGGCCGCGTGCAGATCCGCAACGAATGCATCCAGATCATCGGGGGCCTCGAAGCCCGGATTGAACTCGCGCAGATAGTGTTTGATCCGTTCCTTGCCGCCGGTCACGCCCAGCAGCTCGCCATACAGGTCGACGCCCCAGTCCCAGTCCAGCCCCGCATCGGCAAAGGCACGATTGAAGGCGACCCGGTGGCCGTCCCGTTCGGTATCGGCGAGCGTTCCATCCACATCGAAAATCAGGGCATCGATTTCAGCCATTCGTACTTCCTCGGCGTTGAAAAAGGCGCAAGGATACCAGTCAACACCCCTGCCAGCCTCCGTACTCTGTCCTGAAAGCAGGGGATCGTCATCCGACCCCCATGAGGAGGCCGCCCCACGCATTTATCATGGAAAGGCCTGCCGAAGGTCACCGATGCGGTTCGTGCCTCACCGCAGCCTACGCCATGCTCTCGCTGTAGCACCAAGACCAAATCCGGGCGTGTATTTCCATCCTCACTGGAAGGTGAAGGTGACGTCGCATCACCGACCATCAAGATAGAAGGCCGCCAGTTCCAGATCACCCGGCCGGGTGATCTTGATGTTGCCGGGACTGCCCTCGACCATCCTTACCGGGTGCCCCGCCCACTCCATGGCACTGGCCTCATCGGTAACCGACACGCCAGCCGCCAGGGCCGCAGTGATGGCATCGTGCAGGGCGCCCAGACGGAACATCTGGGGGGTGAAGGCGTGCCACAGCCCCTCCCGTTCGACGGTCTCGCGCACCACGCCCCCGGCTCCGGTCCGTTTCATGGTGTCGCGCACCGGCATGCCCAGCACGCACCCGACATCCTCTGCCTCGGCGACCTCGACCAGGCGGCTTATCTCGTCTCGGGTCACACAGGGCCGCGCGGCATCGTGTACCAGTACCCAGTCGTCCGCATGCGCATGTGATATCAGCCAACGCAGGGCATTGAGCACCGAGTCGCAGCGCTCGGCCCCACCCGGTACGCGCACGACGTCAGGGTGGCCGGCGAATTCGGTCTGATCCCACCACTGGTCGTGTTCCCCCAGCACCACGCAGAGACCATCGATCGAGGGATGCAGCAAGAGTCGCTCGATACTGTGATCGATCACCAGACGATCACCCAGCGGCAGATACTGCTTGGGCAGGCTCGCGCCCATGCGCCGCCCGACACCAGCCGCAGGAATCACTGCCCACCGGTTCCCCGGGTCACTCACCGCGCCGACCCCTCATCGGGTTCGAGGAGTTGAAAATAGGTCTCGCCCTCCCGGATCAGGCCCAGTTCCCGCCGCGCCCTCGCCTCCATGGCATCGTCGTCCTTGCGCAGGCTCTCCACCTCGGCCCGCAGTTCCGCATTACGGGCTTCCAGCGCCGCAGTCTCCTGACGCTGCTGGGCCAGCTCGCGCTGCAACTTGAAGACTTCGGCCAGACTTCCCTCCCCGAACCAGAGCCGGTACTGAAGGAACACGAAGACCACAGCGAGTACCAGCAACAGCAGCTTCAACTGCCAGCTCATGAGCCGGTTCCAGCCGATTCGTGCCGGCAGACATCCGTCATCGAGCCCTGCAGCGTCGCGATCACACGCAGGGGAAGGCGTCCTTGCCCGGCCAGACCGCTTCGTCGCCCAGCGCCTCTTCGATGCGCATGAGCTGGTTGTACTTGGCCACCCGGTCGGAACGGGAGAGCGAACCGGTCTTGATCTGACCGGTGGCGGTGGCCACCGCCAGGTCCGCGATGGTGGTGTCCTCGGTCTCGCCGGAACGGTGAGAGATAACAGCGGTATACCCCGCATCGTGGGCCATTTCGATGGCGGCCAACGTCTCGGTGAGCGTTCCTATCTGGTTCAGCTTGATGAGAATGGAATTGGCGACCCCCTGCTCGATACCCTGCGCCAGGATCTTTGTATTGGTGACGAAGAGATCATCTCCCACCAGTTGCACCCGCTTGCCCAGACGTTCCGTGAGGAGCTTCCAGCCATCCCAGTCACTCTCATCCATGCCATCTTCGACCGAGATGATGGGATACTGCTCCACCCAGCTCGCCAGAAAGTCGACGAACCCCGCCGAGTCGAAGGACTTGCCCTCCGAGGCCAGTTCATAGCGACCATCCCTGTAGAACTCGGAACTGGCCGCATCGATCCCCAGATAGATATCCTCGCCGGGCCGGTAGCCCGCCTTGGTGATGGCCTCGAGGATTACCTCGATGGCCTCCACATTGGAACGCAGATTGGGCGCGAAACCGCCTTCGTCGCCCACCGTGGTGGCCAGCCCCCGGCTACCGAGCACTGATTTGAGGGCATGGAAGACCTCGGCCCCATAGCGCACCGCCTCGCGCATCGAGCCGGCGCTGACCGGCAGGATCATGAACTCCTGCAGATCCACGCTGTTGTCCGCATGCTCGCCCCCGTTGATGATATTCATCATGGGGACCGGCATGCGATAACTGCCGTGCCCCATGTACTCGAACAGGGCCATGGCCTGCTCCTGGGCCGCTGCATGGGCAGCCGCCAGCGACGCACCCAATATGGCGTTGGCGCCCAGGCGTGACTTGTTCTCGGTGCCGTCAAGCTCGATCATCGCCTGGTCCAGGGTGGCCTGGTCGGTGACCTCCATGCCGCGCAGACGCTCGGCGATCTCGCCATTCACGTGCCCCACCGCCTTAAGCACGCCCTTGCCGTTGTACCGCGCCGGATCGCCATCGCGCAGCTCGAGGGCCTCGCGTGAACCGGTCGATGCGCCGGAAGGAACCGCTGCCCGGCCGATCGCGCCGTCCGCGGTGATGACATCCGCCTCCACGGTCGGATTACCACGGGAATCGAGGATCTCCCGAGCACGTACTTCGATGATCTCAGACATGGTGACTCCTAAAGATTTGGACTGCAGAATTCATGAGAGAAGCGGAAGCATTACGGTGCCTGCTCAATCGGCCGTCGACAGACGATCCTCGATCAGCCCCTGTTCCTTTACCGCGCGGTCGAGGACGGTGAGTGTCTCGAGCAGGGCCGGCATCAGTTCCAGCGGCCACGAGTTGGGACCATCCGAAAGGGCCTGATCGGGATCCGGATGAGTCTCCATGAACAGGCCCGACACGCCAGCCGCCACCGCCGCCCGCGCGAGCACCGGCACGTGCTGGCGTTCGCCTCCCGAAGAGGTGCCCCTGCCACCCGGCTGCTGCACCGAATGGGTGGCATCGAAGACCACCGGACATCCGGTCTCGCGCATCACCGCAAGCCCGCGCATGTCCGAGATCAGGGTGTTGTAGCCGAAGCTCACGCCCCGTTCACACACCATGATCTGCTCATTGCCGGTTGCCCTCGCCTTCGCCGCCACATTGGCCATGTCCCAGGGCGCCAGGAACTGCCCTTTCTTGATGTTCACCGGACGACCGGTCCGCGCAACGTTCTGGATGAAGTTGGTCTGCCGACACAGAAAGGCCGGGGTCTGCAGGACGTCGACCACCTCGGCCACTTCGTCCAGCGGCGTGTCTTCGTGTACATCGGTCAGCACCGGCACCCCGATCTCTTCCTTCACCTTCTGCAGGATGCGCAGCCCCTCCTCCAGACCGGGTCCGCGAAAACTCTCGTGGGAAGAGCGATTCGCCTTGTCGAACGACGATTTGTAGATGAAGGGCACGCCGAGTCGATCGGTGATCTCCTTCAGGCGCCCGGCCACCGCCAGGGCCGAGGATTCGCTCTCGATCACGCAGGTTCCGGCGATCAGGAACAGGGGCTGGTCGATCCCGACCTCGAAGCCACACAGATTCATGCCGATTGGACCTCGGGCTTGCACGCCTCGCGCTGGGCAATGGCCGCCTCCAGGAAACCGCTGAACAGCGGATGGCCATAGCGCGGCGTGGAGGTGAATTCCGGGTGGAACTGGCAGGCCACGAACCAGGGATGATCGGGAATCTCGATGATCTCCACCAGACGGCCATCGATGGAGGTCCCGGCCACCTTCATCCCGGCATCCTCCAGCTCCTGGCGATAGCCGTTGTTGAACTCATACCGATGGCGATGACGCTCACGAATCACGTCCTTGCCATAGAGCCTGCGCGAAATCGTCCCCTTCGCCAACTTGCAGGGCTGGGCACCGAGGCGCATGGTACCGCCGAGGTCGACGTTTTCCCCTCGCTGTTCGACAGTGCCATCCGGGCTCAGCCATTCGGTAATGAGGGCGATGACCGGGTGGGGGGTGTCGCGTACGAACTCGGTGCTGTGCGCATCCTCGAGGCCCGCCACATGGCGCGCATATTCGATCACCGCCACCTGCATGCCGAGGCAGATACCCAGATAGGGGATGCGGTTCTCGCGCGCATAGCGCACGGCCGCGATCTTGCCTTCCACGCCTCGTTCCCCGAACCCCCCTGGCACCAGAATGGCATGCATGCCGTGCAATTCCTGCAGGGTCTCGTCCTGCTCCAGCTCTTCGGAATCGATATAGTGGATGTTCACCTTGCAACGCGCTCGAATACCGGCGTGGATCAAGGCCTCGTTGAGCGACTTGTAGGACTCGGTGAGATCGACGTATTTGCCGACCATCGCGATGTCCACCTCGCCTTCGGTGTGGGTCAATCCATCCACTACCGCCTCCCACTCCGAGAGATCGGCCGGCGGCACCTCCAATCCCAGCTGTTCGACCACGATGTCATCCAGGGCCTGCTCGCGCAGCAGCAGCGGAATGCGATAGATGGTGTCCGCGTCGATGGCGGAGATGACCGCCTTCTCCGGAACATTCGTGAACAGCGCGATCTTGCGCCGCTCACCTTCCGGGATCGGCCGATCGGCCCGGCACAACAGTACATCGGGCTGGATGCCGATCGAACGCAGTTCCTTGACCGAATGCTGGGTGGGCTTGGTCTTGATCTCACCCGCTGCCGGGATATAGGGGACCAGGGTCAGGTGCACGAAAATGGCATTCTCGCGCCCCATCTCCACGCCCATCTGGCGGATCGCCTCGAGGAACGGCAATGACTCGATGTCGCCCACGGTCCCCCCGATCTCGACCAGCACCACATCCGCACCGTTGGCACCGACCCGGATGCACTCCTTGATCTGATTGGTGATGTGGGGGATCACCTGCACGGTGGCTCCCAGGTATTCACCGCGCCGTTCCTTGCGGATCACCTGATCGTAGATCTGGCCGGTGGTGAAGTTGTTGTTCTTCCCCATGGTGGTTCGAATAAACCGCTCGTAGTGGCCGAGATCGAGATCGGTCTCGGCCCCATCCTCGGTCACGAACACCTCCCCATGTTGGAAAGGGCTCATGGTGCCCGGATCCACGTTGATGTACGGATCGAGCTTGATCATGGTGACGGTGAGACCGCGCGCCTCGAGAAGCGCGCCCAGAGAAGCGGCGGCAATACCCTTGCCAAGGGACGAAACGACGCCGCCCGTAATGAAGATGCACTTGGTCATGTGGTCGGAGGTTCGACTGGAGGTGAACGGAGTTCGGACGGAGGAGAAGTCTACAAGGATTCGACCGCCAAGTCAGCGGTAAAAGCCCACCGGCGAACTTGGGCAGGGAAATCACGGTTTCTTGATCCCCGTCAAGATGCGACATAAAGGAGTCGCCGCAAAGGCATTAAAAATTTACTGTATTGACAGCTACTTAACGACGTAATGGGATGTCACGGTCAAGGACGAGCCACGCTGGCATCGAGCGCCCATCTAGACTATATTTTTCCCTGTCCGCACGGGCAGCGGCACCGGAGGAGGACTTCCACAACCGATGCCGAAAACAAACTTCAAATCTTGCAGGAGTGTTATCGATGCGTACGTTAACCAAGACCTTGGGCGCCTTGACCCTGGCTGGCACACTGGCTGTGTCCTTCTCGGCCCTCGCCGATTCCTGGTCGCCCTGGGGCGACAACGGCTCGGGCTATGGCAGTGGCCGCGGCAGCGGTGATTTCGTCGGCGACGGCACCGGTGAGGGTGAGGCCGAGTTCCAAATGAACTTCAAGGGTCGCGGCAACACCCGCGGCAATTTCCGTGGTACCGGCGATACCGACTGGTATGGCAATACCTATAGCTACAATGGCTTGTATCCTCCCTACGGCGGCTATGGCTATGGCTACGGCTACCCACCACCGGCAGCGCCCGCCTATGGCGCACCCATGGCTGCACCCTATGGTCCGCCTGCCTATCGCCCGGCCCCGCCTCCCGGCTACTACCCGCAGCCACCGGCACCGGCGCCGCAGCAGCGTCCCCAACAGCGGCCGGCACCGGCTCCTCAGGGGGCCCCGGCACAGCGCTGAGGCAGTCGCTGTCCGTTATCAGAACCGCGGCCGATCGGCCGCGGTTTTTTTGTGCCGTATCCCTTGCCCTGGATAAGGCGAAAGGGACTGGCACTATCGCCCTATTCCCGGCACAATCACAGCTACAACAATGTGGCGCAATCTAAGAGTGAGATCAGCGAACCATGGCCGACAAATCAAAGGTAGTTTCGATCGAGGGAATCAAGATCGCATGCGCCAATTGCAGCCTGGCCACCCTGTGCCTACCCTATGGCCTCGATGCCCCCGATATCGAACGACTAGAAAGCATCGTCAAACGGAACAAACCCATACAGCGGGGCCAGATCATCTTCTCGCCCGGCGATCGCTTTCGCAGCCTCTATGTCCTCAAAACGGGCTCGGTCAAGACCTACACCCAAACCGCCTCGGGAGACGAACACGTCATCGGATTCCACCTGCCCGGCGAACTCCTGGGACTGGACGCCATCCAAGACGATCGTCATGGCTGTTTCGCCAAGGCATTGGAAACCACCGCCCTATGCGAACTGCCCTTCGACAAGCTGGAGCAGTTGTCCACTTCGATCCCCAGCCTGCAACATCAGATGCTGCGTCTGCTGAGCAAGGAAGTCAGCGACGAAGCCAACATGATCTCCCTGCTGAACAACAGCACTGCCGAGGAACGCCTCGCCTCTTTCCTGGTGAGTCTGTCGGAGCGCTTTCGACGTCGCGGCTTCTCCCCCACCGATTTCTTCCTCGCCATGTCGCGCCAGGACATCGGCAGTTACCTTGGGCTTGCGCTGGAGACGGTCAGCCGCCTCTTTACCCGCTTCCAAGAACACGGCATCCTGGAGGTCGATCGCAAACACGTAAAGATCCGCGACCTCGACCACCTCAAGCAGATGCTGAAACATCACACCGCCTGCCACTCCACCCTCGGCCAATCCTCGTGAGCCATACTCCGTGTGTGCCCTTGGGTCGCGGAGAGGCCCCCTCCCTGGGACATCGAGAAACCACCCACAATTGACCTGCCTCAAGTAAGGGATACGACATAACTCGTCCCTCGGACAGCGATTCCTTCAATTTGACCCAGATCAAAGACGCCAGATTTTATCGGTTTAGTCTTCCGCTCTAGGCGGCAATTTTGTCGCCGTATCCTGTTCACTTGGGAGTTGGGAGACGCAAATGCAAGCAGAAACCTATAACTATAAGGTCGTGCGGCAATTTGCGATCATGACCGTCGTCTGGGGCATCGTCGGGATGCTCGTCGGCGTGATCGTCGCTGCACAACTGGCCTTTCCGGACCTCACCCACGGTATTCCCTGGCTGAGCTATGGCCGCCTGCGGCCCTTGCACACCAATGCCGTGATCTTTGCCTTCGGCGGCTCGGCGCTGTTCGCCACGTCCTACTATGTGGTGCAGCGGACCTGCCAGACCCGGCTCTTCGGCGGGGGGCTCGCCGCCTTCACCTTCTGGGGCTGGACGGCCATTATCGTACTGGCGGCCATCACCCTGCCCTTGGGCATCACCACGAGCAAGGAGTACGCCGAGCTCGAATGGCCCATCGATCTACTGATTGCGGTCGTCTGGGTGGCCTATGCGATCGTGTTCTTCGGCACCATCGCCAAGCGCAAGGTCAAGCATATATATGTGGCGAACTGGTTCTATGGGGCCTTCATCATCACCATCGCCCTGCTGCATATCGTCAACAACCTCGAGATCCCGGTCACTCTGACCAAGTCCTACAGCCTCTACCCCGGAGCAGTGGATGCCATGGTGCAGTGGTGGTACGGCCACAACGCGGTCGGCTTCTTCCTCACCGCGGGCTTCCTCGGCATGATGTACTACTTCGTGCCCAAGCAGGCGGGTCGCCCCGTCTACTCCTACCGCCTGTCCGTGGTGCACTTCTGGGCCCTGATCTCCACCTACATGTGGGCCGGTCCGCACCATCTGCACTACACCGCCCTGCCCGACTGGACCCAGACCATGGGCATG
>RFHJ01000106.1 GCA_003696905.1 Gammaproteobacteria bacterium | reverse complement strand
TCCGCTGATCGCGGCGTCGGCCTACGTCGGGTTCCTCTCGTGGCACGGCGGCCTGTCCGGCTCGGCGCCGCTGGTCGTCGCCCAGGCGAGCCACCCCCAGGCCGACCTGGTCGGCACGATCCCGATCGCCCGCACGATCCTCGCCGCCCCCAACCTGCTGCTGCTCGCCGGCTTTCTCGTCGCGCTGCCGCTGATCATGGCCTCGATGGCGCGGCGCGCGCCCGCCGAGGTCCCGCCGCCCGCGCCCGGGGATCTCGCGCCGGAGGCGCCCGCCGACGAGCGGCGCACGCCCGCCGGCCGGCTCGGCCATTCGCTCGCCGTCGCGCTGACGGCGCTGGTCCCCGCCGCGCTGGTGCTGGCGCTGGTGCTGGCGCCCGGGTTCGCCGCCGGCACGCGCGGGTTCGATCTCAACGTGATCCTGTTCGTGTTCCTGTTCGGCGCGCTGGCGCTGCACCGCTCACCGCTGGCGCTCTCGCGCTCGGTCGGCCGCGGCGCCGGCGAGGCGGGCGGGATCCTGCTGCAGTTCCCGTTCTACTTCGCGATCCTCGGCGCGATGCGCGCGTCGGGCCTGGTCGCGATCCTCGCCCAGGCCGGCGTCGACGCGGCCCTCGCCCTGGCGCGGCTCGGCCTTCCCGCCGGCTGGGCGTTCGAGACGCTGACGTTCCTCAACGCCGGGCTGGTCAACCTGTTCGTCCCGTCGGGCGGCGGCCAGTGGGCCGTCCAGGGCGAGATCGTCCTGCGCGCCGCCCTCGATCCCGCCATCGGCGTCGACCCCGCCCGCGCCGTGATGGCGCTGGCCTACGGCGACGCGTGGACCAACATGCTCCAGCCGTTCTGGGCCCTTGCGCTGCTGTCGATCACCCGCACCCGCGCCCGCGAGATCATGGGCTACACGCTGGCCGCGATGCTGCTCGTGTTCCCGCTGTACCTGCTGGTGTTCGCGGTGGCGTGAAGCCGCACGGGCTGCCGACCGACCTCTGCAGCGCTCGATTCGCTACTGATCCGCCGATCGACCATCCAACCGTGACCGGTGGAAGCGTCGAGAATGGAACCGGTGGTGAGAGCTGCGCACCCCTGCGAATGTCCGCTCCGGCCGAGCTCGAACTGTCATCCGCCGGCTCCAGCGGGTCCTCGTCGCGGCCTGTCAACGACACCCGGAGCGCTTCGCGAACGGAACACCGAACCATCCAGCGCTTGCGGCGGAAAGCTGGATCAACCGACCCACCGCCGAATCGGCGGCCGCGGCTGCTCAGTAAGTGAAACACGGGAGTGCCTCAAAGCCGGTGAGGGATTCCGGCAAGCCCCCGAAGCACTACCTTCGTCGCAGAGGCGCGATATCCTGTTCGATGCTCGCCCAGACCCGCCGGAACCAGTCTCCCGAATCGCACACGCACCCATCGCTGCCTGCGTGTCCTCCCATCCCTACGAAGATGACCGCCACGGTCGCATCCCCGTCACGTACAGTAATTCTGATCCTCCAGTCATCGCCTCCCGTCTCACTTCGCACATCTGGATACGTTCCATCGCTCGCGCATATTGGTGTTGCCCTCAGGGCCTTGAGAAAGCCGGGTCCCCGGAATCGAAGCTCGTAGTAGGCACCGCCACTGTCCAGCCGTCTAGCCAGGAGCTCCCTCGACAATCCGGCACGAAAATGCACGTACATCGGAATCCCCTCAATGACGACGACTGCATTCTTGACGCTCGCGACCCCTGGAAGCTTGTCTTCGACACGACAGGTTGCCTGGCTCTGCGCCAGCACCGCCATCGAGCAGAACACCATCACGCCGCCGAGGAAACATGCTCTTCGCGCGCCACCACCAAGCCGAGACCATGGGCGCGCACATTCTTGCTGCTGCACGTCGCTCATAAGCACTCCCCTGCTAACGCTGCGTAGTCATTGCACCGCCACGGGTATTCCGGCTCTGCCGCAACCACCTGCGCAGCGTCTCAGGCGAACAGCCGATCTTCTCCGCGATCGACACGATCGCCGACCACTCCGAGCCGTGCTCCCGGATCCCTTCGCGGACCAGACGCACCGCCCGCTCCCGCACCTCCGACGACTACCTTGCGCTCTTCTTCATGGCCCCATCCTCTCAAGGATCGAGGCCTCCGGAAAACCCGGGGCGATCCCGTCGCCGGCTCACTCCATCCGCTCACCGGCCTTGGGAACGCCTGGAATGCTGAATGCTTTGCGCATCGTCGCCCCTTCGACCAGAAACTCGATCTGATACGGCCGTTGTGGCCGAAGCTCAAAAGAATCCCCACAGGCCGGCACCGAGATCTGGAATCCGAGACGCGCCAACCCATCAGGAAGTACCGCATTATTGCCTGCTTGCAGACGTAATCGATCCATCGCTCTCATCGATTCAGGATTGGCCTGATACACTTCCCAAACAGTGCGTTCCACCGCCTTGTCTACAACTCGTATCCGGCGCACAGGTACGGCGTACTCACCCAAGCGCCTAATAGTGATCTGTACCGTATCTCCTTGGCAGAGGACATCAACCGACACGAACCATGGCGTACATGCAAGCAAGAGCAGTGCCAGCACGATCATCACCCGCTGCCGCCGCCCGAACCCCGGGTCAGTCACCATGGCTTGATTCCTCGTACAGACTGCCAACCGTGGCCCTTGGCAAGACGTATGGCGGCCGGCGGCCATACGTCACGGTGCGTTCCACTAGCCCTTGCGCGCGCACGCGAAAAGAAAGATCGTGTGGAAGAACTGACCGCACAGGAGATACCTGGACGATCTCGCCGTGAACGAAACGTAGACCCTGATCCCTGAGAATCCCCGAACCCTCCAAGGCACGTTCTGTGATGTCCACGCATGAATTCTCCAGTCTTCCGCCCGTAGCAGCGTCGGCGCGAAGGGTTTCCAGGTTTTTCATGAGTGAATCCTTCTGCACGGCGGTCGCTCTCAGCTCCATTATGGTCGTCACCCGTTTCTCGCGTTGTGCTTGAAGATACGCTTTCAGAGAGACACCCCAGTCTCCGCCGTCCTTGGGACTCCGTACATATGATGTCAACGCGGAATACACGATCCCATCCACTGCAAGGGCGACGTGACCCAGTGCATTGCCCGCAGTTGGTCCACCATCGAGAAGATATGTTCCCTTTTTGAACTGCTCGAAGAACTCGGCCGAATCCTGCTCCTGCCCATCTCGCCCGTCGAAGGACTGGATGTCCTGTTCCTTCTCGCTGGCCAGGGTCGAAGAGTGATTGCCGGAAGTCGGCGGCAGCACCTGAGGTCGGACCCCGCCGGACCCCGGCGGTCGGGGAACACCACCTGTTGGGTCTACACGGCCCATCGGGTTGTTGCGGACGTAGCTGTAGCGGTTCCAGGAGTCCGGCCGGACCTGCTTCGCACTTCCCCTCGCCGGGTCCACACTGGTGAACGACCCCACGCTCGCGCTGTGCATCCGCGCCAGCATGTAGTCGAGCCCGGTGGTCGCGTCCTTCTCGTGACCGGTGAACAGCCAGGACGACGGCGGCACGGCATCCATCGGCATCCCGAACGGGTAGTAGTCGATCTGCGAGCCGGAGACGACCCAGCCGCGCTCGTCGGTCATCAGGCGCAGCGATCCCAGGTGATCGAGGTGGCGCCAGCGCGTCACCCAGTCGATGCCG